>CANGJB010000057.1 GCA_947453945.1 Sphingomonadaceae bacterium
AACACCTGCTGCGAAAGGCCTCCGAACGAACCGCTGAAAACACCTGGCGCCGCATCGGATCATTGCTCGATGCCTTCAGCCCGCAAGAATGTGCCAACTACTTCGTCAACTCCGGCTACGCATCAACGTAATGTCATCCCGCTCTAGCGCCAATCGGCCAGCAGCCGGGCCAATGCGCTGCCCTTTGGCAAGCAGCGCGAGGGGTTGGCACGGGGGAGGGCGGCGCAATCCCACCAGGCGCCTTCCGCGCCCGTCCGCCGGTCTCGCACATAGACGAAGCCCGGGCTTTGGCCGGGCGCCGCATCCCGCAGCTCACCCACCACGGCGCAGCGCTCCCGCTCTGCGCAGGCGCTGAGCGCGCGCAAGGCATAAGAGCCGGGAAAGGCCGCCGGATCGAACACCAGCACGATGCGGGCGCTGTTGCCCTCGCCAGCACTGCCCTGCGCTGGCAAAGGTTTGCCCGTTGCGGCGCGCGGCCCGGCTTGGGCCGTGCCGTCCGCATCGTCGAGGGGGAGATAGGCGAGCGGCGCGGCAGCTCCGCCCGGCGTGGCCGTGCCCGCCGTGCCGTCGCCCGATGCCGCCACGTCCCCGCCATGCGCGGCCGAAATTGCGGCCAGCAGGACGATGCGCGGTTCTTCACCGCCAGCCGCGCCGCGCAGCACGGCAGGTGATCCCCAGGTGCCGGGCCAGCGATAGAACAAGTGAAGCCCCACTTGCGCAAGCTTCACCAAGCCGCTGCGCCATACCGGCACCACATAGTCCGCGTGATAATGCGTCGCCAGCCCTACGCGCGGATCGACCGCGCCGCCAAGCGCCGCCGCCGCCACAGCGCGCGACCGCGCCCAAGCCGCAGCGCCGGGATGGCGCGCCTGCATTGATCCATCGCACGTGAAGCTGAACTGGCAGCCCGTGGCGCGCTCCGATCCCTGAAACACCACGCCGCACACGCTGGCCGGGAAGGCCGGATGCCGCGCGCGGTTGAGCACGACTTGCACCACGGCCCGCTCACCCGGGGGATCGTCCCCCGCTTCGTACCAGGCAGCAGCTGCAAGGCAATCGAGTGCGCGCGCCTGCATCCCGGCATCTGCGCTGCCCAGTCGGAACGGCGGAGCGGGCGCGGTGGGCGGCGAGATTGGCATGGCCGCATTGGCGCTGCGCGCGGTTTCCGGAAGGTAGGGCAGCAGCGCGGCAGGATCGGGCAGCGGAGGCGGCAGCGCAAAGCGCACCGCAGGCCCGGCTGGCCGAGGTGCCAACAGCGTGAGCCCCGCGCCGAACGCTGCAAGAAACAGAAGCGCCAGCACCGAACGCAGCGCCAGCGCGCGCGGCCCAGCGGCCCATGCGGAGGTCAGTTCGGGCTTGGGCGCAAGCACGGGCCCTGCATCGCTGGCGTCCAGACGTGTCGCCATCGCCCGCGCCTCAGAGCCGCCAGCGCAGCGAAACCGCCACGCGGTTGCGGTCATAGGCGCGGCCCGGGTTGGCCACGCCCGAATTGCGGCCAAGGCTGTGCGCGTATTCGCCCGTCAGCTCGAATTGCGGGGAAAGCCGCCAGCTCACGCCGAAGGCGCCCGTGAAAAAGCGCTCCTGCCGGGTCTCCGCGCCTTGCGGCACCTGGAAATTGGAGGCCGTGTAGCGCAGCGAGGGCCGCAGGATCAGCGTGCGCAGCAGTTCGTGTTCGGCGAACAGCGCGACCTCGTGCTGCTGTATGCCCGCGATCCCGGCAATCGGTGAACGCTGGAAGCTGCGCCCCCCGGAAAGCCGCAGCGTGGTGAGGCGCGTCGGGCTCCACCTGAGCTGCGCGGTGTAAGCAAGGCCGCTCACGCGCGGGAAAACGGGTGCGGTAAACTCCTGCCGCACCCAGCCCACGCCGATTTCGCCCTGCAGCAGCCGGTTAAGCCCGAAGGCGAGGCCGGCCAGCGCGGTCATCCCGTGCGAATCGCGGCTCGGCCCGATCGGTGGGACGAGGTAGCGGTTGCGGTTGAATGCAAGGCTGCCGAACGCCGCAACGCCGGGGCCAACCCCGATCGCCGCGCGCAGTGATCCCGAAAGCGCCTCGAAGTCACGCGGGGACAAGTCGATCACCGTGCCCGCCAGTTCGCGGTCCTGATAGCGGAAGCGTTCATAGCGCCCGCCCAGTGTCAGCCGGAGGCGCGCAAACGACTGCTCGATCTCCGCGCCGCCAGACAACACGGTGAAGGCAATCGGTGCTGCGCCGAACAGCGTATCGCCGTTGGTGCCCCGCGCTTCGATCCGCCGGGCCATGCCGACATCCCCGGAAAGGCGCGTGTCAGCCGCAACATCGAGCCGCCCGTCGACCTTGGCGGCATATGTCTCCACGTTTTCGGTGGTGCGCTTGGCATAGCGCTTGATCGCGCCCTCGGCCGAGAGCCCCAGTGCATGGCGCGACCACTGCGAGCGCACCGCTAGCGCCGGGAGGAGCACCACCGCCACATCGCCGCGCTTTGCATCGCCGCGCGCATAGACATTGTCGGTCGCGTCCGCCTCGATCCCGAAGCTTGGCGAAACCAGCAAGGTGCCAAGGCGCGCGCCGGTGGTCTCCACCTCGGGCCGGGCCCGCGAGCCCACCGTATCGCGCTCCATCCGGGGATCGACCGTGGTCTGCGCCTGCGCGGGCGCAAAGGGCGCAACGAGGCCCAGCAGGCCGATTGAGAACACGCGGCGGCGCCCGTGCAAAGCGGAATGCCCGCCCTCCATCTGCCTGTGTTGCCCCCTGCCGGCCCCGCCTGCCTTGGCCATTGCCCGATCCCTGATCCTGCGCCGCTTCCGTACGGCGCCCCGGGGGTATCATCCTTTGCAAACCCTCGGACGCGCAATTAGGCCCGTATCTGAGCAATCTCTTTAAGGCGGTCGGCCCTGGAGCATTGCGTTGGCGCCGGGTTAACCAATGGGCGAAAGCGTTCTTTGAACTGCGGCGATGCATGGTGCCCTGCATGGACGCTCTGCTCTTCCGCATCACGCCCGGCCACGTGGCCAGCTTCGCCCGAATCGCGGCGCTGCTGATCGCCTTTGCGCTGACCGCCGGCTACGTCACCGACCGCCTTTCGCTGGAGATGGCCGGAAGCGGCGCTTTCTTCCTGGCCATGTTCATGCTGCTGGCCTTGCCGGGCCAGCGTAGTTCCGAACTGCTCGGCGCGCTGGCAATCTGGCTGACGTATGCGGAGTTCATGGCCGCGATCCAGAGCGGACAATTCGATCTGTGGCGCTGGGCGGTGGTGCTGGCAGCGCTCAGCCTCGTGATCGTGCCGATCAAGGTGCAGCATGTGCGCCAGCTCGCCCGGACCAACCCTTATCGCCCGATCCGCGAGCTTGACCGGCGGGTGTGGTCCTCTGCCGGCAAGGGCGCGGCACCTGCGCCTTATGTGCCCGCCGCGCTTCCCGCGATCAGCTTCGATCCCGATGCGGTTGGGGATATGGCTTCCGCCTGAACCTGCCCGGGCGCTGCATCCAGCCGCGCGGCATAGTGCGCAAGCAGGCAGTCGATCCATCTATCAGGCGATAGCGCAAGGTGGCGTGTTGCGGTGAAGGCCGCATGGCTCATGCCGGCCACGCGCGCATCATCCGTCCTCAGCCCCGCCAGCGCCGCCGCAAAGGCCGCCGTATCGCGCGGATCGACCGCGATCCCCGCGCCCGCCGCCACCAGATCGGGCGCAAGCAGCGCGCTGGGCGGCAGGATCACCGGCAGCCCTGCAAGCGCGGCTTCCATCGCGACGAGGCCATATGGTTCGGGATAGCGGCTGGGCATCACCAGCACCCGCGCCGCAGCCGCTAGCGCGCCGATCTCAGGCGGCGGAAGGCGCCCGGAAAAGCGCGCCTCGGGGTATTCGGCAGCGAGCCGCGCACGGTCCGCGCCGTCGCCCACAAGGCGGATCGGCATCCCGGCACGGCGCGCGGCGGCCAGCGCGAGGTCCGCGCCCTTGGTCGCCTCGATCCGGCCCACGAACAGCACTTCGGCATTGCGCTCTGCGGGGATGCGTGTCTCGCTGAACGGTGTGACCGGGTTGGGCAGCGGATGGACCGCCTCCGCCGGAATGCCCGCGCGCGCCAGCATCGGGCGCATCGCGGCGTGGATCGCCAGCACCGGGGGCGAGCTGCGGGGCTGATAGACCCGGCGCTGCACCACGTGGCGCAGCACCCGCCACGCCTTGTGCGCCCGGGCGCGCCGGTCGCATGGTTCGGCCAGACAGGCGCGCGAAAGCGCCGTGTGCGGGCAGGGCGCGCCGCTGGCAAAGTTGGTGAATGCGCCGTTGGGGCAGGCGAGGAAGAAATCGTGCGCCGAAATCACCATCCTGCTGCGCACTGGCGCCAGCGCTGCAAACACGGATGGGGAAAGGATCTGCGACCAGCCGTGGAGGTGATAGACCGTGTCCGACGTATCGTTGGCGCGGATCCATGCGGCGATCATGCGGGCTGCCGCGCGGTTCCACAGGCCGCTGAGCAGCGCAGAGCCCCGCAGCGCCTCGCCTTGCCCCAGCAGCCGCGCCTGGCCAAGGCCGGTCACCGCAATACCGGCTGCCACCAGCGCCGGATCGGGCACATCGCCCGCCAGCATGGCGACCCGCAAGCCGCGCCCGGCAAAGTGGCGCGCCGAAAGGACCGCCAGCGCGCTTGCCCCGCCCATCGGGTGCGAGAGATCGTTGATCACCACGATCTGGCCGGGCGCTGCGCTCATGCTGCAGCCTTGGCCGGCTGCATCGCGCGGGCGAGCGCGGCGGCCATGCGCGCGATATCGCCGCGCGTGCTGGCAATGAGGTTTTCCAGCGCCGCGCGGTCTACGCCTTCGGCCACCGCACGGCGCGCCAGCGCAGTCAGCGACGGGCCATCGAGCGATGCGGTATCGGCAATGCAATGCCCGCGCCCGGCCAGCGCGAAAAAGCTGTCGAGCTTCACGTCCCAGCGCAGGCCGATGGTGGGAATGGCAAAGGAATGCGCAGCGATGCAGGCATGCATCCGGTGCGCCACGACAAGCTGGCACCCCGCGATGAACCAGGTCATCTCGCCCGGGTCGGCGAAGGGATTGGTCATGGTCACCGGCCCCTTGGCGGCCAGAATCCAGGCCGGGCCCATGGCGTCGAGATAGTCGCGGTCTTCCGGGCTGCCATTGGTGAACAGCGCGACGCGAAAGCCCGCTTGCACCAGCGCGCGTGCCGCTTCCCCATACCAGGCATCAAGCGCGGCCCGTGCTTCGGCGGCGCTGGGTACGTCTCCTCCCGTGGCGTGGTAGCGCAGGGCCATCGGCGCGGTGACGCACAGGCCGGCCAGCGGCGCATCGAACGGCAGCGGCGGTCGCGGAAAATGACAGCTGGCGAGCAGCCCGGGATCGCCGCTCAGCACCGCCGGGCGCACCCCTTGCGGGACCAGCAGATCACGCCACGCCGCCTGGCTGCGCGCATCGCGCACTGCGGCATAGGCCAGCTTCGCTGCCCCCAGCGCACGGCCAAACAAGTGCCGCCCGGCCTCCGACCACTGGCGATTGGCCCCCACACCATAGACCGCGACCGGCAGGCGCAGCCGGACCGCTTGCCCCAGCGCGCCGGCAATCTTCATCGGGAAATTGAGATCGGCATCGGTCAGCAGATTGCCGCCGCCCAGCACCACGGCATCGCATCCCGCCAGCCGCGCACGCACGTGCCGCCCCAGCCGCAGCCGCACCAGCGCGGTGAGCGCAAGCCTTGTGGCCAGCCCCCGCGCAGTGGCAGGCAGCGCCTCCAGCACCGCGATCAGCGCGGCGCGGCGGCTGGGGGCGATGGGCGGATAGGCCCGCCGCCCGGCAAGGTCGATCGAGAACACCTCGGTCCCCGGCGCGATTGACTGGAATGTGCGCGCCAGCTCCGCCTCAAGGCATTCGGAGAGGAGCCCGTCGCCCAGATTGGGGCTGTATTTCACGTTGAGCAGTGCAATCCGGCGCGCCGGAGAAGGGGCTGGGGAAGGGGGCTTGGCTGCAGGCATGGTCCTGTCGGTGTCATGCCGCCGCCCTGTTTCGCAAGCCGGGATAGCCCCGGAATCGAGCAGATCAGTCCTCCGCCGCCAGCCCTTCGCGCACTATCGGCACGAGGCTGCTGGCGGCCACCAGCGCTTCCTGCCCGCCCGCCACGATCAGCCCGATCCGGCGGCGATAGTCATAGCCTTGCAGCGGCACCGCAACGGTTCCCGCCCCGGCGAGCGAGACCGGCGCGGTCGTCACTCCCGCGCCAGCTGCCACCAGCGCGAGGCAGCGGTCCTCATTGACGCTGCGCAAAGCGAAATGCGGCCGCACCCCGCGCGCGGTGAAAAAACGGCTGGTCTCCGCCAGGATCTCGCAAGACCGGCGCGCGATCATCGTCTCACCCGCCAGCTCTTCCGGCAGGAGCAGGGTGCGCCCGGCAAAGCGGTGCGCGGCGGGCAGGATCATCGCATAGCCTTCCTCCAGCAGCACCTCCGCGCCCGCTTCCGCGCCGTGCAGCGTGGTCAGCAGCGCATCGAGCCGGTGCTCGGCCAGCCGCCGCCTGAGGTCCGCGTCAGCCGCTTCGGTCAGCGTCAGGCGTCCCGGAGCAAAGCGCGCGGCCATACCGGCGACCATGCGCGTGGCGATCGAGGAGAGCACACCCAGCCGCAGCGGCGGGGCAGGGGCGGGCGCGGCCAGCACGCCGCGTTCGGCAAGGCCGAACTCGCGCTCTATCGCGCGGGCATGGATGAGCAGCCGGTTGCCCGCCTCTGTCAGCCGCAGCGCGCGCCGTTCGCGCAGGATGACCGGCGCGCCAAGCGTGCGCTCCAGCTCCGCGATCCCGGCGGAAAGCGTGGGCTGCGCGACATGGAGCTGGCGCGCCGCCGCGGTGAACGAGCCGGTATCGACAAGCGCAAGGAACTGGCGAAGCTGGCGGCGGCTGAGCATAGGTTTTTCCTATAGTACGCCGCGCGAAAATTCAATTTTTCCGAAGCTGCCAAATCCCATAGACTGCACGGCGGATTGAGGAGTCTGATAAAAAATGCGTGCTACCCCCGAGCTTGATTTCGGCCTGCCCGAAAGCGCCATGATGATCCGCGATGCGGCGGCCCGCTTTGCCGACGAGCAAATCGCCCCGCTGGCCGCCAAGGTAGACGCCGAGGACTGGTTCCCGCGCGAACTCTGGCCCGCGATGGGCGCGCTTGGCCTGCACGGCATCACGGTCGAGGAGGAATGGGGCGGCCTTGGCCTCGGCTATCTCGATCACGTGCTGGCGGTTGAGGAAGTCAGCCGCGCGTCGGCCTCGGTCGGCCTCAGCTACGGCGCGCATTCCAACCTCTGCGTCAACCAGATCCGCCGTTGGGGGAGTGACGAGCAGAAGGCCAAGTATCTGCCGAAGCTGATTTCCGGCGAACACGTGGGCAGCCTCGCGATGTCGGAAGCGGGTGCCGGTTCGGACGTCGTTTCGATGAAGCTCAAGGCCGATAGCGTCCCTGGCGGCTTCCGCCTCAACGGCACCAAATTCTGGATCACCAACGCGACTTATGCCGATACACTCGTGGTCTATGCCAAGACCGCGCCCGAAGCGGCGAGCCGGGGCATCACCGCGTTCCTGATCGAAAAGGACATGCCCGGCTTCTCCATCGGCCAGAAGATCGACAAGATGGGCATGCGCGGCTCGCCCACGGCGGAGCTGGTGTTCAACGATTGCTTCGTGCCGGAGGAAAACGTGATGGGCCCGCTCCACGGCGGCGTCGGTGTTCTCATGTCCGGCCTCGATTACGAGCGCGTGGTGCTTGCGGGCATCCAGCTTGGCCTGATGCAGGCTTGCCTCGATACCGTCATCCCCTACGTCCGGGAACGCAAGCAGTTCGGCAAACCCATTGGTGCGTTCCAGTTGATGCAGGGCAAGGTGGCGGACATGTACGTCGCTCTCCAATCGGCCCGGGCTTACACTTACGCCGTCGCACGCGCGGCTGACGCGGGGCAAACGACGCGTTTCGATGCGGCGGGCGTCATCCTGCTGGGCAGCGAGGCCGCCTTCCGCGTGGCGGGTGAGGCGGTGCAGGCCTTGGGCGGCGCGGGTTACACCAAGGACTGGCCGGTGGAGCGCTATCTGCGCGATGCCAAGCTGCTCGATATCGGTGCGGGGACGAACGAAATCCGGCGGATGCTGATCGGGCGCGAACTCATCGGGGCAGCGTAATGAGCGGCCCCGTCCTCCCCTCCAATCTCGACCTTTCGAGCCCTGAGGCGCAGGCCCGCGCGGCGCACAATCGCGCGCTGGCGGCGGAACTGCGCGCCCGCGTCGCCAAGGCCGCGCTCGGCGGCGATGAAAAGTCGCGCGCCCGCCACGTGTCACGCGGCAAGCTGCTCCCGCGTGATCGCGTCGAGCGCTTGCTCGATCCCGGCTCGCCGTTCCTCGAACTCGGCCAGCTCGCCGCCAATGGCATGTACGGCGATGAAGTGCCCGGCGCGGGCATGATCACCGGCATTGGCCGCGTCTCCGGCCGCCAGTGCATGATCTTCGCCAACGACGCGACGGTGAAGGGCGGCACCTACTTCCCGATGACGGTAAAGAAGCACATCCGCGCGCAGGAAGTCGCCGCCGCAAACCGCCTGCCATGCGTCTATCTCGTCGACAGCGGCGGCGCGAACTTGCCCAACCAGGCCGAGGTCTTCCCGGATCGCGACCATTTCGGGCGATTCTTCTTCAATCAGGCCCAGATGAGCGCGCAAGGCATCCCCCAGATTGCCAGCGTCATGGGAAGTTGCACGGCGGGCGGCGCTTATGTGCCGGCGATGAGCGACGAGAGCGTGATCGTGCGCGAACAGGGCACGATCTTCCTCGCCGGCCCGCCCTTGGTGAAAGCCGCGACGGGCGAAGAAATCAGCGCCGAAGCTCTCGGCGGCGGCGACCTCCACGCGCGCAAGTCCGGCGTGGTCGATCACTTGGCGGACAACGACGAACACGCGCTTACCATTGTGCGCGATATCGTGTCGCACATCGGCGGGGCAGCTGACGCGGGGAACGCGCGCCAAGCGCCGCGCCCGCCGAAGTATGACGCGGAAGACCTTTACAGCATTATCCCCGATGACGTGCGCGCGCCCTATGATGTCCACGAAGTCATCGCGCGCATCGTCGACGGCAGCGAGTTCCACGAATTCAAGGCGCTCTACGGCTCCACGCTGGTCTGCGGCTTTGCGCATATCTGGGGCATGCCGGTGGCGATCCTCGCCAACAACGGCGTCCTCTTCAGCGAAAGCGCGCAGAAGGGCGCGCATTTCATCGAGCTTGCCTGCCAGCGCCGCATCCCGCTGCTGTTCCTGCAGAACATCTCCGGCTTCATGGTCGGTGGCAAGTATGAGGCGGAAGGCATTGCCAAGCATGGTGCCAAGCTCGTCACCGCCGTCGCCACTGCACAAGTGCCCAAGCTGACGGTGCTGATCGGCGGCAGCTTCGGTGCGGGCAACTATGGCATGTGCGGCCGCGCCTATGACCCGCGCTTCCTCTTCACCTGGCCCAATGCGCGCATCAGCGTGATGGGCGGCGAACAGGCGGCGAGCGTGCTGGCAACGGTCCACCGCGAAGCGGAGAAATGGACGCCGGAGGAAGCCGAAATGTTCAAGGCCCCGATCCGCCAGAAGTACGAGGACGAGGGCAACCCGTATTACGCCACCGCGCGGCTGTGGGACGACGGCGTGATCGACCCGGTGCAGACCCGCGATGTGCTGGGGCTGGCTTTGGGCGTGTGTCTGGAAGCGCCGATTGCGGAGGCGCCCCGGTTTGGGGTGTTCCGGATGTGAGGGGGCATTCCCCCTCCGTCAGCGCTTCGCGCTGCCACCTCCCCGAGGCAAGCTCGGGGCGGGATTTGTTCTTATTCCTCCCCGAGCTTGTCTCGGGGAGGGGGACCGCCCGCAGGGTGGTGGAGGGGGAGACGCTCCGTGCAAGCCGCAACGATGCCCTGAACCACGGCCCCCAAATCGGCCAAGACCTCGCGCGCCGGGATGCGCAAGGTTGCGATCCCGGCCTTCGCAAACCATGCATCGCGCGCCGCATCGCGGGTTGGCCGATCGCCCATGCCGTGGCTTTCGCCATCGATTTCAATCGCAAGGCGCGCATCGTTGCAGAAAAAGTCGAGCACATTGGCCCCGCTCGGGTGCTGGCGGCGGAACTTGAGATCGCCGGGTCGCGCGCGGAGCTCGCGCCAGAGCAAGCCCTCGGGCAGCGACATTTCGCGGCGCAGCTTGCGGGCCTTGTCGATGGTGCCGGTTTGCGGTTTCGGCGCGATATCTTTCAGCATCGGATTTCCCCCTCCGTCAGCGCTTCGCGCTGCCACCTCCCCGAGACTAGCTCGGGGAGGAATTTAGGCTAGGCCCATGATCTCCTCCCTCCTCATCGCCAATCGCGGCGAGATTGCCTGCCGCATCATCCGCACCGCGCGCGCGATGGGTATTCGCACGGTGGCAGTCTATTCCGATGCCGACGCCAAAGCGCTGCACGTGCGGCAGGCGGATGAGGCGGTGCTTATCGGCCCGTCCCCTGCGCGCGAGAGCTATCTGGTGGGCGAGAAGATCATCGCCGCCGCCAAAGCCACCGGCGCGGAAGCGATCCACCCCGGCTACGGCTTCCTCAGCGAGAACGCCGAATTTGCGCAGGCCGTGCTTGATGCGGGCCTGATCTGGGTCGGCCCGAAGCCCGCCAGCATCACCGCGATGGGCCTCAAGGACGCAGCCAAGCAGCTGATGGCGGCGGCGGGCGTGCCCGTCACGCCGGGCTATATGGGCGAGAACCAGGACCCGGCCTTCCTGGCGGAGCGCGCTGCCGAGATCGGCTATCCCGTCCTCATCAAGGCCGTCGCGGGCGGCGGCGGCAAGGGGATGCGCAAGGTGGGAGCAGCGGCTGATTTTGCAGATAGTCTGGCCTCGTGCCAGCGCGAGGCTGCGGCCTCGTTCGGCAATGCGCATGTGCTGATCGAGAAGTACATCTTGGCGCCGCGCCATATCGAGGTGCAGGTTTTCGGCGATACCCACGGCAATGTGGTGCACTTGTTCGAGCGCGATTGTTCGCTCCAGCGCCGCCACCAGAAAGTGATCGAGGAAGCCCCTGCGCCGGGCATGGACGAAGTGACGCGCGAGGCGCTCTGCGCGGCGGCGGTGAAGGCGGCCAAGGCGGTCGACTATGTCGGCGCGGGCACCATCGAGTTCATTGCCGACGCAAGCGAAGGCCTGCGCGCGGACCGCATCTGGTTCATGGAAATGAACACGCGGCTGCAGGTGGAGCATCCGGTGACGGAGGAAATCACCGGCGTCGATCTGGTCGAATGGCAGCTGCGCGTCGCGAGTGGTGAGCCGCTGCCCAAGCGGCAGGACGAGCTTTCGATCAACGGCTGGGCGATGGAAGCGCGACTTTATGCGGAGGATCCGGCGAAGGGGTTTTTGCCGAGTATCGGGCGGTTGGAGCATCTACGCCTTCCGACCGAGCTTTATCCTCGCGAATGGGTGGACGACCTTGGCGAATGCCACGAGGTCGAGCGCAGTTATGGTCGGCGCGCTCGCATCGACACCGGCATTGACGAGGGTGCCGTCATCTCGCCGTATTATGATCCGATGATCGCCAAGGTGATCTGGCACGACGAAGACCGTACGTTGACCGCCGTGAGTTTGAGCTCGGCACTTCAGCAGATCGAAATCTGGCCGGTTCAGCACAATGCGCAGTTTGTCGCCTCGCTGCTGCTGAGCTCGGCATTCGTGAAAGGTGAGGTCCACACTGGCTTCATCGAACAACATTGGAGTGTCGATCACTTACATGCAGAGCCGGACAAACCCGAATGTGCCTTTGCCGCCCAAGAACTGGTCGAGATGTACAATCACGGTGGTCCAACCGGTTTTCGGCTCAACGCAGAGCCTACACGTGAGGTGTTTCTGACAGTCAATGGCAAGCCAGCGGCGGGAGACTACAGGGTCAGGTACTCGCCCTCGTTGCGAAGCATGTACAATGTCGAAAGCACCGCTGACCGTGCCGTGTTCGTTTCCGCATTCGGCTACACCGGGCGTTACACGGCAAGCGAAACGCGAGGCTCGAACACCCACCACGCCGGAGACGGCGCCATCCTCGCCCCCATGCCCGGCAAGGTCATCGCGGTGGAAGTCACCGCAGGCGACACCGTCACCAAAGGCCAGAAGCTGCTCGTGCTCGAAGCCATGAAGATGGAACACGCGCTCACTGCGCCGTTCGATGGCACGGTGGCGGAGCTGACCGTAGCGGTGGGCTCGCAAGTGCAGGTCGATGCGCTGCTGGTGCGCGTGGAGAAGGCCAAGGAGGACTGACAATGGCAGGCCGCTACTTCGATGAATGGCAGGTTGGTGACAAGCTCACCCACGAAATCCGCCGCACCGTGACCGAGACGGACAACCTCTTGTTCTCGGTGATGACGCACAACCCGCAGCCGCTGCACATCGATGCCGAGGCCGCGCGCGCCAGCGAGTTCGGCCAGATCCTCGTCAACGGCACTTTCACCTTCGCGCTGATGGTGGGGCTATCGGTGGGCGATACCACCGTCGGCACGCTCGTCGCCAATCTGGGGTACGACAAGCTGGTGATGCCAAAGCCGGTGTTCCTCGGCGACACCTTGCGCGCCACCAGCGAAGTGATGGAACTGCGCGCCAGCAAGTCTCGCCCCGATGCGGGGATCGTTACCTTCGCGCATGAAGCACTGAACCAACGTGACGAAGTCGTCTGCCGTTGCCTCAGGATGGCGCTGCTGGCGAAGAAGCCGAACTGAAACCCACCCCACACCCGCTCATGCTGAGCTTGTCGAAGCATCTTGCGCGACGGTCACGCCAGAGCACCCTTCGTCCTTCGACAAGCTCAGGATGAGCGGGAACCGGGAGGCTTGTAAGCGCCCAGTCAGGTAGCCGCGAAGAGCAGGCGGCCCGGCCCGAGCTGTTCGAGCACTTGCGCGATCACGCGCGGGTTCACTGCAAAGCAGCCCTGGCTGCGGCCGATTCGGCCCTGCACTGCGACTAGCGATGGATCGACGTAGCTGGCGGCATGGATCACAATGCCGCGCTCCATCGCCCGGTCGTTCTCGGGTTCGAGCCCGACCAGTCGGCGCGAGCGGCCGTGGCGGCCGTAGTAGAGTTCGCCCGTCACATAGCTGCCCCGCGAAGACGCGTCGGATCCCATCTGATTAGAGAAATGCTCCGCAATCCCGCGATTCGCCGGGTCCGATCCCTTGCCATGCGCCACCAGCAGCGGGACCGAGACCGTGCCGCCCGCCAGATCGACGATATGGAAGCGCGCCTCGCGCGAGGGTTGCGAAAAATCGACAATGCCGATGCGGTCACGCACCGCGATCACCGCGCTGTGGCGATCAAGCGCCGCCAGCGCACGCGGCAGGAGCGGGAGAATTCCGGAGCGCGCGATGCTGACGGGCGCACCCTGCACAGTGGCAAGATCGGCATCGGGCACAGGTACGGTGCCCCAGAAGGTGCCACCGGGAAGTTCGGTGTCCTGCGCCCGCAGGCCCTCACGCGGCAGCGCGAGCGAGGCGACGGTTCCGGCGAGGGCGCCGGCAAACTGGCGCCGATTGATTATCATTGTTCGATCAATTCCTGAACGGCTGGCGATCCCAAAGGGAGCTAGCGCAGGCAAAGCGCCTTCATCCAACCCCCCGGGGCCGCTCCTTGCGACGAAGCGTGGCCGCAGCGCCACTGGCCGTTTTGTGCCGCGGCGGGAGGCGGCTTCCGGATCAGGTCTGCTGTCCGCGCGGAGTCGCACCTGGGCGGTGGCTCGAAGATACCATCAGACCCGAATCCCCGGTGGCCGGGGAATCCAGAAAAAACGGATTTGCAAGCCTCGATGATTCTGCGGGCCAGCACGCAATTGTTTCGTGGTTGTTTTGTCACAGTTGCTTAAAACCCACGGAAATCCGCCATTTTTTTGTTACAGTTCAATGTCGGAATGTCAGAAAAGCGTCACTCAACCTCCCTAGAGACCAGTCATCCGGGGCCTGAACCTGTCTAACTGAGGTTAATCATGAAACTCGCTAATACCATTCGCGCTGGCCTGCTGGCCGGTGTGGGCTCGCTCGCACTCGCATCATCGCCTGCGTTCGCTGCGGCCGAGCCGAATGCATCCGAAGCTGCGCCCGCCCCTGCAGTCGGCCTGCCCGATGGCGTGCGGATCGAGGAAATCGTGGTTACCGCCACCAAGCGCGAGACCAACCTCCAGAAGACCCCTATCTCGATCTCGGTGATGAACGCAGAAACCATCCGCGAGCGCCGGGTGCAGAGCCTGCTTGACCTCGCCGACGGCGGTGTGCCGAGCCTCCGCGTCGCGACCTTCGAAGCGCGCCAGTCCGCGCTGACCATCGGCATCCGCGGCATCGTTCCGCTCGATGCAAATCAGCCCGCCCGCGAACAGGGCGTTGGCATCTATATCGACGGCGTCTATCTGGGCCGCCAGCATGGCCTCAACACCGGCCTGTTCGATATCGAACGCGTCGAAGTGCTCAAGGGTCCGCAGGGCACCCTGTTTGGCCGCAACACCGAAGGCGGCGCGCTCTCGCTGATCTCGAAGGCACCCACCGGCGAATTCGGCGGCAGCGTTGATGCCAGCATCGGCAACATCGGGTCGCGCAGCGGCGCGATCCACCTGAATCTGCCCGAAGTGAAGGGCTTTTCGGTCAAGCTCGATGGCGTCTACCAGCATCAGGATCCCATCACCAAGAATCCGATGTCGGGTCAGGAAGGCTGGGGTCTGTTCGATCGCCGGGGCTTCCGCGCCGCCGTGCGCTGGAGCCCGTTCGCGGGCCTTACCAACGATTTCTCGTATGACGTCGCTCGCGATGAGAACACGCCGTTCTACAGCCAGCTGCTCAACTACAACCCCAACAACTGCCTGAGCGGCGGCACGAACGCTGCACCGCTGGCGATACCCGCCGGTAGCTCCTGCACCACCCCCGGCACCGCCTTTGTCGGTACGCAGGGCACAGTTCGCCCGCTGATGCCGGGCGTTGTGGTGAATGGCGATACCCTGATGCGCACGGCCGATATCGGCGTTCCGCAGCAGCGCAGCTTCGACAAGACGCACGGCTTCACCAACGTCCTCAAGTGGAAGATCTCGCCGGAAGTCGAAGTCCGCTCGATCACCGCATGGCGCGGGGTGGATGTCCAGCAGTGGGATAACTCGGGCGGCGCCCACCGCGTCCCGGTGGTTAACTACCGTCCGGATTGCACGGCCACCGGCCCGGCAAACTGCACTTTCAGCCGCTACAGCCTTGCCGACCTGCATCAGCGCCAGTTCAGCCAGGAACTGCAGGCGCTGGGCACCATCGGCTCGGTCGATTACGTTGCCGGCCTCTACTACTTCATCGAAAACGTGAACGATACCGCGGCCACGCCGAACTCGATGCGCGTGATCTACAACACGCCCACGGAAGCGACTTACGTCTCCATCCCGTTCTGCACCGCCGATACGCCCGAGTTCGTCGGCATGGCCGTGAACGGTTGTTCGATCGACCGCGCATCTCGGGTTCGTTCCAAGAGCTTTGCGGCCTTTGGCCAAGCCACCTGGAATGCAACCGAACAGCTCCACATCACGGTCGGTGGCCGCTACACCTGGGATGATAAGAAGGGTGAGCTGATCTATTCGCGCAACACCGACTACCGCGCCAAGCCGGATGTCGCTGCGCTGAACGGCTACCTGCCGCTCGACAAGAAGTGGCGCCGGTTCAACCCGCTGGTCACGGTCGCCTACGATTTCAACAACGATCTCCATGGCTATGCCAAGTATGCAACCGGCTATCGCGCCGGTGGCGCCAGCTCGCGCACGTCTGACTATCGGGCATTCAACCCGGAAGACGTCAAGAGCTACGAAATCGGGCTGAAGGCCGACTTGTTCGACCGTCATGCCCGCTTCAACCTTGCTGCCTACATGATGGAGCGCAAGGGCAGCCAGGTTGATCTTTCGACGATCCAGCCCACGGCGACCGGCAATTTCAACAACCTCGTGACCTTCAACGCCCCGGGCACCACCAAGATCCGCGGTGTGGAAGCGGACCTCACGCTCAAGCCGGTGAACCACCTGACCGTGAACCTCTCTTACGCTTATACCTACACCGACATTCCGCTTGTGCCGGTGACGTATACGCAGTTCAGCAGCACGGGCGCTTCGCTCTACAGCACGACCGTGCTGCAGAAGTTCTACATCGTCTACACGCCGCGCAATGCGGCCAGCGCATCGGTTGATTACGACCTGCCCGAAGTTCTTGGCGGCGCCCGCCCCAAGCTGCACGTCGATGCCAACTATGCACAGGCAACGCAGAGCTTCGACCAGTTCGCGACGAAGGCCGATGCGAGCTTCATCGTCAACGCACGCCTGTCACTTCTCGATATCGGGCTTGGCGGCGCTGCCAACAAGCTCAACATCGGCCTGTGGAGCCGCAACGTGTTCAACAACCAGTTCGTCTACCGCCGCGATCCGTCGAACAGCCTTCCCGCTGTCCAGGCCAGCGGCCCGGCGAACACCAACGTTGTCGTGGTCGGCAACAACGGCAACGTCCTGGGCGATTACGGCAACTTCAACATGCCGCGCACTTTCGGTCTCGACGCCTCGATCAAGTTCTGATCGCAGGCCGATTGCCAGACAAGACGGCGGCCGGGGGTGACCCGGCCGCCGTTTCTTGTTTGGGGTTCGTTGATGCGATGCGGCCCGCGCGGCAGACCGGGAAGGTCAGGCGGCGCGGCGGGGGTCCGGTTTGCTGTGCTGTTCGCGCACAAGGCGCTCATAAGTCGCGAAAAGTTCGGCGAAATGGTCGTCCATCGTGCGCGGCGCAGGCAGATCGGCGCGCGGCCCGTCGAGGCCGGTTTCCCGGGCGATGCAGTATTCCACGATGATTTCAGCCGCCGCCGCGGCGCTGCCGGATTCGTAAATCCATCCGCCGGATGCGCGCGCCTGATCGGCAGCGCCGCCTTCGTCCGGCGCAATCAGCGGCAACCCGCTGGCGCGCGCTTCGGCGGCCACCATGCAAAACGTTTCCGCCTCGCAGCCATGCACCAGCGCATCGGCGCTGGCCATCACGCGCGCGAGTTCACCCCGGTTGGTGATCGGGGCAAGGATGCGGATATGGGGGTTTCCGGCGATGCGCCGCTCGATCGCCTTGTGATCGCGGCCTTGCCCGGCCAGCACGAGGCCCACCGGCCGGTGTGTGCCCGCGGCCGTCACCGCATCGACCAGCATCGGCCAGCGCTTTTCCGGCGCGAAACGGCCCACGCCGATCAGCAGGGTCGCCTCCTCGGGCAGCTCGCACAGCTCCAACAGGCCCTTGCGCATCTGCGCATCGCGCAAGGTCGGCGCAAACACGCCCGGATCGACGCCCATCGGATTGGTCACCACGCCGCCGAGCCCGCCGTTCGTCAGCCGCTGCGAAAGCCCCTGGCTCGCGCTCACGATCATCTCGAACTGCGTGTCGAGCTTGCGCAAGTGCCGCCAATAGCGGTCAAACGCCTTGTCGATCACCGGGCGCGGGGCCACCCCGTCGAACCAGCGGTAGGCATAGGCCGAAAGCGGATCGGCGTGCATGATCAGCGCGCGCGGTGCCTTGCCCGGCCAATCGCCCACAAGGCTCGCGCTGCGCCAGGGCGACGATGCCTCGACCATGTCAGGCGCCTCGCGGTCGAGCGCTTCATACAAGGCTGGCACATCGCTGAAATAGCGGTAGTTGAAATCGAGCGGAAACAGCGTGCTTTTCAGCCAGACGATCCGCGCGTTCGGCCCGCGTTCTTCCACGCGCGTTTCCTCGCCCGGCGCGATGACCACCACTTCGTGGCCCATCGCCGCGCCAGCCTTCAGCTTGCGATCAACGTAAGTGCGTACACCGCCGCCCTTGGGGGCGTAAAAGGCGCAGACATCAACGAGCTTCATGGGACGAGCTTCCTCACGACCTCTTGAGCGGCCCGAACGAGAACAGGCCGGTACGGTAATTCATCACGATGCGCAACGTGGTCAGCCCGCCGCCCGCGTTGACGGCCACGGCGCTGGCCTTGGGCTTCGACCAGCCGAGCTTGGGGTTGGCGGAAAACCCGAAGCCGTCCTGGCTCAGGCTGAACTTGCGGTCAGCATTGCGGTCATGCAGCACGGTCACGGCATATTTGCCGGGGCCGGGCAGGCGCACGCACAGGCGCGGAGTGGGATCGGCGGGGACGGCAACTTCCACCCGGCGGAATGTCTTGCCCGCCATCACCAGCACGTTGTCGTCGGCCAGAAAGTCCGCGTCGTTGGCCGGGTAGACCTCCAGCTTCAGCCGGCCGGTCCGGTCCTTGAGCCCGATCAGATCGACGAGGAACGCCGACCCACTTTCACCCGGCCGGCACTGGCCTTCGGCCTTGCCAAGGTCAGGCGTTGAGGGGATTGGTCCTGCCGCCGTGAGCAGCGCAAGTGCTCCGCCAAGGAAGATGGCCTTTTTCAAGCGTTCTTCTCCTTCTGCACCAGATCAAGCAAAATCAAGCCCATGAACAACACAACATGCGTTGCCACGATCAGGAGCGATATCATGGCAATCATGTCGCTTGTCTGAACCTGACTGCCGACGAGCAGCGTGGATATTCCGGCGAACGCGATATCTTTGTTGGGAATGAGCGGCAGTCGCGACAGAAGCAGGCGAACTGTCGCAAACATCAGCCACGAACCAATCCCCACGCCGGGCAGGATCAGATGCCAGGCAAGCGCGGAAAGCCCGGTATTGGCCACGATGCGGAAAGTGTGGACCACAAACACGAAGCCCAGATCGGCCTTCGGCAGGCTGAGCAGCCCGTTGCGGAAGAACATGATGACCAGCGAAGTGACCAACACCACGCCGATCGAGGTCGCCAGCACGTGCCCATCGGTGCTGCCCGCGCCATCAAGGCCCAGCTTGCTGATGATCGGCCAGGTGAAGATCAGCAGCAGCACGGTCATGATATTGCCCGCCAGCGCCGAAAGGATCGCCACGTCCTTCACCGCGCCAAACGGCGAGCCTTCCATCTTCACATGGCGCCGCGCCCAGTCGTAGAAATAGACTTCGCCGACGTAGCCCAGCAGCAGCTCGTTGCCGACGAGCTTCTTGAGCAGCGGGAAAATGCCCGAAGGCGGAATGCCCCAAAGCTTGCGGAAGATGATCCAGTCCGCCACCGGCCCGGCGAAATAGCTGGCCGCCAGCACCAGCCAGATCAGCGGCGATGTCGGCACGATGGACCAGACCTGGCTCCAGTCGATCTTGCGCAGCTGCCACAGCACCGCGACGAGGATGGCGACCGAAATCACCGGGCCCACCCAGCCGCTCCACTTGCGCAAGCTGCGCTCCAGCGGCGCGGTGGAAGGCAGTGCTCCGGGAAGGGCGCCAGGCAGCACTGGCGGCAGCACGGTGGTTTCGGTCAGTGCTTCGGGTGGAACCATTGCGGCAATATCCTTCGAGGAGCCCGCCTCGCCATCGGGGTTAAGCACGGGCGAGGCCCTCCATCAGGGCGCGATAGCCATGCGAAGCTATCTCTACGGTGAACCGCCGTGATTGATCGCGCGCGCCGTCCACGTCAAATTTCAACTTGGCAATGTCCGCCATGGCCCGGGCCAGCGCGGCGGCATCGCCCACAGGCACGGTGAGGCCGAACCGCCCGCCGCCCAGCATGTCTTCTATGCTCACGCTGCAGCGGGTGGTCACAATCGGCAGGCCAGCCGCGAGCGCTTCTGCAATAACTGCCGGAACACCTTCATAATCCGAGGAAAGTACCAGCGCATCAGCCTTGGCAAGCGCAGATCGCGCGGCGGGCGGTGCCTTCGCCAATGATGGCCAAACTGTCATCTG
>CANGJB010000058.1 GCA_947453945.1 Sphingomonadaceae bacterium
CACTTCGCGCGCGGGCATGATTTCAATGATCTGGAGATCCAGATCGGTCGCCATGAGCCTGACCGAGCCATCAGGTGAAGCCTCGATCAGCACGTTGGAGAGAATCGGGATGGTGTTGCGCCGTTCCACCACCGATTGCACATGGGACAGGCAGCGTAGCAAGGTCGCGCGTTCGATCGTGGCCTTCATTGTCGTCTCGTGTCCCCTGCCCGGGCCGGTTCGCATAAGAACCATTCAGGGCCGTGTCGCTGGCATTCCCGCGCGCATGGAATCGCAGGCGGGAACGGGTTGTTGCTGGACTATCTTCCTTAACGCGCGCCCCGGCGCGGGCAAGCGTATGCAGCTTTCCGAAACCCGAACCTGTGCATAAATGTCGCGAAAACGGCGGGCCCGGCGGCGCTGTTCAGTCCAGCACGCGCTGCGCATCGAACATCTGCGCTGTCGCGGCAATCCACGCGGTGATGAGCGCCCAGCCGACAGGGGTTACCTTGGCCGGATCCTTGCCCGCCTCGGTCAGCGCATTGGCGACACGGCGCAGATCGCCCTGTGTCACCTGGGTGGCAGGATTGTTGGCATTGCCGGGGCCGATATCGAGCGCCTTGTCGATCAGGGCCGAGCCGATGCCTTCCGCCCCCAGCCGCGCATCCAGCCCATCGCGCGCCATGCGGCCCAGTGCGTAGCCGAAATAGGCCTCGCGCTGCTTGTCATTCAGGAACTGGTCCGCAGCGCAGCGATCTACCAGCGCATGAAGGGCATCAAGCGCGGGCTTGCTGCGCTCTGTATCGAGCGTGAGCATGGTATCGGCGAGCTGGGCATCGAGCCCCTCGGGCGCGGCGATCACCGCGCAGGCGAGCGCCTGGGGCGCGCGGGCCATCGCCGCGCAGGGCACGGCCCCGGCCGCAGCCAGCGCGAGGAGAGCCCCGGCGCGCAACACCGGCTTCAGGACAGCATCGCCATGCCGCCGTTCACGTGCAGCGTCTGCCCCGTGACATAGCCCGCATCGCGGCTGGCGAGATAGGCGACGGCTGCGCCAATATCGCCGCCTTCACCCATCCGCCCCATCGGGATGCGCGCATTGAGCGCGTCCTTTTGCGCATCGGGCAGAACGTCGGTCATCGCGGTGCGGATGAAACCGGGGGCGACGCAGTTCACCGTGATGCCGCGCGTTGCGAGTTCCTGCGCGAGGCTCTTCGACATGCCGACAAGGCCGGCCTTCGCGGCGGCATAGTTTACCTGCCCCGGATTGCCGGTGGCGCCAACCACGCTGGTGATCGTGATGATGCGGCCAAAGCGTGCCTTCATCATCGGCTTGGAGGCCGCACGCATAAGGCGGAAAGCGGCTTCGAGATTCACCCGGATCACCGCGTCCCACTCTTCGTCCTTCATCCGCATCGCGAGGTTATCGCGCGTGATCCCGGCGTTGTTCACCAGAATATCGACCTTGCCGAGCGTATCGATCGCGGCGGGGACAAGATGCTCGACCTGCTCGGTGTTCGAAAGATCGCAAGTGATCTCGACATGGTCGTGACCATAGGTGTCGTTCAGTTCCTCGCGGAACGCACGCAGCTTGGCCGGATTGGTGCCGGACAGCGCAAGCCGCGCGCCCTGCTTGGCCAGCGCATGGGAAATGGCCGAACCGATACCGCCGGCGGCGCCGGTGACGAGGGCGGTCATGCCGGTCAGATCAAACAGGCGATTTTCCATGACTTAAAGCTCCTTCGCGAAGGCTTCGATATCGGCCATGCTGGCGACACTGGCAACCGCCACATCACTCACGCTGCGGCTGATCATCGGGCCGACGACCTTGCCGCCGAGTTCGGCGAAGTGCGTGACGCCCGCTGTGCCCAGCGCGATCATGCTTTCGCGCCAGCGGACACGGCCGGTAACTTGTTCGACCAGGAGGCGGCGCGCTTCGGCAGGGTCGGTGACAGGGGCGGCGATGACGTTGGCCATGAGGGTGATGCGCAGCGGCCCCGGAGGCGTGCGCTCCAGCGCTTCGGCCATGGCATCGGCGGCAGGCTGCATCAGCGGGCAGTGGAAGGGGGCGGAAACGGGCAGCAGCACGCCGCGCTTGATCCCGTGGTCCTTGACCATGGCAATCGCACGCTCGATCGCGCCCCTGTGGCCCGAAAGCACGACCTGGCCGGGATCGTTGTCGTTGGCGACGGTGCAGACCTCACCCTCTGCCGCAGCGGCGGCGAGCGCGGCGGCCTTTTCGATATCGGCGCCGAGCAGCGCGCACATCGCGCCTTCGCCCACGGGCACGGCGGCCTGCATGGCAGACCCGCGCAAGCGGAGCAGGCGGGCGGTATCGGCAAGGCTGAAAGCGCCAGCGGCGCAGAGCGCGGTGTATTCGCCCAGGCTGTGGCCGGCGACGAACTGCGCCTTGTCGGCCAGCACGAGGCCGCCTTCCTTCTCCAGCACGCGCAGCACGGCGATGGCATTGGCCATGATCGCGGGCTGCGCATTGGCGGTGAGCGTAAGCTCGTCTTCCGGCCCTGTTGTCATCAGCGCGAAGAGCTTTTGCCCCAGCGCATCATCGACTTCCTGAAACACTTCCCGCGCGGCGGAACTGGCGGCGGCAAGCTCTGCGCCCATGCCCAGCTTCTGGCTGCCTTGTCCCGGAAAAACGAATGCCCGCATCAACACACTCCTTTGGAGGAGCGCGCCTAGTCGCTCAGGCGGCGGCTCTCAAGCCCGAACGGGACAATCTTGTTATCAACATCGTGGCCGATATCGGCGCGGCCGAGGAAGGGAATGCCGCTGCGCGCGCACCAATCGCGGGCGATGGCTTCCTCATCGCTGCCGAAGGAAACGTCGTTTTCCGGCACATCGCCGATGCGGCCAAGCCGCAAACCGGCAATGCCGCCAAGCTGCGCCGTCAAGTGGAAGAACAGCCGGTCCACGGCGTAGAGATGCTCCGAAACTTCCTCGACGAGCACTTCGTGGCCGGCAAGATCGGGCATCAGCGGCGTGCCGCAAAGCATGGTGAGCGTGGTGAGATTGAACGCGGCGCGGGGCCTGTCGCTGCGCGCCGGGTCCTCGCCCGCGCGGTCTCCCGCCAGCCAGCCGAGGCTGCGCCGCACGGCTTCGGCCCCGCCTTCGCGGCGGATATCGCCGGGCATGGGTGCGTGGACCGGGCGGCCCATGCCGGCCCGGTAGAGCGCGGCGAGGAGATAGCCTGTATCCGAATAGCCGAGATAGGATTTGCTGCGCGCGCCCTCACCCAGCTGCGCGATGGCGGCTGCGGCAATGCGGTTGGAGCCATAGCCGCCGCGCGCGAACCACACGGCATCGAAGGCGGGATCATTGGCGCATTCAGTGAAAGCGGAAAGGCGCTGCGCGTCGGTTCCTGCGAAATGCCCTGCTTCGAGAAAGCATTGCGGGTGGAAGGCAAGCTCCATGCCCGGCCAATCTGCCGCAAGCGCCGTGACCGCTGCGGCATCATCGGGCGTGATCGGGCGCGCAGGGGCGCAAATGGCAACGCGGATCATAAGGCTTCCCAGGGTCCAAACTCAAACAGGTCGCGTTTGGACCCTAGCCCGGTTGCGCTGGCAGGCAAGGGCGCATACCGGTGAGACCATGGACGAGATAGGCACTGGCATTGGCACCGGCACCGGCACTGGCACTGGCACTGGCACTTTGGACCTTCTGGCGCACCCCTGGTTCTTCTGCGGGATTGGCGGTTCGGGCATGTTGCCGCTTGCGCTGATCCTGAAAGGCCACGGCGCAGCGATAGCAGGATCGGACCGCAGCCGCGATTCCGGCCGCACGCCTGAGAAGTTCGCGTGGCTGGATAGCCTCGGCTTCGCGCTTCATCCGCAGGACGGCAGCGGGATCACTTCGGCAGACCAGATCCTCGTCGCTTCCGCGGCGGTGGAGGATACGGTGCCGGAAATGGTCCGCGCGGGCGAAATCGGCTGCCGCCGGATGCGCCGGGCCGAACTGCTTTCCACTCTGTTCAATGCGGCGGGCCTGAGCATTGCCGTGGGCGGGACCAGCGGCAAATCGACCGTGACCGGAATGCTTGGCTGGATCCTGACGGCGTGCGGGCGTGATCCCACGATCATGAACGGCGCGGTGATGAAGAACTTTGCCGGCCCCGATGCCCCCTTTGCCAGCGCGCGGGTCGGGCACGGGTCGGGTCCGTTCGTTTCCGAAGTCGACGAAAGCGATGGCTCGATCGCCGCATACCGGCCGGGCATTGCGGTGCTCAACAATGTGAGCCTCGATCACAAGAGCCTTGAAGAACTGCGCGGCCTGTTTGGCGATTTCCTTGCGCGGGCAAACACGGCCGTGATCAATCTGGATGACGCGGAAAGCGCGGGCCTGGCCAGCCGGCCGATAGGCGGCGCGCTCACTTTCGGCATAGACAATTCCGAGGCCGCAATCGGCGTGGCGGACGGCAGCATTGCCGAATCGCCACTGGGCATTTGCGCCGTGGTGGAACATCGCGCGACCGGCGCGCGCCATGCGCTGGCGCTGAATGTGCCCGGCCGCCACAACCTTTCCAATGCGCTGGCCGCGCTGGCAGCGGCCCATGCGGCCGGCGTGCCGCTCGTCGAAGCGGTGCGTGCGCTGGCGGACTACGCAGGCCTCGCGCGGCGGTTCGATGTGGTGGGGACGAGCCCTTCGGGCATAACGGTGATCGACGATTTCGGGCACAACCCGGAAAAGATCGCCGCGACGCTCGCCACCTTGAAAGCGCATCCGGGGCGGGTGATCGCGTTCTTCCAGCCGCATGGCTATGGCCCGCTGCGGCAGATGGGGGCGGAACTCGCCGAAGTGCTGGCAACGCGGCTCGATGAGGACGACCGCACCATCCTGTGCGATCCGGTCTACTTCGGCGGCACGGTGGACCGGACGGTGGGCAGCGAGCGCATTGCCGCCCTGATCACCGTGCACGGCGGCAACGCCGAGCATATTGCGGCGCGGGCCGATTGCGCGGCGCGGATGGCCGAACTGGCGCAGGCCGGGGACCGCATCGTGATCATGGGCGCGCGCGACGATACGCTTTCCACGTTCGCCCGCGATCTGCTGGCCCGCCTGCCCTGAAACAGCGCCAAGGCCCTTCGTTCAGCCGATTGGGCCGATCGCATCGAGCAGCGACGTCGTCAGCCGGAGACCGCGCGCGGTGAGGCTGACATAGCGGCGGCGGGCGTCTTCCTGATCGGCCACGCGCACGAGCAAACCTTCGCGTTCAAGCCGGGCGATCCAGCGCAGTACCGTGGTGGACGGCAGGCCGGCACCCGCGCAGACGCTTGAAACCTGCAGCGCCGTGCGCGACTTGCGGGCGATGAACAGATCGAGGAGAATGTCCCAGCCCGGCTCTCCGAACAGGCCCTTGATCGGACTGGCCGCGTCGCGACGACGGCGCGCTTCGTACAGCACCTTTGCGATACGGAGTGTCTCCGCATCCAGATCGACATGACCGTCCAAAGCTCACTCCTCGCGCTCTACGGAAACGTTCGCGGCCAACCAGGCTTGCCCTGCTGCTGGGCAACCGGGCACTTGGCGCTGCGCGTTCCGCGATCAGTCGTCTTGTTATGCGACCCATGCGATTGATCGTTAATAATTAACGGCCAATCTTCATCTATATGTAACCATAATACGCATTCTTGATAAGTCTAATGCGCGGAAATATGGTCCGGATCGGGTTAAACTAAAGTTATTCCGCATAACTCATTGGGGTCAGTACGTTAACGGATCAAACGCACGCAAATTAATATCTGCGTCTTGGCAGAAACTTGCGCCTGCGGCATGAGCGCGTGATGATCAGGTTACGACGCAGCTCCGACCAGCAGGATGCCGCCGCGCTGGCCAAAGTCGGCCAGCGGGTGCGCGCACGGCTTGATGCCGATCCCGGCGCCTATCGCCTCCCGGTCGATGCTATCGAGATTTACGGCGTGGCCGATTTCTTCTCGGCAGAGGAATGTGCGCGGCTGATCGCGATGGTCGATGCGGTGGCGCGGCCCTCCCCCACCTATCACATGAATGCCGATAGCGGCCGGACCAGCTATAGCGGCGATGTCGATCCCGATGATCCGTTCATCAGGATGCTGGAGCGGCGGATCGACGACCTGATGGGGATCGAGCACGCGCATGGCGAAGTGATCCAGGGCCAGCGCTATGAGCCCGGCCAGCAGTTTCGTGCGCACTTCGATTACTTCGATACCACAGCCAGCTATTGGCCGACCGAGGAAGGCCGCGGCGGGCAGCGCACGTGGACGGCGATGGGCTATCTGAGCCCGGTCGAGGCGGGCGGAGCGACCGAGTTTCCCAAGGCGCCGATCTCGGTGCCGCCGCAGCCCGGCGCACTACTGGTGTGGAACAATATGGGGCGCGACGGGAAGCCGAACCCGCTCACCATGCATGCGGGTATGCCGGTGGAGCGGGGGACGAAATATATCGTGACGAAGTGGTACCGCGCGCGGCCTTGGTATTAGGCCGGGTGGGCGCCCAGCGGGCGGCGCAGATGTCCGCTTAAGGGATTTGCTGAAGGCGGCTTGGATGGCGACTTTGTCGTGGGTAGCAGACGTTAGGAATTGCCCACTATTGAAACCAGCCTGCGGAGGTTGAGTGAGGGCGATGCATACTCTGACGAACGAAGATTGGCGCGAATTCTTTTTTGCATGCACCAAGCTACTGTTGCCTGGCAATTGGACGCCCGTGCCAGTTCCCGGAGGTTCGTGGTGCAGATTTACAACCTTTGATCGTCTGCAAACCGATGCAGGCTACTGGGGGCACGGTCTGCCCGAACATGACGACATTGGATTAGACTACATCAAAGATGGCGGGACCTGGGGACAGCCTTTTAGATTTGCTGACCTCGCCCATATCCTGATCCCGAGGCGAGTCTTCTGGCAGAGCGAATGGTCATCCCAGCCTTTTCAGCGTGGCGAAATGGTCCAAGACTTGGTGCCGCTCTCGGAAAAGCTAACCGAAAAGGGGGTTCAGCATCGCCTCACGGACCTCGTATTGGAGATCAAACGGTATTGAAGTCAGGTGAGGGTTGGGGGCGTCTGCAATGTTGTCGTGTCCGGAACGACAGGTTTGCGCCTGAAATCGCCGAAAAACGGACCTCGCACACTAAGCTGGTACTAGTGAGCTCAGCCCCATTTCGAAGCCACGGCCCACCTGCCCATCTCACTCCGCCGGCAGTTCGACGCCTTCCAGCGCTTCCGCGATCAGCTGCCGCGTGCCAGCGACCCCGTAGAGCGCGATGAAGCTGCCCATGCGGGGGCCTTGGCTGGAGCCGAGCAGGGTTTCGTAGAGCGCCTTGAACCAATCGCGCAGCGCGCCGATGCCGTAGTGCGGGTCCTTGCCGATCTCGTAGACCATGGTCTGGAGGTCTTCGGCACTCGCGCTGTCGTCAGTCGCGGCCAGTTCGGCATCGAGCGCGGCGAGCGCGGCGGCCTCATTGGGCTCGGGCTTGCGGCGCTGGAGCGTGGGCGCGACGAAATCGCGGTTGTAGGCAAGCGCCGAGGTGACCAGCGTATCGAGCGCGGGATGCGCGGCGGGATCGGCATTTGCGACATAGTTGGCGAGGTAGGACCAGACTTGCGCCCGCGTCGCCTGCGCGCCGAGCACGCCGACGAGGTTGAGCAGGAGGCCGTAGGTGACGGGCAGCGTATCGCCGTCTCCGCCGTGGTAGCCATTGGCGCGCAGCAAGTGCCAGACCGGGTTGCCGAGTTGCTGTTCGGTGGGCTGGCTGGGGAGCTTTTCGCGGAACTGCCAGTATTCATCGACCGCGCGCGGGATGATCCCGGCGTGGAGCGACTTGGCGCTCTTGGGCTCACGGAAGAGGTAGAAGCCGAGGCTCTCTTCGCTGCCGTATTCCAGCCACTGCTCGATGGTGAGGCCGTTGCCCTTGGACTTCGAGATCTTCTCGCCGTTCTCATCGAGGAACAGCTCGTAGATCAGGCCTTCTGGGCGCTTGCCGCCGAGGACCTGCGTGATGCGGGCCGACTGGGTGACGCTGTCGGTCAGGTCCTTGCCGCACATCTCGTAATCGACGCCGAGCGCGCACCAGCGCATCGCCCAATCGACCTTCCACTGCAGCTTGGACTTGCCGCCGAGGATCGACTGGACGACCATTTCGCCTTGATCCTCGAAGCGCACGAGGCCCGCTTCGGCATCGACGACTTCGACGGGCACCTGCAGCACTTCGCCGGTCTTGTCGCTGATCGGCAGGACGGGCGAATAGGTGCGGCGGCGCTCCTCACGCAGGGTGGGGAGCATGATGCCCATGATCGCATCGAACTTGCGCAGGACGTTCTTCAGCGCCTCGTCAAATTCGCCGGAATTGTAGCGATCACTGGCCGAGACGAATTCGTACTCGAAGCCGAAGCGATCCAGAAAATCGCACAGCATCCCGTTATTGTGGTGCGCGAAGCTTTCGTGCGTGCCGAAGGGATCGGGAATGCGCGTGAGCGGGTGGCCGAGCTTGGCGGTGAGCACGGCCTTGTTGGGCACGTTGTCCGGCACCTTGCGCAACCCGTCCATGTCGTCGGAGAAAGCGATCAGGCGGGTGGGGTGGCCGCCAGTGAGAGTCTCATAGGCGCGGCGCACGAGCGTGGTGCGCAGGACTTCCTGGAAGGTGCCGATATGCGGGAGGCCCGAGGGGCCGTAGCCTGTCTCAAACACCACAGGGATGAGTTCGCCGCCAGCATTGCGCTTGCCGCCGGGGAAGCGTTTGACCAGCTTGCGCGCTTCCTCGAACGGCCAGGCCTTGGAGGTCTGGGCGGCGGTGAAGACATCAAGCGGTGCGGCGGTTTCGGGGTTTTCCATAGTGGGCTCCCTTTTGCGGATGGCCCCCATCTGCGCAAGGAAAAGCTTGTGCGCAGGGCTGCGGGGTCGCTACCGGACAGGAAAGATATCTGGGGGAGCGATCAATGGAATACGATGAGGTCATGCTCGGGCGCCGCAGCATCCGCGGCTACAAGCCCGATCCGGTGCCGCAGACGCTGATCAAGGAGATCCTGGGCCTCGCCATTCGCGCGCCGACTTCGATGAATACGCAGCCGTGGAACTTCTATGTGATCACCGGCGAGCCGCTGGCGCGCATCCGGCAGGGCAACACCGAGCGCATCCTTGCGGGCGTCCCGGATTCGCGCGAGTTCCGGAAAGGGGAGCCCTTTGCCGGCGTCCACCGCGAGCGGCAGATCGGCGTGGCCAAGCAGCTGTTTTCCGCCATGGGCATTGCGCGCGATGATGCGGCCATGCGGCAGGACTGGGTGCTGCGCGGCTTTCGCCAGTTCGATGCGCCGGTCTGCGTGATCGTGACGTATGACAAAGTGCTTGAGGGCAGCGACGACACGCCGTTCGATTGCGGCGGGGTGGTGAATGCGCTGGTCAATGCGGCATGGTCGCGCGGGCTGGGCACGGTGATCAACAGCCAGGGCATCATGCAATCGCCGGTGGTGCGCGAACATGCCGGGATCGCGGACGATCAGGTGATCATGAAGAGCATCGCGCTGGGCTGGCCGGACGAGAGCTTCCCCGCCAATGCAGTCGTCTCGGAGCGCAAGACAGTGGCTGAGGCCGCGACCTTCGTGGGTTTCGAGGGAGCGTAACGCGGGAATAACCGGGGTGTGCCATCATCACTGCATGATGACGCCGCCCACCCCCTCGCCCGAACTCGATTCGATCCTGCGCCGCGAACTGCTGCCGGGCGAACGCCTGCTGTGGAGTGCGCGGCCTGCGCCGCACAAGCTGCGCGCGCCGTTTGCGATCTGGTTCTTCGCCGTCCCGTGGACCGCGTTTGCGCTGTTCTGGGAAGCCATGGCCTTGCTGCCATGGCTGGCGAGCACACACACCCCGCTTGGCATTCAATGGAGCTTCGGGATCATATTCCCGCTGTTCGGCCTGCCCTTCATCGGGATTGGCCTGACCATGCTGTGGATGCCGTTCAAGGCGCGGCGCCGCGCGGCGCAGACGATCTTCGGCCTGACCGACCGGCGCATTGTGCGCGTGACGGCGGGCACGAAGCGCGAGAGCGCGAGTGTGCTGTTTGGCCAGATGGGACCGATCGATGTGACCGCAGATGCGGATGGCTATGGCAGTTTGCGCATCCAGACCGGATCGCACCGCGACAGCGACGGCGACCTTGTGACCGAGCGGTTTGACGTGATGGGCGTGCCCGATGTGGCGCGGCTGGAAGGGCTGCTGCTGGAGCGCAAGGCTGAAGGCTGAGCGCCCACTCCCAACCCTCTCCCCAGTCCTTCGACAAGCTCAGGATGAGCGGGGGAGAGGGCTAGAGGAACTTACTTCAGCAGCGAGAGCACGTTCTGCTGGGCCTGATTGGCCTGCGCGATCATCGCGGTCGAAGCCTGGCTTAGGATCTGGGCCTTGGCCATCGACGTCGTTTCCGCCGAATAATCGGTATCGAGAATGCGGCTGCGCGCGTCCGAGAGGTTCGTCACATTATCGGTGAGGTTGTTGATCACCGATTCGAGGCGGTTCTGGCCCGAGCCGAATTCAGCGCGCGCAACGTTGATCGCGGTGAGCGCGGCATCGACGTTGTCCATCGTCGTGCCGGCCAACGTGGCGGTGCTCACGTCGATGGCCTGCGGGGTCGTGGCCGGATTGTAGGTCGTGTTGGTGCCGCCGAAGAGCGTGGTGCCGTCGATCGCCTTGCTGCGCAGGTCCACCGTATCCGTGGTGTTGCTGCCCGTCTGGATCGAGAAGGTGGCGTCGTCCGCGCCGTTTGCCGCAGGGGTCGCGCCGATCACGGTGAACAGCTTGGTGCCGTTGAACGTGGTCTTTTCCAGCACTTCGCTGACCTGCGCGGTGAGGTTGGCGACTTCGGACTGCATCGAGGTGCGGTCGGTGTCCGTATAGGTTGCCGATTTCGCCTGGATCGCCAGTTCGCGGATGCGCTGCAGCATGGCCGTGACTTCGTTCAGCGCGCCATCGGCGGTCTGCGCAAAGCTGATGCCATCGTTGGCGTTGCGGATCCCCTGGCTCATGCCCTTGATCTGCGAGGTCATGGTGGTGGTGATCGCAAGGCCGGCGGCATCGTCCTTGGCGCCGTTGATGCGCTTGCCGGTCGAAAGACGTTCCATCGCGACGCCTGCCATCTTCGAAGCAGAGTTCGAAGCGTTCGAGGCACGGATAGCGCTGATATTTGTATTGATAACTGCCATGATTCCCATTCTCCACTATGGGCGAGGCGTGGGGCCCCGTTCATGTCCCGAAAGGCCAGAACGGCCGAACCTTGCCGGGTTTAAGGCAAACGCCCTGCGAGTGGGTGTGAAGAGCATGGGGTAAAGCACGTAGGGGCCCGGCTTGCCCCGCCTCCGCCTTTCCGGTCTAAGTGCTCGCGCAATGGCTGCCACTTCCCTTCCCGCGATCCATGCCAGCCATTCGGGCTGCTGGCTGCGCGGCGCATCAGGGACGCGCCCCGTGGGCAAGGGCGAGGCGATCATGGCCGCCGCCGATACGCCGCTGCTGCTGCTTAACGCGCCGCTGGTCGCCAGCCGGCTGGGCTATCCCGATCTTTCCGGGCTCGATCTGCTGGAACTTTATGCTTTCATCCATCCCGCGCGCTTTGTGGTGCCCACGCCCAAGGGCCTCGCGCAGGCGCTGGGGCTGGCCGAGCCTGCCAGCGACGACGCCGTGCCTGCCTTGCTGCAAGCGTCGGCCGAGGCCTTGCTGGCGGTGTGCGAGGATCCCGCGTGGCCAGAGCGCGAAGGCGCGTGGAGCGCGCTGCAATCGCTGGTACGGCTGCGCTGGCCCTGGGCTGGGCTGCTCAGCTCCCGCATAGCGCAGCCGCAGCGGGCAGAGCGCTGGCTGTTTGCGCGCCTGCCCGAATGGGAGGAAGCGCCCGAGCGGCCGCAGCCCGCGCAAATCGTGCTGGACGATGCAGCCATCACCGCGCGGCTGGCGCAACTGACGGGCGCAGGCGCCGAAGCGCGGCCCGCGCAGCAGGCCTATGCGCGGGCGGCGGGCGGCATGTTTGCCCCGCGCACCGGCCAGCGCCAGCCGCACATGGTGCTGGCGCAGGCGGGCACCGGCACCGGCAAGACTTTCGGCTATCTCGCGCCAGCCTCGCTCTGGGCGGAGCAATCGGGCGGGACTGTCTGGGTTTCGACTTATACCAAGGCGCTGCAGCGCCAGCTCCGGCGCGAAAGCCGCGCGGCCTTCCCGCCGGAGCGCGCGCTGCAGGCCGGACGGGTCGGCCCGCCAGTGGTGGTGCGCAAGGGGCGCGAGAACTACCTCTGCCTGCTCAATCTGGAGGACGCGCTGCAAGGCGGGTTTACCGGGCGGCCCGCAATCATGGCGCAGCTGGTCGCGCGGTGGGCGGCCTATAGCCAGGATGGCGACATGATTGGCGGCGATCTGCCGGGATGGCTCGGAACGCTGTTCAGGAAGCGCGGAATTACCGCGCTGACCGACCAGCGCGGGGAATGCGTCTATGCCGGGTGCCCGCATTTCCGCAAATGCTTCATCGAACGGGCGGCGCGCGCTTCGGCCGGGGCCGAACTCGTCATCGCCAACCACGCGCTGGTGATGATCAACGCCGCCCGCGCGCGCGAGCCGTCGCAGCGGCCCACGCGCATCGTGTTCGACGAAGGCCACCATGTGTTCGATGCGGCGGACAGCACCTTTGCCGCGGCATTGACCGGCGCCGAGACCGTGGAGCTGCGCCGCTGGGTGATCGGCCCCGAAGGCACATCGCGCGGGCGCCGCCGAGGCCTTGCCGCGCGCCTTGCCGATCTGGCGAGCTATGACGAACAGGGCGCGCGCGCGATTGCCGATGCGCGTGAGGCGGCAGCTACGCTGCCCGGCGACGGCTGGCTGGCGCGCATTGTGGAAGGCGGGCCCTTCGGCCCCATCGAGGACCTGCTGGCCGAAACCCGCGCGCTGGTGCTCGCCCGCGATGAGAGCGGGGGAACGGAAGCGGGCTACGGCTTGGAGACCGAGGCGGCGCAGCTGGGCGGCGCCTTCATCGAAGTGGCGGGCCGCGCACAGGAAGCGCTGGAGGGGCTGCGCCAGCCGCTGATGCGCCTTGCGCTGCGGCTCGAAGCCCTGATCGAGGAAGGGCCGGACTGGCTCGATAGCTCTGCGCGGGCACGCATCGAAGGCGCACGCGGCGCAATCGGCTGGCGCACCGATCTCCTTGCCAGCTGGATTGGCTTGCTTGCGCGGCTGGGCGGACCGGGCGATCCCGAATTTGTCGACTGGCTGGCGCTGGAGCGTTCCGAGGGCCGCGAGTGGGACATCGGCCTCCACCGCCGCTACCTCGATCCGATGAAGCCCTTTGCCGAGGCAGTGCTGGCCGGCGCGCACGGCGTGATGCTGACATCGGCCACGCTTTCCGACGGCGCCGAAACCCAAAGCGGTGACTGGACCAGCGCGGTGGAGCGCAGCGGCGCGCCGCATCTGGAAGTGCACCCGCGCCTCTTCGCCGCGCCCAGCCCGTTCAACTATGCACAGGCGGCAGAAGTCCTCATCGTTACCGATGTGCCGCGCGGCGATATCCCCGCGCTCGCCAATGCCTATGGGCGGCTGATCGAGGCTTCGGGCGGCGGTGCGCTGGGGCTGTTTACCGCGATCCGGCGGCTGCGCGCAGTCTATGGCCGGATTGCCGACCGGCTGGCGCGGGGGGGGCTGCCGCTGTTTGCCCAGCATGTCGATCCCATCGACACGGGCACGCTGGTCGATATCTTCCGCGATGATCCGCGCGCCTCGCTGCTCGGCACCGATGCGCTGCGTGACGGGGTGGACGTGCCGGGCCACTCGCTGCGGCTGGTGGTGATGGAGCAAGTGCCCTGGCCCAAACCTTCGATCCTGCACCGCGCGCGGCGGCTGGCGCATGCCGAAAAGTTCGGTGGCGGAGGCCAAGCGCATGACGACCGGATCATCCGCGCGCGGCTGGCGCAGGCATTTGGCCGGCTGATCCGCACAGGCACCGACAAGGGCCACTTCGTGGTGCTCTCCTCCGCCTTCCCCTCGCGCCTCCTGGGCGCGTTTCCGCCGGGCACGCCAGTGCGCCGCGTGACGCTTGATGTGGCTTTACAAAGCGTTGCCGGCAGTGTTTCTGGCGACGTGATCACTCCTGCGCCCAATGGCGCACCCATCAGCGAGAGCGACGAGACCCGCGCGTGAAGACACTCGCATTGCTGCGCCATGCCAAGTCCGATTGGTCCGACGCCCGCGCGCGCGATTTCGACCGGCCGCTGAATGCGCGCGGCGTGCGCGGTGCGCGCGCGATGGGGCAGCATATCAAGAGCACCTGCCGCAGCTTCGAGAGGATCATCGCCTCACCCGCGGTGCGCGTGGCCGAGACCATTGAGGAAGCGAGCAAGGCCTGGGGGCACAGCTTTCCGGTGGAATGGGACCGGCGAATCTACCTTGCGAGTTCGGCCACGCTGATAGATCTGCTGCGCGAAATGCAGGGTGATCCCGCCAGCGTGCTGATGATCGGGCACAATCCCGGGCTAGAAGACCTGATCTTCGACCTTGTGCCTGATGACGGCACCAGCCCGCTGCGCGAAGAAGTGGAAGTGAAGTTCCCGACCGCGACCTTCGCGGTGCTGGAACTGGCCATCGAGCGCTGGGCCGATCTGGAAGAGCACTGCGCGAAGCTGGTGGCGATGAAGCGGCCGCGCGATCTTGACCCGGCGCTGGGGCCAACGCTCAACGATTGAGTTTGGGGGGTGTTCTGAGCGGCGCAGGGACATTGCGCCCCGCTTCAGGGCAATCGCAGCGCGGCAAGATCATGGCTGACAAATTCCCGCAGAGCCGCATCAACCTCGTTGCGGTGCTCGATGAGCCCGTGGCCAGTGCCCTGAACAGTCACCAGCTTGCCGCCGAAGAACGTCTGGTAGCGCTGGGCACTGCTTGCCGGGATGAAATCGCACGTTCCGCGAATGATCAAGGTCGGGACATGTGCAGCGCTCTCTGCCGCGAGTTTCGCGCGTTTCACGTCACGAAAAATGGCGCGTGAGGCATAGAGGTTACCGCCGCCCGGCAAGGCTGGTGGACGAACTGTTGCGTCCTTGCAAACCACGCCGTTCAGCAGTTCCTCGCTCACAATCTGATCGAACAACTGGCCGGCTGCCGCTTGGGATATCTGCTTTTCGGCCTCGGCGGGAGAGCGGTCGATGCGGCTTACCGCATCGCGTATGGCGGGGCTGTATTCAACTTTGTCACGCGCGGTCACGCTATAATCGCGCTTGGCATCGAACCCGGGGAACATGCCGGGGGATGTAAGAATCAGCGCGGCAACGCGATCCGGGTATTGCTGCGTATAGACTGCGGCCAGAGAGGCTCCGTAGGAATTGCCCCAGAGGATGACATGATCGTGGCCCAGCGCGGCGCGCAAGGCTTCCAGATCCGCAACAGCACGGGCCAGCGAGTATGCCGCAACCGGCAGCCGATCAGAGCGGCCGCTCCCGGCCTGATCGAAATAGATAGTCGGAAAGCCCAGTTCCCGGAAAACCGCGCCTTCCTCGATCCGCCGATCTTCGACGTAGAGGCCCGGCCCGCCATGGAGAAAAATGATCGGAGTCTGTTGCTTGACCTCCGAGGCCGCCGGAAAGGTCCATGAAGCGACGCGCGAACCTGTCGGCAGGTCCACCATCACCGGCGGGGGCGCTGCGGCCGCGCTCCAAGGCATCAAGATGGAGACCAAAGCACCACAAACGCGAAGAAAACCTGCCGATTTCTTCAAGCCAAACCTCATTTCAGACAAACTGGCCACGCCATATCGCGCGCCGGAACGCTGCCCCTAATCCTCCAGCGCTGCCCCCAGCCGCCCACGAATCGTTTCCAGATGGCGGCGCAAGACGCGAAACGCAGAGATGATTTCGGCTTCCTCGGGCATTGCCGGGCCGGGTGTGGGCGGCGCAGATGCAGGCGCGGCGACCGCGGGTGCCTCCGCCTTCCCCGCCAAGGCCAGCCTTGCGCCGCGAATCGTATAACCTTCGCGGTGGAGGAGCTGATCGATGCGGGCGAGGAGCGCGACGTCTTCGGGGCGATAATAGCGCCGGCCGCCTGCGCGGGTGAGCGGCTTCAGCATCGGGAACTGCTCTTCCCAATAGCGCAGGACGTGCTGCTTGAGGCCGAGCGCCTTGGCTACTTCGCCGATTGTGCGCAGCGCGTCAGGCTCCTTGCCATCATCGAAGGCTGGAGCCGCACCTTGCGCAAAACCCGGGGTATCAACTGCTGGCAGCAATCCGGTCCTTCAACATCTGGCTCGCGCGGAACGTCATGACGCGGCGCGGGGTGATGGGCACTTCGACACCGGTCTTGGGATTGCGACCGATGCGCTCGGCCTTGTCGCGTAGCAGAAAGGTTCCGAAACCGGAAATCTTTACATTCTCGCCCTCTGCCAGCGCTTCGCACATGTGATCGAGGATAGCCTCGACCATGCCCAGCGAATCCGCACGTGACAGTCCGACACGGCGATTGATGCTCTCTGCAAGATCAGCGCGAGTAAGAGTCCCCACCGAACGCATCCCCGATTCCCCCCGATAAAAAGCGACAAGCTGGCTTGACACAATACAGTGTCTTTCAGGCTTTACAATCCACTTTTCACACTATTTTATCGGCCAATGCATTGGTCTGCAACGAAAACGTTCATCGCAGAAAATCGGGATATGCCCAATTATATGCGGACGAGGCTGGCACCCCAGGTAAATCCGCCGCCCATCGCCTCGAACATGACGAGGTGACCGGGCTTGATCCGTCCATCGCGGACCGCCGCATCGAAAGCCAGCGGGACGGAGGCGGCGCTGGTGTTGGCATGGCGATCGACCGTGACCACGACCTTTTCCTCGGGCAGTCCAAGCTTGCGCGCGGTCGCATCAAGAATCCGGGCATTGGCCTGATGCGGCACCACCCAATCGATATCGACTGCCGCATGTCCCGTCGCGCCAAGTACTTCCTCCAGCACCGACGCCAGATTGACGACGGCGTGCCGGAACACTTCGCGGCCCTTCATGCGCAGCTTGCCCACGGTGCCAGTGGTCGAGGGGCCGCCGTCCATGTGGAGGAGCTCGCCGTGCGCGCCATCAGCATGGAGCCGGGTCATGAGAATGCCGGGAGCCTCCGGGTCGTTCTCGTCCACCTCGACTGCCTCGAGCACGATGGCGCCCGCGCCGTCGCCGAACAGCACGCAGGTCGTGCGGTCTTCCCAATCGAGCAGCCGGCTCATGGTTTCCGCGCCGATCACCAATGCACGCTTGGCTGCGCCCGTGCGCAGCAGCGCATCGGCGGTGCCAAGCGCATAAAGGAAGCCCGAGCAGACCGCCGCCACATCGAACGCAATGCCGCCGCGGCAACCGAGCGCATTCTGGACGATGGTGGCCGTGGCGGGAAAAGTCTGGTCAGGGCTGGCGGTGCCCAGCACGATGAGATCGATCGACGACGCCTCGATGCCGGCAGCATCCAGCGCGCGGCGGGCCGCTTCGGTGGCCAAGGTGCCGGTCGTCTCGCCCTCACCAGCGATGTAGCGGTTGCGGATGCCGGTGCGCTCGACGATCCATTCGTCAGTCGTATCGACCATCTTCGCGAGTTCGGCGTTGGATACGGCCCGGGCCGGCAGCGCCGAACCGCTGCCGCGAATGACGGAACGCAAGGTCATGCCGATGCTCCGGAATCGTCTGGTGCCGGGCGAACGCGCGTGGCGGCGCTGCGCATCACGTCCTGCCCGACCTGGGCAAGGTCTGCCGCGATGCGTTCGGTGAGCTGCTCGGACAGCAGCCGCGCCGTGACCGCGACGGCATGCGCCACGCCGAGCGCCGATGCGTTTCCATGGCTTTTCACGACAACACCGTTGAGACCAAGGAACACCGCGCCATTATGATTGTTGGGATCGAGATGATGCTTCAGCAATTCGGTCGCCGGCTTCGAAATCAGAAAGCCGAACTTGGACCGAAGCGAGCTGGAAAAGCTGCGGCGCAGCAGATCGGCCACAAAGCGCGCCGCGCCTTCCATGGCCTTCAGCGCGATGTTCCCGGTGAAGCCATCGGTCACCACCACATCGATATCCCCGCGCGAAAGCTTGTCCGCCTCGGTGAAGCCATCGAAGCGGAAGGCCAGTGCCTCACCCGCCTGTTTGAGCATGGCGGCCGCATCGCGCAGCTCGCCGGTGCCCTTGATATCTTCGGTGCCGATGTTGAGCAGGCGCACGCGCGGCTCGGCCAGGCCGTGGACGATGCGGGCATATGCCGAACCCATGATCGCAAACTGCACAAGATTGCGCGCATCGCATTCGGTATTCGCACCGAGATCGAGCATCACGAGATCATGATCGCCGAGCGTGGGCAACAGCGCAGCGAGCGCGGGCCGGTCGATCCCCGGCATCGTGCGCAGCGCCACCTTGGACATGGCCATGAGCGCGCCAGTGTTGCCCGCGCTGACAGCAGCGCCGGCCTGGCCGCTCTTCACCGCCTCGATTGCAAGGCCCATCGATGTGGTGCGCGCCCGGCGGAGTGCCTGGGTGGGCTTTTCATCGCCGGCAACGACATCGGGTGCGTGGAGGATTTCGGAGGCCGCGCGCAGATTGGGATGCGCTTCAAGCGCCTGCTTGATCGCGGTCTCATCCCCGACGAGCAGGAACTTGAACTGCTCGTGCTGGCGACGCGCGAGTGCCGCGCCCTCGATCATGACGCGCACGCCCACATCGCCGCCCATCGCATCTACGGCGATACGCGGCAAAACCATGACCCGGCCGTCTCCCCCTCAGCCGAAATCAGAGGCCGACGGCGATGATCTCGCGGCCGTTGTAGTGCCCACAGGCACCGCACAGCATGTGCGGGCGCTTGAGCTCACCACAGTTGGAGCATTCGTGGAAAGCGTCGGGCTTCAGCGCGTCATGGCTGCGACGCATGCCCCGGCGTGAGGGCGAGGTCTTTCTTTTGGGGACGGCCATTGCGGCACCTGTTCCTGATCTTGAAGGCGTAGAATTGGTAGCGCGATAGGAAAAACCTGACGGGTGCACAACCCCTGCCGGGCAGCCATTGGTGGCAGCCTGGCAGCAGTTCGTGAAACACGCTGGAGTCGCCCATCGCAGGCGAAGGCGCGCCTATACGGAATTTTGGGTGCTTTGCAAGCGCCGGGGGGCTAGAGACCGCGCCACAACACAAAAGGGGGAAGTCCTGAAATGATCCTGCCCATTACACTCAGCAGCGTTGCCGCAGCCGCGCTGATCAACATCTGGCTATCGATCCGCTGCGGGCAGGTGCGCACCGCGCAGAAGGTTTCGGTCGGTGATGGCGGCAACGAAGACTTGATCCGGCGTATGCGCGCGCACGCCAATTTCAGCGAAAACGCACCCATCGTGCTGGTCATGATCGCAGCGCTGGAATTCGCGCATTCGGGCAGCACCACACTGGCCGCGGTGGCGGGCGTGTTCATGCTGGGCCGCGTGGCCCATGGGCTGGGCATGGATGGTGGCTCTTTTGGCATGGGCCGCACGATCGGCACGGTTGTCACGCTGCTGACCCAGCTTGGCCTCGCGATCTGGGCGATCATGACCGTTCTGGGCCATTGAGGCACCCGGCTTTTACTGCATCAGATTGTAATCACTAACAAAACTGTTGGTCTGTCGTTCCCGGCCGAAGGTACTGTTCGGCCCATGGCCGGGAACAAACATGATATCGTTGCCCAGCGGCCAGAGCTTTTCGGTGATCGAGGCGATCAG
>CANGJB010000059.1 GCA_947453945.1 Sphingomonadaceae bacterium
AGGCGTAGAGGAAGCGGCGGCGCAGCGGCTTGCTCATCTTGGCGAGCCCTTCGACGATCATCGCATCGACGGTGAGATCGATGGCGGCAAGATCGCGCCGTGCCGCGATTTCGGCCAGCACGGCGCCCGGCAGGCTCAGCGCTGCGGCGGCCACTTCGGCAAAATCCTCGCCAAGCCCGGCCGCGGTCTGCTTTGCCTGATAGAGGGCCTGCGCGCGGTAGACCATATTGCGCGCAGCCTCGCGTTCGGCGGGACTGATCCCTTCCGCATCGTCCCAATCCTGCGTCAGCCGCCGGGCGAGGAGCTTCAGGCGGCGTACCCGGAAGGCAAGGTCATGCGCGCGGAAGAAGGCGATGGCCTCGGCCGTGGCGCCCCCGCGCGCCTGCGCAAGGTGATCAAAGCCGAGCGTGGCGAGATGCGCCCAGAGCTCCGCTTCCACCGCGCCGCGCGGCGCCGCTTCGGTCATGGCTTCCTCGATCACGTGCGCGAGCGCGGTGACGACCCCGGCCAGCTTGACCTGCGCATAGCCGTGGAAGGCAAAGCCGGCCTGCTCGGCGGCAGCCTGCTGCGCCTTGGCGCGCCAGGCGGTGAGGCGCTTGAGACTGGGTTGGTCGAAGAACACGGTGTAGCCGAACAGGCGCTCGACCGCCGTGTCGATTTCGCCGCGCAGAGTGTCCACGATCATCCTGAGCCGCGCCCGTTCGCGCGATTGGGCCTCCAGCGCCTCCAGGTTGTCGCGGATCGGCTGCTCGCGCGGGATCGAGGATAGCGAGCCGAAGATCGCCGAGAAGAACCCGACCGAACGCTGCAGGTGGTCGGTCGGCAGCTGGCGCACGGGGCTGGGGTCGATATAGACAAAGCGGCGGTCCACTTCGCGCTGTGCGGGCCGGTCGCGCAGCACGGCCATGGCCGGCGCGAAGGGCCGGTTGACCAGCACCGCGCCATCGACCAGCGCCACTTCGGCCAGCTGGCCGCGTTTCCACCGGCTGGGCATCACGCGCTTGAGGAAAGCGTTGCGCCCCTGCCACGGGAGCGCGCGTTCTGCCATGAGCCGGTCCATCTCGGCCAGCATGAGCGGCGGGAAAGCGCCGGGAAAGCTGGCCGTGGAGCGCGCGGCGAACACCAGTTCGGCGCGCTCGGCCAGATCATCACCGGCACCGGCGGCGGCGTTGCGGCGAAAACCGATGGAAAGCCGGTGCTCGCTTTCCTCCACCACGGGCGGGCTATTGAGCTGAAGGTCTTCCAGGTGGCCGTTGAAGTCCGTCGCGGTGACCAGCAGATCGAGCGGATGGCCGGCGGGGAGCAAGGGCCCGCCGCTGCCCGGCTCTGCCACCGAGGCGGCCATGGCATCGAGCGCTTCGGCAAGGAGATGCGAGAACCCGATCCCGCTGAACGGCGGGGCGAACCAGCGCGCGCGGATGAGGTGCGAGAGCTTGCGACGCACTTCCGAGCGGGTGCCTTGCGCGGCGACCGTGCGGCTCACCACGTTGCCCGGACGCTTGAGCAGGAACCACACGAGCGGCTGGGCCCAGAGCTTGGCGAAGCGGCTCCACGGGCGCGCGTCGGGATCTAGCAGGATCTCGACATCGGCTCTTTCCAGCCACAGGCGGGTGAGCGGCTCTAGGCTCTGTCCGCTCATCAGCGCCTGCGCGAGGAAGACGCCGTTGATCCCGCCTGCGCTGGCGCCGGAAATGATGTCGGGCAGGATGCGCAGGCGCAGTTCGCGCGTATGAAGCAGGGTTTCGAGCAGGCGGCGATAGACCGCCTCCGCGCCTGCGCTGGGCGGGCTGCCATCATGAAACGCGCGGCTTGCGCGCGTGGCGTACCAGATCTCCTTGGTGACGCCGTGCATGTAGACCGCAAGGCTGATGCCGCCATAGCAGACCAGCGCGAGCCGCAGTTCCTTCTCCCGCATGGTGTGCAGCATGACAGCGAATGCGCCGCTTCGCCAGTACGGGCTGCGCATAAGTCTGCGCTGTAAGCCGGGCCGACATTTCGGGACGGCGGGCTGGTGCACCCCGCATGAAATCGGGCGTTCGGACGGTTAACCTGCCGAAACCGGGTGTCAGATTTACCGACGCTTTACACCTCGCGGCCTAGAACGGGGCGAGAAGGCCCGCACCGGGCCGAGAAGCCGGATGACTGCGGTATCATGATCCGCCTGTTCAAACTTTATATCCCCAACGCAGTGTTCCTGCTGGCGTTGCTTGATTTTGTCCTGCTCGTCGCCTCAGGCGAACTGGGTTGGGCCGTGCGCGCGCACCAGATCGGCATGGACGGCGGCGTAGTGGCCGACCGGTGGGCGCCGCTGCTGATCTTTGCAGGGCTGGTGCAGACCGCGATGATTGCCGTCGGGGTCTATGGCTCGGATGCGCTGCGCTCGATGCGCTATGCAACCGCGCGGCTGCTGGTGGCGATCAGCCTTGGCATCATTGCGCTTTCGGTGGTCTATTTCCTGCTGCCCGGGCACACGCTGTGGCGCTCCAACCTGTTCTACGCGATGTTCATCGCGATGGCGCTGCTGGTGTTCATCCGCATCCTGCTGGGCGGCCTGCTCGGCACCGCGGTGTTCCGCCGGCGCGTGCTGGTGCTGGGCGCGGGAGAGCGGGCCGAACGGCTGCGCCATCTGGGCGAGCGGCTGGAATCGGGCTTCGTCATCGTCGGCTTCATCGGGATGAGCGACAGCGCGCCGGTGATCAAGGAAGCGATCAACCGCACCGCGATCCACAATCTCACGCGTTATGTCGAGAACCTGGGCGTGAGCGAGGTGGTGCTGGCGCTGGAAGAGCGGCGCAATGCGCTGCCGCTCAAGGATCTTCTGCGCATCAAGACCACCGGGGTCCACGTCAACGACTTCTCGACCTTCATGGAGCGCGAGACGGGGCGTGTCGATCTCGACACGGTCAATCCCAGCTGGCTGATCTTCTCCGACGGGTTTTCCTCGGGCCGGATGATTTCCAGCGCCTTCAAGCGCGTGTTCGACATCTGCGCGAGCCTCGTGCTGCTGATGCTGACCGCGCCGGTCATCGCGCTGTTTGCGCTGCTGGTGAAGATCGATAGCCGGGGTCCCGCATTCTTCCGCCAGACCCGCGTCGGGCTCTATGGCCAGAACTTCAGCCTCATCAAGTTGCGCTCGATGCGCACCGATGCCGAAGCCGGCGGCGCGCAGTGGGCGGCCAAGGACGATCCGCGCGTGACGCGGGTGGGCAAGCTCATCCGCAAGCTGCGCATCGATGAACTGCCACAGGCCTGGACCGTGTTGAAAGGCGAGATGAGCTTTGTCGGCCCGCGCCCGGAGCGGCCCGAATTCGTGTCTGACCTTGAAGACAAGCTGCCCTATTATGCCGAGCGTCACATGGTGAAACCGGGCATCACCGGCTGGGCGCAGATCAACTATCCCTACGGCGCCTCGATCGAGGATTCGCGCCACAAGCTGGAATACGATCTCTATTACGCCAAGAACTACAGCCCGTTCCTCGATCTGCTGATCCTCCTCCAGACGCTGCGCGTGGTGCTCTGGAACGAGGGTGCGCGCTGATATTCCCCTATGCACAGCCCGCTTGGATGGACCGGCCTCAGCCAGTGGAGCTACCTCGCCGCAGCGTTTGCGGCGATGCTGCTCACGGTATGGATGGCCGAACGGCGCCGCCGCGGCAGGGATAGCAGCCGGGCGCTGACAGCGGCGCTGGCCCTGACTACGGCCTGGGCCCTGGTCACGTCCTCGCTCGGCCCGAACGCTGCCATCACCCAGATGCTCGAACTGGTGCGCAACCTCGGCTGGCTAGCCGTGGTCTATTCGCTGTTCGCGCGTGACAACCGTCATACCTCGGTGGTGCAGGTGCGGCCTGTGCTGCTGGTGCTGGCGATGGTCGAAGTCTTCCAGATCGTGCTGCTGGTGCTGGCGATCCGCTTTGCCGCGATCCAGCAGGCCGTGGCGATGATCTTCCAGCTTTCGGTGATGTTCCGCCTGCTGCTGACCACGGGCGCGCTGGTGCTCGTCCACAATCTCTATGCCGGCGCGATCAGCGGGCAGCGCGATGCCGTGCGCTGGAACGCGCTCGCGCTTGCGCTGATGTGGGGCTACGATCTCAACTTCTACACGATTGCCTATCTCGGGCGCATGGTCCCGCTTGAAATGGTGGTGCTGCGCGGCTTCATCCAGATCGGCGCCCTCCTGCTGATCGCGATCGGCGCAATGCGCGGCGGATCGGCGCTGCGCTTCTCACCCAGCCGGTCGGTTGCGTTCCAGTCGCTCTCGCTGCTGGTGATCGGCGGCTATCTCATCCTCATGGTTGGAGCGGCGCAATCGGTGGCTTGGCTGGGCGGCGATGTGAGCCAGCTTGCCCAGCTGGGGTTTGCCTTTGCCACCACCGTGGTGATTCTGGCGCTCGTGCCTGCAGGGCGGCTGCGCGGCTGGCTCAACGTGATGCTGGCCAAGCACTTCTTCCAGCACCGCTATGACTACCGCGCTGAATGGCAACGCTTCACCCGCACCATCGGGCGCGCCGGGCCGAATGCATTGCCGCTTCATGCGCGTGTGGTGCAGGCGCTGGCAGACATCACCGACAGCGCATCGGGGGTCATGCTGATCCCGGGCGAAGGCGGCGACCTTGTGCTTGCGGCGCGCTGGCAGTGGCCGACCATCGCGGTTCCGGCAGAGGCCATGCCGGCGGCCACGGCCGCGTTCTTCGAGCGGCGCGGCTTCATCGTCGATCTTGATGAAGTGCGCGCGGGCACCGATCATGAAGGCGAGGCAGCGATGATCCCGCACTGGCTGGTGGAGGAAACCGGGGCCTGGGCGCTGGTGCCGCTGCTGCACTACGACCGGCTGGTCGGGCTTGTCGTGCTGGGCCGCCCGCCGCTTGCACGCAAGCTCGATTGGGAAGACTTCGATCTGTTGCGCGTGGTCGGCCAGCAGCTGGCAAGCTATATCGCCGAACACAACGGCCAGAGCGCCTTGCTCGAGGCCAGCCGGTTCGACGAATTCAACCGCCGCATCGCCTTCGTGATGCACGATATCAAGAACCTGGCCAGCCAGCTTGCCCTGCTGGCGCGCAATGCGGAGCGCCACGCCGACAATCCGGCCTTCCGCAAGGATATGCTGGTCACGCTCACCAACGCGGCAGACAAGCTCAATGCCCTGCTCGCGCGGCTTTCGCGCTATGGTGCGGGCGGGGTGCAACGGCTTGAGCCCACCGATGCGACCGAGATCGTCGAGGCGGTGGCCGCGCGCTATCGCGGGGCAGGGGGGCACTGCCAGATCTATGTGACGCAGAACCCGCCGTGCCTCGTCACCGCCAGCCGCGAGACGCTGGAGCAGGTTCTCGCGCATCTCGTGCAGAATGCGATCGATGCCAGCGAGCCGGGCATGGCGGTGTTCCTCCAGACCCGGATCGACAGCCTCAGCGGCGTGATCGAGGTTTCTGATACCGGCAGCGGAATGAGCGCGGATTTCGTGCGCGACCGTCTGTTCAAGCCGTTCGTTTCGACCAAGGCGGGCGGCTTCGGCATCGGCGCGTTCGAGGCCCGCGAACTCGTGCGCGCGATGAACGGGCGGCTGGAAGTCGAAAGCCGCGAGGGCCTTGGCAGCCGCTTTGCAGTGCGCCTGCCGCTGGTGGTGACGAGCGGGATCGAAACAGGCCCGTGTGCAGTTTCCGGCGCAAATCCAGATGACAAGCCAAATGACAAGAAGGTGGCGTGATGAACCAGGACCGGCCCGCGAGCGCGACGAAGGCTCTGCCAAAGCTCCTCATCGTCGAAGATGATCCCGGCCTGCAGGCCCAGCTGAAATGGGCCTACGAGGACTTCGAGGTGTTCATCGCCGGCGATCGCGCAAGCGCGCTGGCCTTGCTGCGTTCCGAGGAACCTTCGGTGGTGACGCTCGACCTTGGCCTGCCGCCCGATCCCGACGGGACGAGCGAGGGCTTTGCTGTGCTCGATGCGATCATGGCCCTGAAGCCCGATACCAAGGTGATTGTCGCCAGTGGCCACGGCGCGCGGGAAAGCGCGCTGCGGGCGATCCAGCACGGCGCTTATGATTTCTATGCCAAGCCGGTCGATATCGATGCGCTCGGCCTCATCGTGCGGCGGGCGCTGCATCTCCACCGGATCGAGGCGGAGAACCGCCAGCTCGCCGAACGCGCGCCCGAAGGCAACAAAGTGCTGGGGCGCCTGATCACCGGCGCACCCGAGATGGTCAAGGTTGCGCGCACGATCGAGCGCGTGGCGGGCACCAATGTCTCGGTCATGCTGCTGGGCGCAAGCGGCACCGGCAAGGAACTGCTGGCGCGCGGCCTCCACGATGCGAGCCCGCGCGCGCGCGGTGCGTTCGTGGCGATCAATTGCGCGGCCATCCCGGAAAACCTTCTCGAAAGCGAACTGTTCGGCCACGAGAAGGGCGCGTTCACCGGCGCGGTCAAGACCACCGAGGGCAAGATCGAGCAGGCCAGCGGCGGCACGCTGTTCCTTGATGAAGTGGGTGACATTCCCTTTCCGTTGCAGGTGAAGCTGCTGCGCTTTCTGCAGGAGCGCACGATCGAGCGGATCGGGGGGCGGCGCTCGATCGAGGTCGACACGCGCATCATCTGCGCGACGCACCAGAACCTTGAGGCCATGATCACTGACGGGCGCTTCCGCGAGGACTTGTTCTACCGCCTTGCCGAAATCGTCGTGCGCATCCCCAGTCTGGCTGAACGGCCGGGCGATGCGGCGCTGCTCGCCAAAGTGTTCCTCACGCGCTTTGCCGCCGAGATGAACCCCTCGGTCAAGGGCTTCGCGCCTGATGCGCTGGGGGCCATCGACGGCTGGAACTGGCCGGGCAATGTGCGCGAGTTGGAAAACCGGGTGAAGCGCGCGGTGATCATGGCAGACGGCAAGTTGGTGACGGCCTCAGACCTCGATCTGGCCGAGCCGGGTGACGATGCGGCGCACCCGCTCAATCTCAAGACCGCGCGCGAGGCGACCGACCGCAAGATGATCCGGCATGCGCTCGCCCGCAGCGAGGGGAATATCTCCAGCACTGCGCGCCTGCTGGGGATCAGCCGGCCAACGCTCTATGACTTGCTCAAGCAATACGACCTTCAGCATTGAGCGGGTGAAGGAATGGGCAGCCGCCATACCCATGATCCGCTCATGCTGAGCTTGTCGAAGCATGGTGGCGCAGCGCTTGCGGCAAGACCTTTCGCCAAGCTCAGGGTGCGCGGTGCCGGGGGCAGATGTGCTGTTGCGCTTTCGCTAGCCCTGCTGGCCCTGGCCGGGCCTGCGGCGAGTGCGTCGCGGCTCGATGACCTGCGCGCCAAGGCGCAGGCAGCCCTCGATAAGCGCGATGCCGTCTCGGCTGAAGTAATGCTGCGCGGCGCCATCCGCATGGGCGCGAGCGAGGATGCGTTGCGCGCGCATCTTGGCGCGGCGCTCCTTGCGGAAGGGGACCGGGCCGAGGCGCGTAATGTGCTGGAAGGCGGCGGATTCGCGCCCGGGACCGAGGCACTGGGCTGGCGGACCCGGGGCCAGATCGCGCTAGACGAGGGGGACTTGCGCAGCGCGGCGGCCGCGTTTGACACAGCGCTCAAGATCAATCCGGCCGACGCGGACTTGTGGGTGGCGATTGCCGCCTTGCGGTTTTCCGGCGGGGAGCAGCTGCAATCGGTCGAAGCAGCAGAGCGCGCGGTCGCGCTCGATCCCAAGAATGCGCGCGCGCTGGCCTTCCGTGGGATGCTGGTGCGCGAACAGTTCGGCCTTGGCGCTTCGCTGCCGTGGTTCGAGGCGGGGCTAAAGGCGTGGCCTGATGATCCGGTGCTACTGGGCGAATATGCCGCGACGCTGGGCGATATGGGCCAATACCGCGCGATGTTGATCGTGTGCCGCAAGCTGGCGCAAATCGATCCCAAGAACCCCCGGCCCGCCTATCTTCAGGCGGTGATGGCCGCGCGCGCAGGCCAGACCGATCTGGCGCGCACCATCCTGCAGCGCACCAAAACCGCCTTGCGCAGCACGCCGGCCGCGATCCTGCTGACCGGCGTGCTCGAATACCGCGCGGGCAACATCAATGTGGCGGTCGAACAGTTTGACCGGCTGGTACGGATGCAGCCCGACAGTCTTGCGGCGCGCAAGATGCTGCTGCGCGCGCTGGCCCGGCAGGGCAGCGATCCGCTGATCATTCAGCGCTTCGATGCCGATGCCGCGCAGCCCTGGGCCGCGCCCTATACGCTGCGGCTGGTGGGCGAGAGCTGGCAGCGCCTTGGCGACAAGGCCCGCGCGGAGGCCCTGTTTGCGCGCGCGGCGCATCCCGCAGCCCATGGCCCGGCGCCGCTGCCGACCGAATTCAGCACGAACGTCCTCGCCAACGCTTATGCCGATGCGCCGAACCGCGCGCAGACGGCGGTGCCTTATATCCGAGCGCTGCTCAGGGACGGGCGCAAGGACGAAGCGCAGGCCGCCGCTGACCGGCTGCGCGATGCCAATCAGGGCGCTGCGGAGGCGCATTTGCTTGCAGGCGATGTGCGCACGCTGCGCGGCGATGCCGCAGGTGCGCTTGCCGATTACCAAAAGGGCGCGGCCATCCGTTTCACGGAGCCGGTGCTACAGCGCATGGATGCCGCGCTGCGCGCGCTGGGCCGCACGCGCGATGCCGATGCCATGACCTCGCGCTATCTGGCGCAGAACCCGCAGAGCCTTGCCGCGATGAAGTTGCTCGCCGCCGTCTGGGTAAGCGAGCCGCGTGGCGATGCCTACATCGCCGTTTCGCGCGCGCTTGCCGCGCGCGGACAGCCTGCTTCGGCGCAATAAGTCTCGACAGCAGCGCAATCGCGCGGCAAACCGATTTTCAATTGATCGGTTAAGATAATCGGGGTGAGTGATGGCTGGTGCGCTGGAAGGTTTGACGGTTCTCGAATTCGCCGGGATCGGACCGGGGCCCTTTGCCTGCATGATGCTGGCCGATCACGGCGCGCGGGTAATCCGCATCGACCGGCCCGCCAAGGGCGGCCGCGTGGGTGATGCAGGCAACCGCGATATCCTCAACCGCAACCGCGTGCGCATCGAACTCGATCTCAAGGATCCCGCCGCAATCGCCCGCATCCGTGAACTGGTGAAGGACGCGGACGCCATCGTCGAAGGCTACCGCCCGGGCGTGATGGAGCGGCTGGGGCTGGGGCCGGACGTGCTGCTCGCCGATAATCCGCGCCTCGTCTACGGGCGCATGACGGGCTGGGGTCAGGATGGCCCGATGGCGCCGCTCGCGGGCCACGATATCAACTACATCGCGCTCGCAGGCGCGCTGCACACATACGGCGCGGCGGGCGGCAAGCCGCAGTTTCCGGTCAACGCCGTTGGCGATTTCGGCGGCGGCGGCATGGTCATGGCGTTCGGCGTGCTGGCAGGCGTGCTTTCAGCCCAGAGCACCGGCAAGGGACAAGTGATCGATTGCGCGATGGTCGATGGCGCAGCGATCCTTTCGGCGATGACATGGACGTTCTTCGGCAATGGCCAGTGGAAGGACGAGCGCGGGGTGAACCTGCTCGACGGCGGCGCGCACTTCTATGACACGTACCAGACCAGCGACGGCAAGTGGATCGCGCTCGGCTCGATCGAGCCGCAGTTCTACGCGCTGCTGATGGAAAAGAGCGGCCTCGGTGCCGATCCCGCCTTTGCCGCTCAGCATGACCAGGCGGCTTGGCCCGCGCTGAAGGCCAAGGTTGCGGCGATGATCGCGACGAAGACCCGCAGCGAGTGGGAAGCGATCATGGACGGCACCGACATCTGCTTTGCGCCGGTGCTCAGCCTCAAGGAAGCGCCGCACCACCCGCACAATGCCGCGCGCGGCACTTTCGTGGAGGATGGCGGGATGACAATGCCCGCGCCCGCGCCGCGCTTTGCGGGAACTCCGGCGCCTGCGCCCAAGCTGGCTTCGCAGCCGCTGGACTAGGTCTTCCGGTTCACTCCGCCCGGAGCGCGTCCTCGATCTCCGCATCGGGGAAGCGCCGCTTGTAGCGGGCCGACCACAGCATCGACAGCCCGATCAGCGCCGCGCCGATGAGGCCGGTGATCGTTTCGGGGATCTCCACCCGCGCCGAGGCGAGCATGATCGCCGCCAGCGCGATGATCGCCCAGAACGCACCGTGTTCGAGGAAGCGATACTCCGACAGCGTCCCCTGCCGCACCAGCATCAGCGTGAGTGAGCGCACGAACATCGCGCCGATCGACAGGCCAAGCGCGATGACGACCATGTTGTTTGAAAGCGCGAAGGCCCCGATTACCCCGTCGAAGCTGAACGAGGCATCGAGCACGTTGAGATAGAGGAACCCGGCGAGCCCCGAGCGGACCACCAATCCGGCGGCCTTCTGCGCTTCCTCGCGCATTTCGAGCAGGGTGCCGATGGCCTCGACCGCGATGAACGTCACGATGCCTAGCGCGCCTGCGCCCAGGAAGGTCAGTGCTTCCACCGGCGCGAGCAGCAGCGAAATGCCATAGAGCGCAACCAGCAGGATCGCGATTTCGGCGGCCTTGATATCGGCAAAGCGCGACAGGCTGCGTTCCAGCCAGGAGATCCAGTGCACGTCCTTCTCGCCGTCGAAGAAGAACGAGAGGCCGACCATGGCAAGGAACGCGCCGCCAAAGCCCGCGATGCCAAGATGCGCGCCCGAGACGATCGCCTCATAACGCGCAGGCTCGGTCAGTGAAATGCGCAGCGCTTCCACCGGGCCGATGCCCGCCGCGATTGCCACGATTGCCACGGGAAACACGATGCGCATGCCGAACACCGCGATCACCATGCCCCAGGTGAGGAAGCGGCGCTGCCACACTTCATCCATCTCGCCCAGAACCGAGGCATTGACGACCGCATTGTCGAATGAAAGTGATACCTCGAGCACCGAGAGCATCACCACGATCCACAGCATGGCCAGCGTGGCGGTCACGGACCCGGTCTGGAACCAGCCATAGGCGGCCGCCAGCATGAGGCACACGAACGAGAAGAGGATCGATCCGCCGAAGTTCTTGAGCAATGGGGTCTCGTGCTGAAAGGAGGTGGCGGGCCGGGTACGTCTTGGCTTTGCTTGAGGCCGCCTTACTTCGGTTGGTAGGTCTGTTCCACCCCCGGAAAGGTGCGTGCGCGCACTTCGGCGGCATAGGCTGCGGCTGCGGCTGAAATTGTCTCGGCCAGGTTTTCGTAGATCTTCACGAAACGCGGGGTGCGTTCGAACATGCCGAGCATGTCGTCCGTCACGAGGACCTGCCCATCGCATTGCGCCGAAGCGCCAATGCCGATGGTTGGGCAGGGCACGGCCTGCGTGACCGCGATGGCCAGCGGCTCGACTACGCCTTCGACGACGATGGCGAAGGCTCCGGCATCGGCAATGGCGCGCGCGTCACCCACGATCTTTTCCGCTTCTGCAGTGCTGCGTCCGCGCGCGTTGTAGCCGCCCAGCACGTTGACCGCCTGCGGGGTGAGGCCGACATGGCCCATCACCGGAATGCCACGCGCCACAAGGAAGGCGACCGTCTCGGCCATGGCGACCCCGCCTTCGAGCTTCACCGCATCGCAGCCGGTTTCCTTGAGGAGGCGCGAGGCGCTTTCGAAGGCCTGCTCGGGTGAGCGTTCATATGCGCCGAAGGGCATGTCGACCACGACCGCCGCGTGATACGATCCGCGCACCACCGCAGCACCATGCGCGCACATCATATCAAGCGTGACGGGGACGCTGGAGGGCAGGCCATAGATCACCTGGCCGAGCGAATCCCCCACCAGCAGCAGATCGCAGTGTGCATCGAGCAGCTGCGCCTGGCGGGCGGTATAGGCGGTCAGCATGACCACCGGCTCGGCGGTCACCCCGTCCACCTTGCGCTGGCGGATACCCGGGATGTTGAGCCGTTTCATCGGTGCCGGAGTGGGGTGGGCGCGGCTGGTGGCGGTGTCGAGGACGTAAGTCGTGGACATTGTCGGGTTCCTGCGTTTTGGGATGCGGTTCTAAAGCAATGGCATAAACCCGCAAGGCCGGGTCCGTTTCGGCGTGGGTGTCTGTCCCTGCGGTGCACAGGTCTGGGGAAAAAGCACTTTGCGCAAGGCCCTGGCGGCGCTAGCTATCAGGGTAGCAACCTGGTTTCCGGCCAGCCATGCGATTGCCAGCGCCATTTGGGCGCGGCGACCGGGGCGGCGGACCAAGGCGGGAGAAATCAATGTTCGGTCGCGTCAAACCACTCGACGCCATTCTTGCAACTGCCGAGAAGAAATCGCTGCATCGCTCGCTCGGCGCGTTCCAATTGACCATGCTTGGCGTTGGCGCCGTGATCGGCACCGGTATCTTCGTGCTGACGGCAGAGGCCGCGCAGAAGGCGGGACCTGGCATGATGGTCAGCTTCATCATCGCGGGCTTCGTCTGCGCGGTGGCGGCGCTGTGCTATGCGGAAATGGCCGCGATGGTGCCGGTTTCGGGTTCGGCCTACACTTACAGCTACGCCGTGATGGGCGAGCTTGTGGCGTGGATGGTCGGCTGGGCGTTGATCCTTGAATACGCGATTGCCGCAGGCGCGGTTTCGGTCGGCTGGTCTGGCTACATGATCGGGTTCGTGCAGCACAGTTTCCATATAGCCGTGCCTCTGGATTTCGTGCGCGGGCCGTTTGACGGCGGGTTCATCAACTTGCCCGCGATGTCGATCGCGGCGGTGATCACCGGCCTGCTCGTACTCGGCACCAAGGAAAGCGCCACGGTCAACGCGGTGCTGGTGGCGATCAAGATCGCGGCGCTCTCGATGTTCGTGGTGCTCACCCTGCCGGTGATCCAGTCGGGCAAGTTCGTGCCCTTCGCGCCGCTCGGCTTTGCCGGCATTTCGGGCGCGGCGGCTTCGATCTTCTTTGCCTATGTGGGCTTCGATGCGGTTTCCACCGCAGCGGAGGAAACCAAGAACCCGCAGCGCAACATGCCCATCGGCCTGATCGGCAGCCTTGCGATCTGCACCGTGTTCTACATGCTGGTTGCTGCCGGCGTGATCGGCACGGTGGGCGCGCAGCCGATGTTTGGTCCGGCAGGCGAAGTGCTCTCGCCGGGTACGCCTGCGCTTTCGGCCGCTTGCGCCGCGATCCAGGACAACGCGGTGGTCTGCTCGAAGGAAGCGCTGGCCTGGACGCTGCGTTCGGTTGGTTATCCCTTCGTTGGCTGGCTGGTTGGCGCGGCTGCCATTCTGGCGCTGCCCTCGGTGATCCTGATGATGATGTTCGGCCAGACCCGCATCTTCTTCGTGATGAGCCGCGATGGCCTGCTGCCCGAGTTCTTCTCGCGGATTCACCCCAAGTTCCACACCCCGCACGTGATCACGATGCTTACCGGCGTATTCGTGGCGCTGTTTGCCGCGTTCTTCCCGGTGGGCTTGCTCGCAGACGTGTCGAACTCCGGCACGCTGTTCGCCTTTGCCGCCGTTTCGATCGCGGTGCTGGTGCTGCGGCGCACCGATGCCAAGCGGCACCGTCCGTTCCGCACGCCAGCAGTGGCGGTGGTCGCGCCGATTTCCATCGCGGGCTGCGTCTATCTGTTCCTCAGCCTCTCGCGTGAGACGATCCTGCTGTTCTTCGGCTGGGCGCTGATCGGGCTGGTGGTCTACTACACCTACAGCCGCAGCCGCAGCCATGTCGGGCGCGGCGCGGTGGAAGTGCACGAGACAGACGCGGACATTCCGCCGCAGTCGGTGCCGCCCATCGTCTGACAAGGGCGGGTCATAGCCACACAGGAGGGCCGCTTCCCCACCGGGAGGCGGCCCTTTTGCATGGAAGTGCCCTTTTTCGTGGCAGGATAGCGCGCGGGGAGGCGCTTGCATGGCGGGAGAATAAGAACATAATGGGAACATGAACCGAATCGAAGCCCATTCCCCAATCCATGTTCTTTCCCCGCCGCTGCCCGCCGGATTGCGGCGCGGCCCTGCATCCGGCCTCCTCAAGTCTGCGCGCTGGCGGCCGGGGCTCGCCACCGGGTGCCGCCATGCCGAAGTGTTTGCGCCTGCCGGGGAGGCCAGCGGCGCCGCGCTCGCGCTGGCCCTCGCGCGCGATGCGCTTGGCGCGGATATGGACGACCAGCGCCCGTGGCTCTGGGTGCAGGACAAGGCGGCGCTGCGCCTTTCGGGCCGGCCCTATCGCCCGGGGCTCCCGGCGCATCTGCGCCACCGCCTGATCCACGTTTCCGCCGCCACGCCTGAGGACGCGCTGTTCGCGCTGGAAGAAGGGCTGCGCTGCCGCGATCTGGCCTTCGTTGTGGGCGAGATCGCGGGCAATCCGCGCAGCCTCGATTTCACCGCCTCGCGCCGCCTCAGCCTTGCGGCGGAAAAGCACGGCACTGCGCTGTGGTTGGTGCGGCTGGATGCGCGCAGCGATCTCGGCTCGGCGCGGATGCGCTGGCGCGCCGCTGCCGCCCCATCGCCGCCGCCGCGCTGGAACCCGCAGGCGCCGGGCGGGTCGACATGGTCTGCCGAATTGTTCCGCGCCCACACCTTTCAACCCGGACACTGGACCTTGCGCGATGACAATGACGCCCTCGCCGCCTGGCGCCCCGCTTCGGCCGCGCCGGATCATGGCGATCTGGTGCGCGGACCTGGCGCTCGATCGTTGGCGGCTGGCTGAAGGCTGCCCGGCGGGTGAGGGGGCTGATGCCACGCCGCTCGCGCTGATTGCCGAAACCGCCCACGGGCCGCGCATCGCCGCCGCCAATCCTGCCGCCATGGCGCAGGGCGTGCGTGCGCACGCGATGCTGGCGGATGCGCGCGCGCTCTGCCCGGCGCTGGCTGTGCGTCCGGCCGATCCGGCGGGGGACCTTGCGTTCCTCGAACACCTCGCACTCTGGGCGCAGCGCTGGGGCCCTTGGTCTGCGCTCGATCCGCCCGATGGCCTGCTGGTCGATACCACTGGCGCCGCGCACTTGTTCGGCGGGGAGGCCATGCTGCTGGCAGACGCGCAGGCGCGGCTTGCGCGGCGCGGCCTTGTGGCGCGCGCGGCCATCGCGCCCACCGCAGGCGCGGCCTGGGCTTTGGCGCATTTCGGGCCGGACGGCGCAATCCTGGAGGGTGATGACCTGCTGGAGCGCCTCACCGCGCTGCCCGTCGCGGCGCTGCGGCTGGATGATGAAGTGCTGCTGCTGCTGCGCCGCCTCGGCTTGAAGCGGCTGGAAGACCTCGCCGGTATCGGGCGTGAGGCGCTGGCCCGCCGCTTCCGCACCCGCCGCGCGCCGGCCGCCAATCCGCTGGTGCGGCTCGATCAATTGCTCGGCCGCGTGCCCGAACCGCTGCTGCCGGTGATCGGGCAAGAGCAGCCGATCGTGCAGCGCCGTCTGGTCGAGCCGATCCGCCACCGTCCGCTGCTCGACCGCGTGCTCGCCGATCTCGCCGAAGATATGGCGCGCATGCTCGAAGGGCGGGGGGAGGGTGCGCGGCGGCTCGAACTGGCGGCATGGAAGGTCGATGGCGATGTGCTGGTGCGGCGGCTGGAAATGGCCGCCGCCACGCGCGATCCCGCGCATGTCTGCCGCCTGTTTGCCGCGCGGCTCGATGATCTGGATGCCGGCTTCGGGATCGAACTGGTGCGCCTTGGCGCGCCGTGGACCGAACCGCTGGTCATGGGGCAGGCAGAGCTTGATGCCGCCGCTGAAAAGCACGGCACCAGCCTTGCCGCCTGCATTGACCGGCTGACCGTGCGGCTGGGCGCGGAGGCCGTGCGCCGCCCCGTGCCGCGCGCCAGCCACCTGCCCGAACGCGCGCAGCGCTGGGCCCCGCCGCTGGAGCCGCTGCCCGGCCTTCAGGAAGACTTCGCCTTCCACGCGCGGCCGCTGAAGCTGCTCGACCGGCCCGAACCCATCGCGGTGATCTACGAAGCGCCCGATGGGCTCCCGCGGCTGTTCCGCTGGCGCGGCGGGGTGCACGAGATCGCGCGCGCCGAAGGGCCGGAACGCATTGCGCCCGAATGGTGGCGCGAACGCTCCACCGTGCGGCTGCGCGACTATTATCGCATCGAGGACAGCACGGGCCGCCGCTACTGGATCTATCGCCACGGCCTTGCCGGCGATGGCCGCGGCGGCGCGCCCGAATGGTTCCTGCAGGGCCTCTGCGCGTGATACGCGCCGCCATGACGTCACATGCCTGACACACCGCTCACCCCGGCGCGGCGCCATGTCGCGCCCGCAGAGGAAGGCGGCGCGCCGCCCTCCCGTACTTTGGCCCGCGCGCCGTTCATAGAACTGGGGCTCGCGACTTGCTTCTCGTTCCTGCGCGGGGCGTCCGATCCGGTCGATCTCGTGATGGCCGCGCATCGGCTTGGCTACGATGCGGTCGGCGTGGCGGATGCCAATTCGATGGCCGGGGTGGTGCGCATCCATAGTGAGGCGAAGACGCTGGGCGTGAGGCCCGTGATCGGCTGCCGGATCGAGACGGTCGAGGGCCTTGCCTTCCTTGCCTATCCTGCCTGCCGCGCTGCCTATGGGCATCTGTGCCGCTTGATCTCGGCCGGGCGCATGGCGCGGCTTGACGGGGAATGGCAGGCCAAAGGGGTGTGCGAGATCGATCTCGCGTTGCTGGCCGCGCACGCCGAGGGTGTGCATCTGGTGCTGCTTCCCCCACGCGATCTGGATCAGAGGTTCACGATCGAGGTGGAGAGCAACGTGATCCCCCTTCCGCTGGCGGTAGAGGTTAGAGGTGGGCCAGCGGCTGATCAGCCTACCTCCGACCCCTCACGCATGCAGGAGGGGAGAGAGATATCCCTCTCCTTTGCCGCGCTTGTCCCCCACCTTGTCCACAGGCTGCCCAGCTTGCGCCACATGGCCGCAAGCTATCTCTACAGCGGCGATGATATCGCGCGGATCAGCGCGCTTGATGCGCTCGCCAAGGCGCATGGCCTCTGCCTGATGGCTACCAACGATGTGCACTATCACGAGGCGGCGCGGCGGCCCTTGCAGGATGTGATGACCGCGATCCGCCACAAGACCTCCGTGGCGCGTGCCGGGCATCTGCTGCACCCCAATGCCGAGCGGCACCTCAAATCCCCGGCCGAGATGGTGCGCCTGTTCGAGCGCTGGCCTCACGCCATTACCGCCGCGCGCGAACTGGCCGATGCCTGCACCTTCAGCCTTGAAGAACTGCGCTACGAATACCCCGAGGAAATCTGCCCCGAGGGCCGCGATCCGCACGGCTGGCTGGAGGAGCAGACCTGGGCAGGGGCAGCGGGGCGCTATCCTTCCGGCGTGCCCGAAAGCGTGCGCACCACGCTGGCGCGCGAACTGGCGCTGATCGGCAAGCTGAACCTTGCAACGTACTTCCTGACCATCAAGGATATCGTTGATTTTGCGCGTAATCAGGATCCGCCGATCTTGTGCCAGGGGCGCGGTTCGGCGGCCAATTCGGCGGTGTGCTATTGCCTCGGCATCACCGCGGTAGACCCTGCGCGCCACGCGCTGCTGTTTGATCGCTTCATTTCCGAGGATCGCAACGAGCCGCCCGATATCGATGTCGATTTCGAGCACGAGCGGCGCGAGGAAGTGATCCAGTATATCTATCGCCGCTATAGCCGCCACCGCGCCGGGCTCTGCGCGACGGTGATCCACTACCGCCCACGCATGGCGATCCGCGAAGTGGGCAAGGCCATGGGCCTCACCGAAGATGTGACCGCTGTGCTCGCGCGCACGGTGTGGGGCGGTTGGGGGAGCGAGGTGGCAGAGAGGAACGTCGAGCAGGCCGGGCTCGATCTTTCCGATCCGCATCTCAAGCGTGTTCTGAAGCTTACCGAGCAGATGATTGGCATGCCGCGCCACCTCTCGCAGCACGTCGGCGGTTTCATCCTCACGCAGGGCCCGCTGATCGAGACGGTCCCAATCGGCAATGGCGCGATGGCGGACCGCAGTTTCATCGAATGGGACAAGGACGATATCGACGCGCTCGGCATCCTCAAGGTCGATGTGCTGGCGCTGGGCATGCTCACCTGCATCCGAAAGTGCCTCGATCTTCTGGGCGAACACCATGGCCGCGACCTGACGCTTGCCACCGTCCCGCGTGAGGATCCGGAGACTTATGCCATGCTGCGCAAGGGCGATTCGCTGGGCGTATTTCAGGTGGAAAGCCGCGCGCAGATGAACATGCTGCCGCGCCTGCGCCCGCGCGAATTCTACGATCTCGTCATTCAGGTGGCGATTGTGCGGCCCGGGCCGATTCAGGGCGATATGGTGCACCCCTACCTCCGGCGGCGGCGGGGAGAGGAGGCGGTGAGCATTCCTGCGCCGGGCCCGGCCTTCGGCCCGCCGGACGAACTCTCATCGATCCTCGCGCGCACCTTGGGCGTTCCGATCTTTCAGGAACAGGCGATGAAGATCGCGCTCGATGCCGCCAAGTTTTCGGGCGCGGAGGCCAATCGGCTGCGCAAGGCCATGGCCACCTTCCGCCGCCGGGGCATGGTAGACGAATTGCAGGACATGATGGTCGAGCGCATGACCGCGCGCGGCTATGATCGCGATTTCGCGCAGCGTTGCTTCAACCAGATCCGGGGTTTCGGCGAGTACGGCTTTCCCGAAAGCCACGCCGCCAGCTTCGCGCACCTCGTCTATGTCTCCAGCTGGCTCAAGTGCCACTATCCGGCGGCGTTTGCCTGCGGCCTGCTCAATTCCCAGCCGATGGGCTTCTACGCGCCCGCGCAGATCGTGCGCGATGCGGCGGAGCATGGCGTCCCCGTGCTGCCGGTGGATGTGAACCGGTCGGTGTGGGATTGCACGCTGGAGCAGGAGGGGGCGGCGCTGCGCCTTGGTCTCAGGCAGATCGATGGTCTGGCTGAACATGTCGCCGCCGCGCTCGTTTCGGCGCGCGAGGCGGGAGGCGCATTTGCCGATGTGGCGGCGCTGAAAGCGCGGGCCGGGCTCTCGCCCGCCGTGATCGAGCGGCTGGCGGCGGCGGATGCTTTCGGCTCGCTCGGCCTGCCGCGCCGACAGGCGCTGTGGGAGGCGCGCAGCCTGATCGCCGCGCCGCCGCTGCCGCTGTTCGCTGCGGCTGACGCGCGCGAGGAGGGGGAGGAGCGCGCGCGCACCCGCCTGCCCACGATGTCG
>CANGJB010000060.1 GCA_947453945.1 Sphingomonadaceae bacterium
GAGGCATGGAGCCGTGCCGCCGTCGCGCTGGCGGGCCTTACGTCGGCTCGCGGCGAGGGCCTCGTCGCACTTTCCGACCTGGACCGCCTGCTGATCGCCGCCACTGAAGCGGCCGCCATCGGGCCGGATGCGGATCTGCGGATCGTTGCCCCGGCCCACCGCCAAGTGGCCGATGTGATTGCGCAGGAAGATCGCACGATCGCCGCTCTCGGCGATTCGCTCGGCAGCTAGCGCCTCACCACCGCGCCAGATCTCGGTGGTCGTCAGGGCGCGGTTCGATCCAGCGCCAGCCACGCGCGGTTTTCTCGCGCTTCCAGAACCAGCTCTGGCTCTTGAGATGGTCCATCGCGAAATCGGCGGCAGCGAAAGCATCGCGGCGATGCCGCGCCGCGGCCGCGACAAGAACGATGGGATCGCCGGGATGCATCACGCCATAACGGTGGACGATGAGCAGGCCATCAAGCACCCAGCGCGCCTGCGTCGTGGCGGCCAGCGCCTCCATCCCCGGCAGGGTCATCGCACCATAGTGCTTGAGCTCCAGCGCCTCCACAGCGCCCGGACCGCCTTCTGCGCGCACCTGGCCCAGAAAGCTCACGATCCCGCCCGCCTCAGGGTGCGCCGAGGTGAAGGTAGCCAGTTCCTCGGCCGGGGAGAATCCCTCGCCCAGCAGGCGCACGTCCGCCACGGCCATCAGCCTCCGCTGACAGGCGGCAGGAACGCCAGCTCGTCGCCCTCTCTCAGGATCACACCGCCGCCATCGCCCAGCAGCGCACCGTTGAGCGCCATGCGCACCCGTTCGCCCAGCAGTTCGATCGCCAGCGCGGGATCGAGCGCGGCGAGCACCTGTTCCAGCGGACCGGGGCTCACGGCAAGTTCGCCCCTGCCGGCCACATCTTCCAACCGGCCGAGAAACACCAAGTTAGCAGGCATATCAGCCGCCTGTCATCGACATGTGGCGCGCCAGCGCAGGCGCGGAGCCGGGTCGGTCTATCACGAACCCGTGCTTCTCAGGCTTTTCGCCCATCGCGCGGGCAAAGGCGTCCGTCACGGCGGCTTCGGGATTCTCCGAACGGAGCGCCGCGCGCAGGTCCACTTTGCCCTCACCGCCAAGGCACATGAACAGTTGCCCCGTCGCGGTCACCCGCACCCGGTTGCAGCCTTCGCAGAAATTGCCCGTCAGCGGCGTGATGAAGCCCAGCCGTCCGCCGGTCTCGGCAATATCGACATAGCGCGCCGGCCCCCCGGTGCGCGCATCGCTGGCAGTCAGCGTCCAGCGAGATTCGAGATCGCGGCGGACGGCATCCAATGGCAGGTAATGATCGAACCGGTCGCCCTCGACCTCGCCCAGCGGCATGACCTCGATCAGCGTAACCGAATGGCCTTCCCCATGCGCCCAGGCGATCAGATCGGGCAGATCGTGCTCGTTGATGCCCTTGAGCGCCACAGCATTGAGCTTGATCCTGATGCCGGCGGCCTTGGCGGCGGCAATGCCTTCCATAACCTGTGGCAGACTGTCGCGCCGGGTCAGCTCGGCAAACTTCGTGCGGTCCAGCGTATCGAGCGAGACGTTGATCCGCTCCACGCCTGCCGCTGCCAGATCGCCTGCAAATTCGGCCAGCCGCGTGCCATTGGTGGTCAGCGTCAGCTCGTCCAGACTGCCATCTTCGAGTTTGCGGCCCAGCGCGTGCACCAGCTGCATCATGTCGCGCCGCACCAGGGGCTCGCCGCCGGTCAGCCGGATCTTGCGCACCCCGCGCGCGATGAACGCCAGCGCGACCTCATGCAGCTCTTCCAGCGTCAGCACTTCGGCGCGGGGCAGGAAGGTCATGCGCTCGGGCATGCAATAGGAACAGCGCAAGTCGCAGCGGTCGGTCAGCGATAGCCGCAGATAGGTGATGTGGCGCGCGAAGCGGTCAACCAGAGGTGCGGGCGTGCTGTTCATGCCTCTAGGTATACGAAGTCCCGGGCAAAAGATTCAAGGTGCGCGCCCCCATCAACAAAAATAGTCTGGCCGGTGATCGCGCGCGCGGCGCTGAGGAACACGACAGCGTCCGCAATCTCTCCCGGGCTCGCCAGCCGTTCAAGCGGCATCAGTGCGGTCAGGCGGAGCCACTGCTCCTCCGAATAGTCCGGCGTTGGCAGGGTCAGCCCCGGGGCGACGGCATTCACCCGCACTCGCGGCGCGAGGCTGCGCGCCAAAGTCCGCACCGCTGCATGCAGCGCCTGCTTCGAAAGCGTATAGCTCAGCTGATCGGGCACGGGGTTGAGCACGCGCTGGTCGAGGATGTGGACAACGGCGGCCTCGCCCTCGGCAAGCTCCGCCAGCGCCCGCGTCAGCAGCACCGGCGCGGTCAGGTTCACCGCCAGATGCTCGTCCAGCATCGCGGCGGTCACCGTCGCTGCCGTATCCTCGCGGAACAGCGCAGCGCAGTTGACCAGCAGTGTGGGCGCACGGCCAGCAAGCGCCATGGCCTCTGCCGGCAGGCGGCTTGCCGAATCGGCATCGGCGAGGTCTGCTGTCAAAGGATGGACCGCCGCGCCGAGCTGCGCGAGTTCATCCGCAAATGCATTGTCAAAGGATGCAGCACTGTGCGCGTGGAGCGCCAAATCCCACCCTGCCACAGCCAGCGCCCGCGCAATCGCCGCGCCGATACGCCGCCACCCTCCGGTGACAAGCGCGAGCGGGCGGGAGGCAGGCACAGGCGCCGTCAATCGCGCCTCTGACGGGTCAGCGTCATGCCGATCTCCTCGCCGTTCTCGCTGATCGCGAGCTTGACGATCTTGACCGTGATGCGCTCGATCCGCCGGTCCTGCAGGAACAGCGTCTCGCAGATGTGGTCCGCGACGGATTCGATCAGCTGGAAATGCACACCCTGGGGCAGGCCCTCGGTCGCGGCGTGCTTGAGGTCCATGTAGTTCTTGCTGGCCGTCAGCGGGCAATCGGCCGTGTAGCGATCCTGCGGGGCAAGCGCCGCCGTGATGGATATCCGCAAAGGTTGCGGCCGTCCGGTCTCCTCCGAGTAAATCCCGGTGAGAACATCGGTTTCGATGTTGGCGACTTCAAGGAAAAGGCTGTCATTCACGGGGCGCGCCTCTGACACCCCGCCGCCCCCTTGTCCAGTGCAGGTTGGCAGGTAGCCTGGCCCAGATTTTCTTATGATCCGGGATTGGACCAGCGTGCAAAGATCGCGGTCGGCAGAATGCGGCCGTTCTCGCCATCCTCCTGGATCGCCAGATCGCCGTGCTCAACCGTGCCGGGAAGCCCTGCCAGCGCCTCGGCCAACAGGCCGCCGATCGCGAGCGACGACATGCGCACCGCGTAAACCGTGAGGAACAGGAACCGGCTGTCCGCATCCAGCAACCGCGCGCAATCGGCTATCAATGCGGGCAGGTTCTCTTCCAGCCGCCAGACCTCACCATCCGGCCCGCGCCCGAACTTGGGCGGATCGAGGATGATCCCGTCATAGCGCTTGCCGCGCCGCACTTCGCGCGCGGCGAACTTGGCAGCATCGTCCACGATCCAGCGCAGGGGCTTGTCTTCCAGCCCCGCGACCGCCGCATTGGCCCGCGCCTGCGCCACAGCCTTCTTCGAAGCATCGACATGCGTCACCGGACCGAAGCGCGAAAGCGCCATCGTGCCGACGCCGGTATAGCCGAAGAGGTTCATGGTCGAAGCGTCGCTGCGCCCGTCGAGCCGCTCTGCCATCCAGTCCCACACCGGTGCCATATCGGGAAAGAAGCCGAGGTGGCGAAACGGCGTGCACTGCGCGGTAAAGGCAATCCCGCGCCAAGCCAGCGGCCAGCCATCGCGCGGCACGGGGCGCGCATACGTCCAGCGCCCTCCGCCGTCCTCGTCCGAACCGGGCACGAATTCCCCGTCCGCATCCCACACGGCGACCCGCGGCGCCCACATGGCTTGCGGCTCCGGCCGGATGAAACGGTGCGGTCCATAGCGCTCGAGCTTGCGGCCATCGCCGCTGTCGATCAGGCCGAAGTCGTCCCAGCCCTTGCCCACCATGAGCTTGGCCTGCAGGTCGAGTGTGGCCACCTTATCCGGCTCCCGGGCCGCCCTTGGGCGTGGCGCGTTCGGCGATCCACGCGCGCACGGTTTCGTAATCGCCCGGCAGGCGGGTATAGGCCTCCTCGCGCTCGAACAAATCGCCCATGCGCGCAGGCAGCGAAGGCCGCACGCCTGTGGCGCGCTCCACCGCGCCGCGGAACTTGGCCGGATGCGCGGTTGCCAGCGTCACCACCGGCACATCGGCGGCAAGGCCGCTGGCCACGCGCGCAGCGTGCAGGCCGATCGCGGTGTGCGGATCGAGCACTTCGCCGCAGGCCTCGTGCGCCCAGCGCATCGCATGGGCCATTTCCGCCGCATCGGCGCGCTCGCTGGTGAAAAGCTCGGCGGCGCTTTCCCGCTGCGCATTGGTGAGCTGCATGGCCTTGGTCGTCTCGAACAGCTTCATCTGCGCCGACATCGCCGCGCCATCGCGCCCGCCGGCATCATAGAGCAGCCGCTCGAAGTTGGAGGAGACCTGAATATCCATCGAAGGCGCCGAAGTCGGCGTGACCGTGCCCGCCGAATAATCGCCCGATGACAAGGCGCGGTGCAGGATGTCGTTGATATTGGTCGCCACGATCAGCCGCTCGATGGGGAGCCCCATCTGCGCCGCAACATAGCCTGCGAACACGTCACCGAAATTGCCTGTCGGCACGCTGAACGCGGCCTTGCGCTGCGGCGCGCCGAGCTGGAGCGCAGCGGCGAAGTAGTAGACCACTTGCGCCATCAATCGCGCCCAGTTGATCGAATTGACCGCCGCAATGCCGAAACGGCTGGTCATCGCATTGTCGTTGAACATGCGCTTCACCATCGCCTGCGCATCATCGAAGCTGCCGTCGATGGCGATGTTGTGCACATTGGGCGCGAGCACCGTTGTCATCTGGCGGCGCTGCACGTCGGAAACGCGGCCGTGCGGGTGAATCATGAAGATATCGACCTTCGCGCGCCCTGCCACGGCATCGATCGCCGCCGAACCGGTATCGCCCGAAGTGGCGCCGACGATAGTCAGGTGATCATCGCGCCGGCCAAGGAATTCCTCGAACAGCAGGCCGAGCAGCTGCAGGGCCACGTCCTTGAACGCCAGCGTTGGCCCGTGGAACAGCTCCAGCAGCCACTGCCGCTCATCGAGCTGGACCAGCGGCGTGACGGCGGCATGAGCAAAGCGGCCATAGGCCTCGCGCGTCAGTTCCAGCAGCCGTTCCGGCGCGATGCAGTCGCCCACGAAAGGCTGCATGACTTTCGCGGCAAGCTCGGCATAAGGCAGGCCCGCCATCGCGGCGATCTCGTCATGCGTGAAAGTCGGCCAGCGCTCGGGCACATAGAGCCCGCCATCGGACGCGAGGCCTGCGAGGGTCACGCCCTCGAAATCGAGCGAGGGCGCCTGGCCCCGGGTGCTGACGTACTTCATGGCCCCGCCGGTTAGCGGGCGGGCGAACAAGTGGCAAGGATTTGGGCGCGAGGCGGCTCTGCCCCCTTCCCCTCGTCATCCCCGCGAAGGCGGGGAGCCAGAGCGGACGTAGCGCTGCGCCGCGCTGGATCCCCGCCTTCGCGGGGATGACGAACGTGGGTTGAGGAATTTCACACTCTCGCCATCCGTGTCGAGCGAAAGGGGGATCAGCCGCCGCGCAACCTTTTCCGCAGCGCCAGCGCATAGATCACCAGTGCTACCCCTGCGAACAGGAACCACTGCACCGCATAGGCAAGATGATTGTTGGGAATGTCCTTGGGATCAGGCCGGGCATTCGCCTCCAGCCCGGCTTGCGGCGGATCGGCGACCAAGCGCGGACCGGGGGCGATCCAGCCCGTCACCACCCCGCCCGTCCAATCCGGCGTCGAAGGATCGCGAGACCAGCCCAGGACGAGCTGCCGCTTGGCGCCTTCGGCATCGATGCAGGTCACGACATGGGCCAGGCCAGCCTCACCCTTGGCATTGCGGCCTGAAAGCGTGGTCGGCGCAAGAGCGGCGCGGCAATCAAGGCGGCTGCGGTGATAGAGAGCGCGCTGCGTGGCAGACGGGGCCTCAGGCCAGCGCACTTCATCGCCCAATGCCTGCGCCGCCTCATACCGCGCTAGCATCGCTTCCTTCTCTGCCAGCCGCTCAAGCTGCCAGAAGCCGAGGTGGATCATGTAGGCAACAGCCAGCAGCACGATCACCGTTGGCAGCACCGGAACGCGCTTCATCGCAATACTCCTGCGGCCCGCAGCCGCATGACCAGCACCGCCGCCTTGGCAAAGCGCAGAGCCACAACCATTGCCGATGGCACTGCTGCCACCAGCACACCAAACAGCAGCCACAGCGGCGGATGCAGCGAATCGTCAAGCGAGAGCGCCCCGGCCATCAGCAGAAGCGTGAGCGGAAACAGCACGAGGTAAAGCCCGCGCCCCTTGGGCTCATACTCGGAGTACGCCAGCCCGCAGGCGCGGCAGCTTGGCGCGAAGGCCGCAGCCGCATCCCACAAGGTTTTCGCCGCGCAGCGGGGGCATAAACCGAAAAGGGCAGCGCGGGTAAGCCCGCCCTGCCCTTTCGTATCTTGGCTTGCGCCTTGGCTCATGCCGAACCGATCACTCGATCGGCGCGCCCCAGCCGCCCCACACGTAGATTGCGACGAAGAGGAACAGCCACACCACGTCAACGAAGTGCCAGTACCATGCCGCCGCTTCGAAGCCGAAGTGCTGACGGGGGGTGAAGTGCCCCTTGTAAACGCGCGCCTGACACACAGCGAGGAAGATGGTGCCGACGATCACGTGGAAGCCGTGGAAGCCGGTCGCCATGTAGAACGCGGAACCATACGTGTTCTCGCCGAAGGGGAACGGCGCGTGCATGTATTCATACGCCTGGATCGACGAGAACAGCAGGCCCAGCACGATGGTCGCCCAAAGGCCCTGCTTCAAGCCCTCACGGTTGCCGTGGATCAGTTCGTGGTGCGCCCAGGTCAGCGTCGTGCCCGAGCAGAGCAGAATCAGCGTGTTGAGCAGCGGCAGATCGAAGGGGTTCATCACCGCTTCGATGCCCTTGGGCGGCCAGGTGCCGCCGATCACGTCCACCAGCTTGTTGGGGAACAGCGAGAAATCGAAGAAGGCCCAGAACCAGCCGACAAAGAACATCACTTCCGAGGCGATGAACAGGATCATACCATAGCGCTGGTGGAGCTGCACCACAGGGGTGTGATCACCCGCATGCGCTTCCTTGATGACCTTGCCCCACCAAGAGAACATGGTGAGCGCCACGCCGAACACGCCGAGCATCAGCGCGATCTTTCCGCCGGCCATGCCGTGCATGGCAAAAACGCCGCCGCTGGTCATCGTCAGCGCTGAAAACGCGCCAACGAACGGCCAGATATCGGGCGGCAGAATGTGGTAGTCGTGGTTCTTGGTGCCGGCCATGATCGTACTCTAAACCCCCGTCAGCTTGGGACTGGCCGAACCTACCCCTAAAGGACCGATCCAGCTTGTTTGCAAACGCCTTTATCGACCACTTGCAGCGCGGTCCAGAGGCTTTCCTACCTCTTTTGGACTACCTGTTTCTGAAGCGGCGCCGGCGCACTGTCGGCTGCTTCGAGGAAGGTGTAGGAAAGCGTGATCTCCGGCACATCGCGTGCATTGGGATCATTCAGCATTTCGGGATCGACATAATAGATCACCGGCATGCGCACTTGCTCGCCCGGCTCCAGCCGCTGCTCATTGAAGCAGAAGCACTGAATCTTGTGGAAATAAGCCCCTGTCTGCTCAGGCGTGACATTGAAGATCGCGCGGCCGACAATCGGACGATTGGACGTGTTTTTGGCAATGAAGAACGCCATCTTGCGTTCGCCGATATGGCCGTCCTGCGTTACCTGTTCGGGGCGGAACTCCCAGGGCAGGCCCTTGGTCACATTACCATCAAATCGGATCGTGATGGGGCGGGCCGTTGTCTTTACGGCGGCCGCCTGCGCTGCGGTAGCGCGCATGGTGGTGCCGCCAAAACCAGTCGCCTGGCAGAACATGCGGTAGAGCGGCACCGAAGCGAAGCCGAGGCTGAGCATCGCCAGCGCACCGAACGCTGCCATGCTGGCGACCTTTCGATTGCGCCGACTGGCGGCATCGAGCGCCAGTGCCATCAGGATTGCTCCGCCTGTTCTGCGCCCTCACCCGCCGCATGCGGAGGCTTGGCCGCAATCTTCACGATCGAGATCGCGAAGAACAGGATCACGAGCAACCCTAAAATCAGCGCCATCACCTTGTTGCGCTCACGCTGGCGCGTGCGCAACGCATCGGTTTCGGTAGCCGAGAGCGGATGGTTATCAGGAAGCTGGGTCATGCTTGCAAGCCATAGATCGTCGCAAACCGGTCGACGACCAGCATCGCGAACAGGATGAAGAGGTAGAAGATCGAATAGGCGAACAAGCGCTTCTCCGGCTTCATGCCATCGCCGGGGGTCGAAGTGCGCAGGCCGACCTTCAACGACAACCACAGAAACATTCCGCTGAGCAGGAGCGCGGAAACGCCATAGATCCAACCCGTGCCGCCGATGAACCAAGGTGTCATCGAAAGCGGCAGCAGGGCCGCGGCATAAGCCAGAATTTGCCAGCGCGTGGACCGTTCACCCGCCACGACCGGCATCATCGGAATACCTGCCTTCGAATAATCGATCTGCACAAACAGGGCGAGCGCCCAGAAGTGCGGCGGGGTCCACATGAAGATGATGAGGAACAGCAGCACCGGCATCAGCGTGATGTCGCCCGTCACCGCAATCCACCCGATCAGCGGCGGGAAGGCCCCAGCCCCGCCGCCGATCACGATGTTTTGCGGCGTGCGCGGCTTCAGCCACACGGTGTAGAGATAAGCGTAATAGAAGATCGAAAAGGCGAGAATGCCCGCCGCGAGCCAGCTGATCGCAAGCCCCATGGTCATCACCGACAGCCCCGACAGCGCAAAGCCGAAATCGCGCGCCGAAGTGCGGTCCATCCGGCCACCGGGAATCGGGCGTCCGGCAGTGCGCTTCATCACCGCGTCGATATCCGCTTCCCACCACTGGTTGAGCGCCGCCGCGCCGCCAGCGCCGACCGCGATGCACAGGATCGCGGTGAAGGCGAGCACAGGATGGATCGAGCCGGGCGCAGCAAGCATGCCGCACACGGCGGTGAAGATGACGAGCCGCATCACGCCCGGCTTGGTCAGCGCGAAGAAGTCGCGCCAGTCAGCGGGCATGATCAGGGCCTGGGGGTTCGCGGTGGTCATGATGCGCGGCCTATAGGCCCGGTGCGGGCGAAGGGAAAGCGAAACGGCGCGAGCCTCAGGGGCAATGCGTGTTTCAGAGGTGGACCGAACGCCTAAAAGCAAAAGGGCCCCGGATCACTCCGGAGCCCCTCTGCTATTTCAGATCGAAATCCGATCAGTGCGCGTGCGCATCCTCGATCACCGGGAGCGTTTCGAACTGGTGGAACGGCGGCGGGCTGGAGAGCGTCCACTCGAGCGTGGTCGCGCCTTCGCCCCAGTAGTTGCCGACGGCCTTCTTGCCGGCCACGAGCGAATAGGCGATGTTGATGAAGAAGATCACCATCGAGAACGCCATCACCGCATAGCCGTAGCTGGCGATCGTGTTCCAGTACTCGAACGCCGGGGCGTAGTCCGGATAGCGGCGCGGCATGCCCTGCACCCCGAGGAAGTGCATCGGGAAGAAGATCATGTTCACGCCGACAAAGAAGATCCAGAAGTGCACGTGGCTGAGGAACTCGCTGTGCATGCGGCCGCTCATCTTCGGGAACCAGTAGTAGAAGCCCGCGAAGAGCGAAGTCACCGCACCCAGCGACAGTACGTAGTGGAAGTGCGCCACGACGTAGTAGGTGTCCTGGAGGTTGTCGTCGATGCCGCCGTTGGCGAGCACCACGCCGGTCACGCCGCCGAGGGTGAAGAGGAAGATGAAGCCCATCGCCCAGACCAGCGGCGACTTGAATTCAAGGCTGCCGCCCCACATCGTCGCGATCCACGAGAAGATCTTGATGCCGGTTGGCACCGCGATGACCATGGTGGCCGCCGTGAAGTACATCTTCGTGTTCACGTCGAGGCCGGTGGTGTACATGTGGTGTGCCCACACGATGAAGCCAACGGCACCGATCGCGACCATCGCGTAAGCCATGCCGAGGTAGCCGAACACCGGCTTCTTCGAGAAGGTCGAGATGATCTGGCTGATGATGCCGAAGCCCGGCAGGATCATGATGTAGACTTCGGGGTGACCGAAGAACCAGAACAAGTGCTGATAGAGCACCGGATCACCGCCGCCAGCCGGGTTGAAGAACGTGGTGCCGAAGTTGCGGTCAGTCAGCAGCATGGTGATCGCTGCGGCCAGAACCGGCAGCGAAAGCAGCAGCAGGAACGCGGTGACGAGCATCGACCACACGAACAGCGGCATTTTGTGCAGGGTCATGCCCGGCGCGCGCATGTTGAAGATGGTGGTGATGAAGTTGATCGCGCCCAGGATCGAGCCCGCACCAGCAAGGTGGAGCGAGAAGATCGCGAAGTCGACCGCCGGACCAACCGACCCTGAGGTCGAAAGCGGGGCATAGACGGTCCAGCCGGTGCCCGCACCCATGCCGGTACCACCGGGCATGAAGGCGGAGATCATCAGCGAACAGAAGCCCGAGACGGTCAGCCAGAACGAGATGTTGTTCATGCGCGGGAACGCCATGTCCGGCGCGCCGATCATCAGCGGCACGAACCAGTTGCCGAAGCCGCCGATCAGGGCAGGCATGACCATGAAGAACACCATGATCAGGCCGTGGGCGGTGATCAGCACGTTCCACATGTGGAGCGTGGCGTTGAAGTCCTGATCATTGCCGCCGAGGAAGTGAGTCCACCAGCCGAGGTACTGGATGCCCGGGTGCGCAAGCTCGGCGCGCATGATGCCCGAAACGCCGCCACCGATGATACCCGCGAAAATCGCGAAGATCAGGTAGAGCGTGCCGATATCCTTGTGGTTGGTCGACATGAACCAGCGCGCGAAGAACGCGGGCTTGTGATCATGATCGTGCGCATCATCGTGATGGGCGTCGAAGCCTTCGTGGGCAGGAATGCTGGCCATGTTGGTCTAACCTTGTCCTTGTAATCGGTTACGCGGCAGGCGCGGTCTTGGCGGGTACAGCCGCCGTGGTGGTGGCGGCGGCAGCCGGAGCGCCGACAGTGCCACCTTGCGTCTTCACCCATTCTTCGAACTTGGCGCGGGGCAGAGCCTCGACCACGATCGGCATGTAGCCATGACGAGCGCCGCACAGTTCGGAGCACTGGCCGTAGTAGACGCCCGGCTCCTTGATGAAGAGCACCTTCTCGTTGATCTTGCCCGGCACTGCGTCGAGCTTGAACCACAGCGAGGGCACCGCGAAGGCGTGGATCACGTCAGAACCGGTGGTCTGCATGCGGATCGGCTCACCGGCGGGGACGACCATACGATTGTCAGCTGCCAGCTGCGGCTGCTCACCGCGCTTGAGCGCTTCGGCGTCGGGAAGGATGTTCGAGATCACCTCGAACCCGCCGTTGTCAGGATACGTATAGCCCCAGTACCACTGATAGCCCGTGGCCTTGACCGTCAGCGCGCCCTTGGGGGCCGGCGCATACTGGTGCGCAAGCAGCCGGATCGACGGAACCGCGATCACCACGAGGATCAGGACCGGAACAACCGTCCAGATGATCTCGATCGTGGTGTTGTGGCTCGTCTTGGACGCGACCGGATTGGCAGCGCGGCGGAACCGCACCATCACCAGAAGCAGAAGGAGCAGAACGAACAGCGTGATGACCACGATCACCGGCATCAGCAAGTAATCGTGCATGGCCAGTGCTTCCTCACCGATGGGCGAGTACTGGTCCTGGAAGGTCATGCCCTTGGCAACCGGCTGGCCCTTGCCAGCGGTCGGCTTCATCGGGGTGTAGGACCCCTTGTCTACAGGAGCGGCAGCTGCTGCAGCCGGAGCAGCAGCTTCAGCGCTGGCCGCAGGAGCCGGCGCAATTGCAACCGGTGCTGCAAGAGCCGGAGCCGCAGCTGGCGCAGCCATGGCCTGAGGCGCAAAAGCAAGCGCGGCGGCGATGCTGAAGGTCCGGATCACACCCGCCAGCTGACGGGCACTAAGGGAAAGACTCATGGTATACCGCTCTCGATTTTTTGCTTCCGCGCCGGGCATTTGCACCCGGTGCTCCACACCCTGATCTATCAATTCAAGGGGCCTATACGCGCGCTCGTCGCAAGCCTCAAGCGCCCAAGCGCATATTTTTGGGCAAGTCGGATTGCCCTAAAGCTCTAAGGTGTAATGCGAATACCGGAGGAATAGGAGAGAAGACGCATCCTCCCCCATGGCGCGGCGCCCGCGCGTTCGCTATGGACCCACGTCTGATACAACGCCTGTAGGCCCGCCAAGCCCGCCCATGATGAGATAGCCATGCTCGAAGACGAGATCCTTTCCGAATTCCGCGCGAGCGAGGCCCTGCTTGAGGGACATTTCCTGCTCTCCTCGGGGCGCCACAGCGCACACTATCTGCAGTGCGCGCGCGTGCTGATGGATCCGATGCGGGCCTCGCGCCTTGCCTCGGCTCTTGCCGCCACGCTGCCGCGTGAACTTCGCCAGCACATCACCAAGGTCGTCTCACCCGCGATGGGTGGGGTGATCATCGGCCACGAGATGGGCCGCGCCCTGGGCGTGGAGGCGATGTTCGTGGAGCGGCCGAGCGGCACGTTCGAGCTGCGCCGCGGCTTCTCGCTCAAGCCCGGCGACAAGGTGCTGATGGTGGAAGATGTCGTCACGACGGGCCTTTCCAGCCGCGAGGCAATTGCCGCGATCGAGGCGGCGGGCGGCGTGGTGCTTGCAGGCGCCGCGCTGGTGGATCGCTCTGCCGGCACGGTCGATCTCGGCGTGCCTTTCTACCCGCTCGTGAGCCTCAATTTCCCGACGTACGCACCCGACGAGGTTCCGCCCGAACTCGCCGCCACCCCTGCGATCAAGCCGGGAAGCCGCGCCGCCTGATGCTTGGACGCACGAGATCCGCTGCAAGACGCCTGCCATGCGGCATCCTGTGCGTCCTGGTACTGTCGGTCTTGGCCCCGATGACCGCTGCGCAGGCGCAGATGGCGGCAGGTGGCGCTCCCCGGATCGACGAATCGCGCCTTGTCGCTGCCATGAAGGCGGCGGACTTTGCGGGCACGCTGCTCATCGCGCAAGGCGACCGGATCGTGTTCGAGCGCGCTTATGGGCCTGCCGAGCCGGGTGTCACCGCGCCGCATCGCCTTGGCAGGATCTGGCGCTGGGCATCGGTCACCAAACAGATCACGGCAACGCTTGCGATGCAGGAGGTCGCGGCCGGCCGGCTGGATCTCGATCAGCCGATTGCGCGCTATCTGCCGCGCAGCCGGGCCCCACATGCCGATATCCTGACTCCGCGCATGCTGATGCAGCACGTTTCGGGCCTGCGCCACGCAGACGATTTCACGCCCAAGGACAATGACGGCTGGCCGTACTTCTACACAGCGCCACTGGGCAGCCCGGAAACCGGCGTCACCTGGTGCGAGGGACCGACTGGCAAGCCCGACAAGGTCCCGCCAGCGGACTTCCGCTATGGCGACTGCGATTTCATCATGATGGGCGCGGTGCTGGAAGCCATCACCGGGAAGACTTACGCAGCGCTGGTCAAGGAGCGCATTGCGAGGCCGCTCGGGCTGCGCACCGTGGGCATGTTCCCCAAGACGCCGTCCAAACTCTCCAGATCAGCTGTCAGGGGATTCGAAGGCGGCAAGCCTGAGTCGCGCGCTTTCCATCTTGCAAATTTCGGCCCGGCCGGTGCGCTTTTTGGAACCACGCATGACCTGCTGGCGTTCGACCGCGCGTTGATGTCCGGAAAACTGGTGCCGCCCGCTCAGCGCGCCGTGATGTGGAGCGGCCAGCCGCGCTACGGATACGCGGCGCTCGGGCAATGGTCCTATGACACCGCGCTCAAGGGATGCGAGGGCGCGGGCGTGCACCTTGTCGAGCGACGCGGCCATATCGGCGGGGTATCCTTGCGTAACATCATTCTTCCGGAGCTTGATATGGTGGTGATCATGACCTGGAACCGCGGCAGCGCCGAGGAGGCTTTCGGCGAAGTGTGGCAGCAAGCCGGTCTGACGCATGACGTTCTGGCCGCAGCATTGTGCAAGGCATCATGACTCAGGAAACATCCCCGATCACAGGCGGGCCGCAGCGCCTGCGCCCCCGTTTGCGTCTGGGCGTCAACATCGATCACGTCGCGACCATCCGCAACGCGCGGGGCGGCGAGCATCCGGATCCGGTGCGCGCGGCGCAGATCGTCGCCGAAGTCGGCGGAGACGGTATCACCGCACACCTGCGCGAAGACCGCCGCCATATCCGCGACGAGGACATCGCCCGCATTCAGGCCGCGACCAGCCTGCCGCTCAATTTCGAGATGGCCGCGACCGAGGAAATGGTCCTGTTCGCGCTCAAGCACAAACCGCACGCCGCCTGCATCGTGCCCGAACGGCGCGAGGAGCGGACGACCGAGGGCGGGCTCGATGCCGCCGGCCAGCACAACCGCCTTGCGCCCATTGTCAGCCGACTTGCCGATGCAGGCATCCGCGTCAGCCTGTTCATCGCGCCCGAACCGCGCCAGATCGAGGCCGCGATGCAGCTCGGCGCGCCGGTGGTTGAGCTCCACACCGGCGAATATGCCCATGCGGAAGGCGAAGCGCGCGCGATGGAACTGAGGCGCATCGCCGATATGGCCGCGCTGGCAGCCAAGAACGGGATCGAGCCCCACGCGGGCCACGGGCTGACTTTTGACAACGTCAGCGCCATCGCGGCGATCCCGCAGCTCGCCGAACTCAATATCGGGCACTACCTTATCGGCGAGGCGATCTTCACCGGCTTGGAAGCCGCCGTACTGAAGATGCGCAAGCTGATGGACGCGGCGCGGTGAGGATGGAATGGTGAGGGGCGATCGCGCATGATCATCGGGATGGGCTCCGACCTCTGCAATATCGAGCGCATTCAGGCCTCGCTCGACCGCTTCGGCGCGCGATTCGAAAATCGCGTGTTCACGCCGCTCGAACAGGCCAAGGCCGCGCGCCGTCCCTATACCAAGGCGGGCACGCTGGCGAAGCGCTTCGCCGCCAAGGAAGCGTTTTCGAAGGCGGTCGGGACCGGCTTCAAGGCGGGCGTGTTCATGAAGGACATCGGCGTGATCAACGCCCCTTCCGGCGCCCCCACCCTTGCCCTCACCGGCGGCGCCGCCGCGCGCCTTGCCGCGATCACGCCGGCGGGCCATCAGGCGGTGGTTCACCTCACGCTCACCGATGATCACCCATGGGCGCAGGCCTTCGTGGTGATCGAAGCGCGTCCCCTTCCCGCCAATCCCCCGCCTGCAGGTGCTGTTTGAGCGATCATCCCGAAACTGCCCCGCCGGCCGAAGCCGACACTGCCGAAAGCCGCCCGGCCGAGCGCGAGGGCACCAACTGGCTTGCCGAGATGGGCGGGCTTCTGCTCATGCTGCTCGCGGTGGTCGGCTTCCACAGCTTCGTGGCAAAGCCGTTCTATATCCCCTCGATCTCGATGATGCCGAACCTGCTCGTAGGCGATCAGCTGGTCGTCTCGAAGTACCCCTATGGCTGGTCGTGGGTCTCGGCCTCGATGCATTTCCTGCCCCGCTCGAAGACGCGAATCATGCCCGAGACACCTGCCTATGGAGATATCGTGATCGTGGTGCCGCCAGACCGCGACGAGGACTATATCAAGCGCGTTGTCGCGCTGCCGGGAGACCGCATCGCAGTGGTGAACGGACAGATCATCCTCAACGGCAAGCCCGTGCCCCAGATCGCGGAAAACCCGCTGGAGCTGCCGGTCGATGCAAACCAGCCCTGCGATCCCGATGATTTCCCCGGCCTTCGCTACCGTGCGGCAGACGGCAAGCAGTATTGCGAGCTGCCGATCTTCCGCGAGACCCTCCCCAATGGCGCGACCTACCGGATCATCGATCACCGCCAGCAGCTGCTCGACAACTATCCCGAAACCAAAGTGCCAGCTGGCTATGCCTTCCTCATGGGCGATAACCGCGATCATTCGGCCGACAGCCGCGCGCCGATCATCGAAAAGGGCCTCGGCGGCCCCGTCCCGCTGGCTGATATCGGCGGGCGCGCAGAGTTCATTACCTATTCGCTGAACGGCACCGAGACCTGGAACCCGCTCACCTGGTACGGCGCCTTGCGAGGCAACCGCGCTTCGCTCAAACTGCGCCCCATGATCCTGCCGCAGAAGGCCCCGACCAAGCCATGACAGACGCGCCCACACCAGCGCCCCAGCACAATGCAGGCCCCACCGATATCCGCGATGATATCGTGCGGACCGAAGCCAAGCGCGCGGCAGTGTGGATCGGCTTGGCCGCGCTGGCCGCGCTGGTCGTCTACCTGGCGCATCCGCTGCTGGTGATCTTCGGCGGCTTTGTTTTTGCCATGCTGATCGATGGCGGCCAGCGCCTGCTAGGCCGCGTGCTACCAATTGGGCGGACCTGGCGCGTGGCCATCGTGCTCCTGCTCACGGTCGCGTTCATTGGGTGGGTGGTCGAATTTGCCGGCAGCCAGATCATGACCCAGGCCGCGGAACTGCCGCCGCTGGTCACCGCGCAGGCGCAGCGCGCGCTCGATTGGGCCAGCGCGCACGGCCTTACCATGGGCCGCAGCGACGTGAGCAGCTTGCTCCAGCAGTTGCTGGGCGGCGTCGGACAGGTCACGCAGGCGCTCGGCGGCTTGTTCGGCGGTGTTACCACGCTGTTGATCATCGTAATTCTGGGCATCTATTTTGTTCTGGAGCCCGACCTGTACCAGCGCGGTCTGGCTTGGATGTTGCCCGCGTCAAGCCGTGAATACTTCCACGGCACCACGCACCGCATGGGCCGAACCTTGCGGATGCTGCTGGCAGGGCGGATGCTCGGCATGGTGATCGAAGGCGTCGCCACGTGGATCGCGCTGGCGGTCTACGGCGTGCCCATGGCAGCGCTGCTCGGTCTCCTCACCGGGCTCCTCGTGTTCCTTCCCAATATCGGCGCGCCGATGTCCGGCATCCTGATGATCCTTGTCGGTTTCTCGGGCGGCACCGCGATGGGGATATACTGCATCATCGTCTACGTCGTGGTGCAGACCGTCGACGGCAATGTGATCGTGCCCATGGTCGCCAAGCGCACCGCCGACCTTGCCCCGGCGCTCGTGCTTGGCGCGCAGCTCATCTTCGGCGTGCTTTTCGGCATTCTCGGCCTCGCGCTGGCCGATCCGCTTGTGGTCATGCTGAAGATAGCGCTCGAACGGCAGGCCGAGCATAACACCCGCCGCGACGAAACCAGCGGATAGCAACGCGATGGCCCGCAAGTTCCTCTATTTCGTCGCGCTGCTGATCGTGATGGTGATCGCAGCGCTTCTGGCCTTGCGCATCTGGTCGGCCGAACTCACCCGCTTTGCCTTCGTGCCCCGCGGGGCGTTCGAGGTGCAGCAACCGCTGCGCGCGGGCGTCTATGATGATCCCGAAATGTGGGTCTCGCGCCCCGGCACCGCAGCGGATCCTGCGCAATACCGGCCCGAAGGTACCCCGGCGGCGCCGCGCGGCCGCGCCTTTGTCTTCTTCATCCACCCGACGAGCTACCTAGCGCGCGATCACTGGAACGGCCCCATCGCCGACAAGGATTCGCGCTACCGCACCGCGCTGTTCGTGCGCGGCATGGCGAGCGCCTTCAACGGCGAAGCGGCGGTTTTCGTCCCCTATTACCGGCAGGCCGCCTTCGGCAGCTTCCTCGTCAACCAGCCTGAAACGCTGCAAGCGCGCGCCTTGGCCTATGGTGACGTGCGCGCCGCCTTCCGCGCTTTTGTCGCCGCAGTGCCAGCCGATGCGCCCATCGTGCTTGCGGGCCACAGCCAGGGCGCACTGCACCTCTTGCACTTGCTGCACGACGACGTGAAAGGCACGCCGCTTGCCGAGCGAATCGCTGCGGCCTACCTCATCGGCTGGCCGGTCTCGCCCACGCGCGATCTGCCCGCAACCGGCATGCCCGCCTGCACCGCACCCGCACAAGCAGGCTGCGCAATGAGCTGGATGAGCTTTGCCGATCCGCCCGATGCGCGGCTGATGCTCGGTACCTTTCGCGCCGAACCGGGGCTCGACGGCAAGCCCAAGGGCAACGCGCAAGACGCGGGGCCCGTCCTTTGCACCAATCCGCTCAACGGCGGCAGCGCGTCATCCGCACCGGGCAGCGCTAATCTCGGCACAATGGTCCCCGCGCGCGATCTCAAGTCGGGCAAACTGACCAAGCTGGGCATCCCGGCGCGCTGCGATGCGCAAACCGGCCTTCTGATGATCGGAGAGCCGCCCGATCTTGGCCCCTATGTGCTGCCCGGCAACAACTACCATGTCTATGATGTGCCGCTGTTCTGGGCCAATGTTCGCGCCGATGTGGCGCGGCGCTCGGCCGCATGGCTGGCGCAGCGCCCGGCCAGGCCATGATCACCACCAGTGTGGCCGAGCTGCGCGCGGCGCTGCCCGACGGCGGCACGCTCATGGGGCTCGATCCCGGCACCAAGACCATCGGCATCGCGCTATGCGATCCGGGTTGGCGCTTTGCCACAGCCGGGCAGACGATCCGCCGCCGCAAGTTCACAGCGGACAAGGCCGAACTTGCCGCGCTTATCGCCGCGCGCGGGGTCAAAGGCCTCGTCATCGGCCTCCCGCTCCACATGGACGGCAGCGAGAGCCCGCGCAGCCAGGCCGCCCGCGCCATGGCGCGCAATCTGGCCGACATCGGCCTCCCGATCCTGCTGTGGGACGAACGCTGGACCACGCAGGCCGCCGAACGCGCAATGATCGAGCAGGATTTTAGCCGCGCCCGCCGCGCTGAGCGCATCGATTCACACGCCGCCGCCCTGATCCTGCAGGGCGCCATCGATGCAATGGTCGGCAGCGCGTTTTAGTTGGCGTTGCCAAGGCAACGAAGGCGGCACC
>CANGJB010000061.1 GCA_947453945.1 Sphingomonadaceae bacterium
CAGCATCATCAAGCCGCAATATGCGATTGATCGCCTGTACGAGCTGACCAGGCATCGCAAGGACGTCTTCATCACCACCGAAGTCGGCCAGCACCAGATGTGGGCGGCGCAGCGCTTCCATTTCCAGGAACCCAATCGCTGGATGACCAGCGGTGGCCTGGGCACCATGGGCTATGGCCTGCCGGCAGCAGTGGGCGTGCAGATGGCCCATCCGGGTGCACTGGTGATCGACATCGCCGGCGAAGCGTCGGTCCAGATGACCATGCAGGAAATGTCCACGGCGGTTCAGTACAATCTGCCGATCAAGATCTTCATCCTGAACAACGAATATATGGGCATGGTCCGCCAATGGCAGGAACTGACCTACGAGAGCCGCTATTCGAACTCCTATTCCGATAGCCTGCCCGATTTCGTGAAGCTGGCCGAAGCCTATGGCTGGAAGGGCATCCGCATCACCGATGAGAGCGAGCTGGATGCTGGTATTCAGGCGATGATCGACCATCCGGGCCCGGTTTTCGTCGATTGCCTCGTCGCCAAGGAAGTGAACTGCTACCCGATGATCCCGTCGGGCGCCGCGCACACCGATATGATCCTCTACGGCGACACTGTCTCTGGCACGATGGACGACGCCGCCAAGGCGCTGGTCTGAGGGGGCCCGAAACATGACCGCAGAAACCATGATCGCCGCCGCAGAGCGCCACGTCCTCACGATCACCGTCGATAACGAGGCGGGGATTCTCGCCAAGATCGCGGGCCTGTTCACCGCGCGCGGCTACAACATCGACAGCCTGACCGTGGCCGACATCACCGATGGCCACGATGTCAGCCGCATCACCATCGTGACGCACGGCCCTCCGCAAGTGATCGACCAGATCCGCGCCCAGCTCGAACGCCTCGTTCCGGTGCACAAGGTCGTCGATCTCACCGAAGTCGGTCCTTACGTCGAGCGCGAGCTTGCGCTGATCAAGGTCGCCGGCAAGGGCGAGAACCGCGTCGAGGCACTGCGCCTCGCCGATGTGTTCCGCGCCAACGTGGTTGATACCACCACCGGCAGCTTCGTCTTCGAACTGACCGGCTCACCGGAAAAGATCGACAGCTTCGTCAGCCTGATGAAGGAACTCGGCCTCGTCGAGGTTGGCCGCACCGGCATCGTAGGCATGATCCGCGGCGCGCTCGCGGCGTGAGGACTAAGGGCTGATGCGTTTCACCGCGCTCGATAGCTGGCGTGGCATCTGTGCGCTGATGGTCGCGTTGTATCACGCGCCCATCGAAGCACCGATGCGCAACACGCCGCTGATCGGAAACGGTTTTCTTTACGTCGACTTCTTCTTCGTCCTGTCGGGCTTCGTGATGACCCACGCTTGGGCGGCCCGCATCACCGATAGCGCTTCGGCCCTGCGCTTTCTGATCCGCCGCTGGGGCCGGCTCTGGCCGCTCCATGCCGCGACGCTGGCCTTCCTGCTCGCGCTCGAATGCGTCAAGTTCGTCGCCGGGCAGGCTGGCCTGTGGCACGGCGGCGCTTTTCAGGGTGGCAACACCGGCTGGGCTTTGCTGACCAACCTGCTGCTGATCCACGCATGGCACCTGCATCAGGACATATATTGGAACTTTCCCGGTTGGAGCGTCAGCACCGAGTGGGCCGCCTATCTGGTGTTCGCCGGCGTCGTGCTGGCCACCGGACGGGGCTGGATTGCCGCCATCACCGCCATTGGGCTCGCCTGTGCGGCGGCCTTCCTTTGGCTTTCGCCTGAAACGGTGGACGCCACGTTCAACTATGGCGTGCTGCGCTGCCTCGCCGCCTTTGCGCTGGGCGTGCTGACCCATGGGGCATGGAGCAGACTGCGCGATCTGCCCGCGCCCGCCGCCAGCGCGCTGCAAGCTGTGGCGCTCGCCTCGGTCGTGCTGGCGCTCCTCTATCTCGGCAGCGGCCTGGCCAGCCATCTCGCCCTGCTGCCCTTTGCGCTCGCCGTGCTGGCCTTCGCGTTTCCGGCGGGTGCCCTCGCCCGCCCGCTGGCCATCGCACCGATGCGCGCGCTTGGCGATTGGTCCTATTCGATTTATCTCAACCACACCTGCGTCATCATGGTGATGAAGATGATCGCCACGTTCGGCCTGCTGATCTTCGCGCCATCATGGCTGCACATGCGCGACGATGCGCTGATTTTCTCGGCGGGCTGGCTCTCCAATCTTGCAATCATTGCCTATGCCTCCGCGCTGATCGCGATCTCCTCGCTCACTTACCGCTGGATCGAACAGCCGGCGCAAGGGTGGTTCAACCGCATCGCCTCTGGCCGACTGCCGCCTGCGCCGCTATCGGCAGTCACCTGAAAATCACGCCAAACACATCCCGGATACAATCTGAAAGGAATACCCCCGTGAAGGTCTACTACGACGCCGATTGCGATCTCAACCTGATCACCAGCAAGAAGATCGCCGTGCTCGGCTATGGCTCGCAGGGCCACGCTCACGCGCAGAACCTGCGCGATTCGGGCGTCAGGGATGTTGCCATCGCGCTGCGCGCCGGTTCGGCGACTGCCAAGAAGGCCGAAGCAGCCGGCTTCAAGGTCCTTTCGAACGCTGAAGCCGCTTCGTGGGCCGATATCCTCATGATCCTCGCGCCCGACGAGCACCAGGCCGCGATCTATGCCGAGGACATCCACGCCAACATGAAGCCCGGCGCGGCGCTTGCCTTCGCGCATGGCCTCAACGTCCACTTCGGCCTGATCGAGCCGCGCGCCGATATTGACGTGATCATGATCGCGCCCAAGGGTCCGGGCCACACCGTTCGCTCGGAATACGTGCGCGGCGGCGGCGTCCCCTGCCTCATCGCTGTCCATCAGGACGCGACCGGCAATGCGCACGATGTCGGCCTCGCTTATGCCTCGGGCGTCGGTGGCGGCCGTTCGGGCATCATCGAGACGAACTTCAAGGAAGAGTGCGAAACCGACCTTTTCGGCGAGCAGGCCGTGCTGTGCGGCGGCATCACCCACCTCATCCAGGCCGGGTTCGAAACGCTGGTCGAAGCCGGCTACGCGCCGGAAATGGCCTATTTCGAGTGCTTGCACGAGACCAAGCTGATCGTCGACCTGCTCTATGAAGGCGGCATCGCCAACATGCGCTACTCGATCTCGAACACCGCCGAATACGGCGATATCAAGACCGGCCCGCGCATCATCACCGATGAGACCAAGGCGGAAATGAAGCGCGTTCTGGCCGACATCCAGTCGGGCCGTTTCGTCAAGGACTTCGTGCTCGACAACCGCGCCGGCCAGCCCGAACTCAAGGCTTCGCGCAAGGCCGCAGCCGCGCACCCGATCGAGAAGACCGGTGCCCAGCTGCGCGCCATGATGCCCTGGATCGGCGCCAACAAGCTGGTCGATAAGGCCAAGAACTGATCCGGCCGCACGCCTGATCTGATCCATCGAAGGGCGGGCCTCCACAAGGGGCCCGCCTTTTTCGATTCACGCCCTTTTTCGATAAACGACATACCCAGACCGCCAATTGGCGGTTGTGACATTGCTTCCTCCGGGATACCTCCATTTTGGAAGTATCGGGGGTCGCACAATCATGAACATCCGGCTCGGCGCGGCAGCGCTTGGTCTTTTGCCGTTTTGCGCGGCACTGGCTTCAGCGTCAGCCGCCGAACCGCCCGCCCCCGACACGTGCAGTCTAGCCCTCACCGCGCGCTTCATCGGCGCCAGAGCGGTGACGGAAGTTCGCCGGACAGTGCGGCAGATCGCCCGCCCCCATCCGGTGCGCTGGATCACGCCCGGGCAGGCGATCACGCTGGATCGCAGCCCAAGGCGCCTCAACGTCATCCTCGACGAGAACCGCCGCATCGTTGCCATGCGCTGCGGTTGATCGCACCGCCCGCCACGCCTCACCGCGTCAGCCTGCAGCGCCCGCTTGCCAGCCGTGCCACAGCTGTGCCACCTCAGCTTGCGCACTTTGCTTAGGGAGACCGTTCATGCCCCGTATCCGCCTTATCGTCGCTGCTTTGCCTCTCGCGCTCGCCACACTGGCCGCCCCCTCGTTCTCGCAGCTGCCCAGCGAGCAGCCGGGCAAGCTAGACAAGTCGCGCGTTACCGCGGGCACGTATGCGGTCGATGCCACCCATTCGATGATCGCCTGGCGGGTCAACCATTTGGGCTTCAACGATTACTTCGGCATGTTCGGCCAGCTCGGCGGTTCCATGACCTTCGATCCGGCCAATCCCGCAGCCGCCAAGCTCACGGCGACCATTCCGGTCTCAAAGGTCGTCACGGTCGACGCCGCGCTCACCGCGCACTTGCTCAAGGCCGCGCCTGAAGGCGGCAAGGCCGATTTCTTTGGCGCCAATGCGGCCGATACGGTTTTCGTCTCGACCAGCGTCGTCCCCGGCGCTGATGGCATGAGCGCCACCGTCAACGGCAATCTCACGCTGAACGGCGTGACGAAGCCCGCAACGTTCACCGCGAAGTTCACCGGCGCGGGCACCAATTTCTTCAACAAGGCGCCGACCGTCGGCTTCGAAGGCGAAGCCACGATCAAGCGCAGCGAGTTCGGCATGGGCTTCTTCGCCCCGCTCGTGGGTGACGAGGTGAAGCTTCAGATCACCATCGCCTTCGAGAAGAAGTAAGCCCCGCCGAAGCGATCACCGCATCAGCGCAAAGGCCGCCCGCAGCTCTCCCACAAAGGCTGCGGGCTGCTCCCATGCGGCAAAGTGGCCGCCTTTCGCCATCTCTCCCCAGTGAACGATGTTCGGGCAGTGGCGCTCCATCCACTTGCGCGGGGTGGGCAGCACTTCCTTGGGAAATGCGCTCACCGCCACGGGCATTGCGATATCGCCGCCACCTGCATTGCCAAAGCTCTCCCAATAAAGCCTTGCGGCAGAGGCACCCGCCGCCGGCAGCCAATAGAGCATCAGGTTGTCGAGCATGGCATCCCGGCTCAGCGCGCTTTCCGGCGTGCCATCGTTGTCGGTCCAGGCCCACATCTTCTCATAGATCCAGCCCGCCAGCCCCACGGGCGAATCGACCAGCGAATAACCGATGGTCTGCGGCCGGGTGGATTGCTCCTTGGAATAGCCCGAATCCCAATCCTGATAGTACTTCAGCGCGCCCAGCGCCTTGAGCTCTGCCGGCGAAGGGTTTGCCATATCTTCGGGCAGCGGCCGCGCGATGGGCATGTTGAGGTGGATGCCCGCACAGCCTTCCACCGCCTGCATGCCGATCTGCGTTGTCACGATGGAGCCCCAATCGCCCCCTTGCGCAAACCACCGCGCATAGCCCAGCCGCGCCATCAGCACGCCCCAGGCCCGCGCGATCTTCTCCACGCCCCAGCCGGACCGCTCCGGCTTCCCAGAAAGCCCAAAGCCCGGCAGGCACGGGATCACGAGGTGGAAGGCATCCGCGGCCGTGCCGCCATGCGCTTCCGGATCGGTCAGTGCATCGATCACCCCGCGAAACTCGAGGATCGAGCCCGGCCAGCCGTGCGTCATGATCAGCGGCGCCGCCCCTTCATGCCGCGAGCGCACATGCAGAAACCGGATCGCCACGCCGTCGATATCGGTGGTGAAGAGGCCCAGCCCGTTCAGCCACGCCTCGCATTTGCGCCAGTCATAGCCATTGCGCCAATAGGCCACCAGATCCTGCAAGGCCGCCAGCGGCACGCCCTGCGTCCAGTCATCCACGGCCTCGCGCTCGGGCCAGCGCGTCAAGTCCAGCCGCGCTTGAAGGTCATCTAGCGCCGCCTGCGGCACATGATACGGGAACGGCTCGACTGCTTCAGACATATGGGTCTCCTTATGCTTTCATTCTGGACAAGCGCGGCGCGTTTCACCATAGGCTTGTCGCATGACTGCCGCTCTGGATCTTACCCTGCGACTTATCCGCCCTTGGGCGTGAACCGAGGCGGCCGATAGGCGCGCCCCTCGCGCCCAAGGGTCAATCCGCACCGCAGTCCGCAGATTTCCAGATCCGAAAGCCTTCCCATGTCCATGCTGAAAACCCCCTCGGTCAAGTACCGCCCCTTCCCGCAGGTTCCGCTGGAAAACCGCCAGTGGCCGAGCCGCACGATCACCCGGGCGCCGCGCTGGCTTTCAACCGATATGCGCGATGGCAACCAGTCGCTGATCGATCCGATGGACGCAGACAAGAAATCGCGCTTCTTCGATCTGCTGCTCAGCCTGGGCCTCAAGGAAATCGAAGTCGGCTTCCCCAGCGCTGGCGCTACCGAATATGATTTCATCCGCAGTCTCGTGGATGCGGGCCGCATTCCGGATGACGTTTTCGTGCAGGTCCTCACCCAATCGCGCGAAGATCTGATCAAAACCTCGTTCGAAAGCCTCGCCGGGGCCAAGCAGGCCATCGTCCATGTCTATAACGCGGTCTCGCCGCTGTGGCGCAAGGTCGTGTTCGGCATGGAACCGGCAGAGATCAAGGAAATCGCCCGCGCCGGCGCCACCTTCCTGCGCGATCAGGCCGCACGTTTTCCGCAGACGGACTGGCATTTCGAATATAGCCCCGAAACCTTCTCGACCGCCGAACTCGATTTCAGCATCGAATGCTGCGAGGCGGTGATGGACGTGCTGCAGCCCACGGTGGACAAGCCCATCATCCTAAATCTGCCGGCAACGATCGAGGCGGCCACGCCCAATATCTACGCAGACCAGATCGAATACTTCTGCCGCAACCTGCCCGGCCGTGACCGCGCGGTGATCTCCCTGCACACCCACAACGATCGCGGCACCGGCGTCGCTGCGGCAGAACTTGGCCTGATGGCGGGCGCGGACCGCGTCGAGGGCTGCCTGTTCGGCAATGGCGAGCGCACCGGCAATTGCTGCCTCGTCACCGTCGCTCTCAACCTGTACACGCAAGGCGTTGATCCGGAACTGGACTTTTCAGACATCGACAAGGTCATCCAGACGGTCGAATACTGCAACCAGCTCCCCGTCCACCCGCGCCACCCCTATGGCGGCGATCTCGTGTTCACCGCCTTCTCCGGCAGCCATCAGGACGCGATCAAGAAGGGCTTCGCCGCGCGCGAAACCCAGAACGACGAGCTCTGGGCCGTCCCCTACCTGCCCATCGATCCCGCCGATCTCGGCCGCAGCTACGAGGCGGTCATCCGCGTCAACTCGCAAAGCGGCAAGGGCGGCTTTGCCTGGGTGCTCGAACAGGATCAGGGCCTCAAGCTGCCCAAGAAGATGCAGGCGCACTTCTCGCGCCACGTGCAAAACCTCGCCGATGAACTGGGCCGCGAACTGCAGGCCAGCGATATCTGGTCCGTCTTCCAGCAAACCTATCACCTCGAAGGCGAGCAGCGCTTCACCCTCGTCGACTACGAGGAAGCCCGCGCGCCCGACGGCACCCGCGTCTTCGCCGGCAAGATCGCCGTCGATGGCGAAGTCCGCTCGGTCTCGGGTCGGGGCAATGGCCTCATCTCCTCGGTCGTCGCCACATTGAAGGACGGCTTCGGCATCAGCATCGACGTGCGCGATTACGCCGAACACGCGCTCGGCGCAGGCAGCGACGCCCGCGCCGCCGCCTACGTCGAATGCGTGGGGCCGGACGGCAAAGTCATCTGGGGCGTCGGCATCGACGAGGATGTCGCGACAGCCAGCGTCCGTGCGATTTTGAGCGCGGCGAACGCGGCAGGTTGACGCACCAACCACGCGCCGCCGCCCACCAGCGGCGGCCAGCACACCCTTTCGTCATTCCCCCCTTCCCTTCGGCATTCGTCCCTTCCCTTCGGCATTCCTCGCTTCCCTTCGTCATTCCCGCGAAGGCGGGAATCCAAAAAACCCCCAAGACGCATTGGTCACCCAACAAAAACCCTCCCCCCTGCAGGGGAGAGGGTGGGGAGAGGGTTGGGAGAGGGGAATGGCCAAGATCCTCTCCAGTTCTGCCAAGCACAAATGGGGAAGTGGCACCGCGAAGCGCTGAGGGAAGGGCAATTCCTGCAAAAACCCCTTTCCTACACCCCCCGATTTCCAGCATCCTCACCCGGCTCTTTGAACCGTAGTTCCCCGCAAGGCCGCACCTCGCACCGCTCCTCCCCAGCCGGAGGAACTCTGCTGCGCCCACCCGGCTTGCAGGCGGTATTTTTGCCAATTATCCAAATAAATCAGCGCAATATCCACAACCCCACCGGGAGGGTCGTTTCTCCCTCTGGACCGTGTCAACCGTGTCAACTTGACCTAAATTCAAACCGCTCCTCCGCTGTGCTCCACGGTCCGGATCGGCGGTGTCTCGGCTTGTTGCTCTGGGCGGCAGCTCCTAAACTTCCCGGCAAGGCCAAAGGGGAGTTTTGCCATGTCAGGTCAGTTTGGGTCGTTTCGGTTTGTCCGCGCCGCTGTGATCGGTTTCAGCCTCTGCACCGCCAGCGCGGCGCTTGCCGAAACTGCTCCCGCTCCTGCTCCGCAGGCCGATACAGCCCCGCAGGCAGACGCCGCCCCGATTGATCCTGCCCGGCTTGCGGCGGCGCAGAAGGCCGTCACTTACATCTTCCCCGCCGGCACTTATGCCCGGATGATGGACCGCACCGTGAACGGCATGATGAAACCCATGCTCGATTCCATGGGCAAGCTGCCGCTGAAGGATTTGGCAGCGATTGGCGGTCTCAGTGAAGACCAGCTCGCAAAGATGCCCGAATCCACGCTGGAGGAAGCCATGGCGATCATGGATCCGGCGTTCAAGGAGCGCACCGCCGCTGCGATGCCGGCGATGTTCAAGGCGATGCAGGGCCTGTTTGCCGAGTTTGAACCCGCCATGCAGGAGGGCCTCTCCCGCGCTTATGCCCGCCAGTTCGATGCCGCCCAGCTTGCCGAGCTCAACACCTTTTTCGCCACGCCCACCGGCAGCACGTATGCCGCCAACTCGATGCTGATTTTCACTGATCCCGAGATCATGCGCAGCATGCAGACCCTCATGCCCGCACTGATGAAGCGCATGCCCGAGATCGCGAAGGACATGGAAAAGGAGCTCTCGAAGTTCCCCAAGCGCAAGACTTATGACGATCTGACGTCCGATGAACGCAAGCGGTTGATGCGCCTGCTCGGGATCGAAGACAAATAGGCGCGCCGGTCCGGCCCCCCCCCCGAATTCTGCGCCCGGAATTCTTTACCCGGAATTTTGCGCCAGGATTTCTGTGCTAACGACGCGCTTGGCTTGTGCGAGCTTGCCCGCCATACTCCCGGAGCGTGCCCACAAAGAGGCCGACCACGAGAGAGAGCCATGCCAGAAGAGATCATCGAACCCGATCTGCCGATCATCGATCCGCACCATCACTTGTGGGATTTGCGCCCGCTGGTCGCCTCGTTCCCCCAGCCGCTGCATCCCTTTGTCGAGACGCTGGTTCCGGCGGCCTACTACACGTTCGATGCGCTCCACGCCGATACGCACAGCGGGCACAACATCGTCGGCACGGTATTCATGGAATGCGGCGCATTCTACCGCACCGGGGCGGATGCAGCGCTGAAGCCCGTCGGCGAAGTCGAGTTCGTCAATGGCGTCGCGGCGCAAGGCGCCAGCGGTCTCTACGGCAACTACCGCCCCTGCGCCGGGATCATCGGACATGCCGACATGACACTGGGTGACGGCGCAGTGCCGGTTCTGGACGCGCTGATCGCTGCCGGAAACGGGCGCTTCAAGGGCATTCGCCACCAGGCCGCGTGGGATGCCGATCCCGAAGTACTCGGCCCCCCGTTCCATGCGCCTGCCGGGCTCTACACCAGCGACGCCTTCCGCGCCGGGTTCAAGCATCTGGGCGCGATGGGGCTTACCTTCGATGCCTGGCTGCTCGAACCGCAGCTGCCCGATATCATCTCGCTCGCCCGCGCCTTCCCGGATCAGCCCATAGTGCTCGATCACTGCGGCACCCCGCTCGGCACCGCGAGCTACAAGGGCAAGCTGCATGAGCGCTTCGATGTGTGGCGCGATAACATCCGCGAACTCGCCAAGTGCCCGAATGTCTCGGTCAAACTGGGCGGCCTCGCCATGGCGTTCTGCGCGATGCCCGAACAGGGCCCGGCCGCCGGAATCGGCTCGGAAACGCTCGCCGCGATGTGGCGCCCCTACATCGAGACCTGCATCGATGCCTTCGGGCCGGAACGCGGGATGTTCGAAAGCAATTACCCGGTAGACCGCTGGGGCGCGACTTACGCCGTGCTGTGGAACACGTTCAAGCGCCTCGCCCACGGCGCCTCGGCTGATGAAAAGCACGCGCTGTTCGCCGGCAATGCGGCGCGCTTCTATGGCATCGAACACGTGCTGGCGGGCTAGCCATAAAGGGAGCGGCGCTGCCCTTTGACAGCGCCGCTGACCCTGCTAAAGCGAAGTTTAATCGCTCGCTTAAAGCAACGGAGCCCGATGGATGCCGCTTCCCCCGCTGTTCAAGAACCTGCGCCTGCCAGTCATCGGTTCGCCGCTGTTCATCATTTCCGGCCCTGAACTCGTCATCGCGCAGTGCAAGGCGGGCATTGTCGGCAGCTTCCCTTCGCTCAACGCGCGGCCGATCAGCCAGCTCGACGAATGGCTGCACGAAATCACCGAAACGCTCGCCGCGCATAACCGCGACCACCCGGACAGCCCGGCGGCGCCCTTCGCGGTCAACCAGATCGTCCACAAGACCAACAACCGCCTCGATGAAGACATGGAGCTCTGCGCCAAGTGGCAGGTGCCCATGCTCATCACCTCGCTTGGCGCGCGGGAAGACGTCTATCAGGCCGCGCATGGCTGGGGCGGCATTGTGCTGCACGATGTGATCAACGACCGCTTTGCGCGCAAGGCGATCGAAAAGGGCGCAGACGGCCTTATCCCGGTCGCGGCCGGCGCGGGCGGCCATGCCGGCGCGCTTTCGCCGTTTGCCCTGATGCAGGAAATCCGCACCTGGTTCGATGGCCTGATCGCGCTTTCCGGCGCCATCGCGCACGGCCGCTCGATCCTGGCAGCGCAGGCACTCGGTGCCGATTTCGCCTATATCGGCTCGGCCTGGATCGCGACGGCAGAGGCCCGCGCGGCGGAAGGCTACAAGCAAGAAATCGTGAACAGCCGGGCGGATGATATCGTCTACTCGAACCTCTTCACCGGGGTGCACGGCAACTACTTGCGCGGCTCGATCGTCAAGGCCGGGCTCGATCCGGACAATCTGCCGGAGAGCAGCCCTTCGGCAATGAACTTCGGCTCGGGCGGCAATACCGAAGCCAAGGCGTGGAAGGACATCTGGGGCTCGGGCCAGGGCATCGGCGCGGTCGACAAGGTCGAGACGGTGGCAGAGCGCGTCGCGACCCTGACAGCGCAGTACCGCGAGGCCGCCGGTAGCCTCGACATCGACAGCGCGCCGTTCCGGGGCTGACAGGCTAGAGCCGGCTTTCAGTCGCTTCCCACAGCATCTCGGCCATACGGTCGAGGTGGCTGTAATCCGTTGCCGGATCATGGCGATTGAGCACGATTTCCTCGCCCTTGGGCGGGCTCAGTAGGCGGCGGCGCAAGGCGCGTTGCAGGAGATCGAGCCGCATCAGCGATTCCATGCTCGCCAGTTCGATGTCGTAACGGCGCGTGCGGCTCCATCCCATTTCGATCTGGCCGACGCGTTCGTTCACCATTTCCGAATACGTGCCGTGCGGCCCCCGGTGCAGCGGCAGACCGATGCGAAGCGCGCCGCTTTCTGTTGCAGGCAGCAGCAACCCGTTGCGGCGAAAATCGTGAAACCCGATCCGTTCTGTGCCGAGCGTGGCGATCATCCGGCTGAAGGAACGGCGGCCCAGCAGCGCGCGTGGCAGCAAGTGATGACGCTGCAAACCGGCTATATAGCCCGGTTTCCCCGGTGCATTGACCGAACGGAAGGGGATGAATGCCCGAGCCAGGTGTCCTCCAGGAACCATGGCACCATGCTCGCCGAACCGGATTAACGGGCGGCTTGCAAGCATCGTGAACCTAACGGGGCAAAACGTTAAGCTTGTTTTGCCCCTCAGGCTCCAGCCACACGGCGCCGATCCCGGCCAGCACCACCTCGCGCGGACGCTCGACTCGCCCATGCGCAACGAGCCAGTCCGTCAGACGAACGGCAATCCGGCTGTCCTCGCGGCTTGGCGTACCGCCGCGGGCGTGGAGCATGAACTCCTGCCCCGTAAGGAATGCGAGTCCTTCGCTCGCAATCCCGTGTTCGCTGCGTGCCAAGGCCGTAAGCGCCAGCGCCGGAAACGGACCACCAGCGAGCCACACGCCCACCGCTTCTGCAAACCACTGGGGCGACATCACGATTCGCGCAGGCCGCCACACGATCGCTTGCAGCCCGTCAAACCCGGCAAGGTGGCGCAAGATGGCCGCGGCGACGCGGAGCACTGGCAACAGGCTTTCCGCTCCCGCAAGATGCGGCCCAACCATGAACCACGTCGCCTCAAGCGCGGAGACGCTGAAGTCATTGGGCAAGGCCACCCGGTGCACTGCATCCGGCGCAGCAAGCGGCGGCGCTGGTGCGAGACCGGCCATGTCGAAGGTCAGCCCGTCGCGCAGAAGTTCGGCGGTGCCCTGGGGGGCTTTTGTGGTGTTGAGCAGTGTGAACCCATCGGGCCCCGCCGCGAGGTCCGCAAGCGCGTCTGCCGCCGGCCGGGCGTCTCGGCCGAACAACAGCGCAGCAAGGGGCTCACGCCCTGCGGCACGCTCGATCACCACCAGATAAGCTCCCTCACTTCGGGTCCATCAAAGACACGAATGGTAGGCAATCGTCGAGTCCTGTGCGGCCAAACCGGCACGGAATCGGACCATCTATGGGGCCAGCACCTTTAGAATGCGCCCATTGCCAGACCGGCCGCGAAAGACTGTCCCAAATCGTGGCACTTTTGCAGCGCGCTTTCCGGCACTTTCTTGGGCGCAAGGACCTCCTGCGGGGTCTGCGCACTGAGGTTTATGACAAGACCTTCCGCGATTCGCCGCAGGCGCCAGCCAGTGACGATCCGCTCAAGCTGGCGCTCGGCCCCCGATCCATCCGATCCGGCAGCAATGGCCGAGGCAAAGGCACGCCCCTCGATCTGCCCGAGCAGCGGATAATAGCTTCGGTCGAAGAACTCCTTCATCGCCCCGGTCATTGCGCCCAGGTTCTCCGGACAAACGAACAGATAACCCTGCGCAGACAGGAGATCGCCTGGCACGGCTTCCTCGGCGCGAACCATGCGCGCCTTGCCCTCGCTCGATGCGCCCAGCAGCGCGGCTTCGGCCATTGCGCGGGCCGCGCCGGTGCGGCTGTGCCAGATGATCAGCAGCATGCCACGGTCAACAGCCATCTCCGTTGCCGCCGGAGCCACCGGCCACACCGCCGAGCGCACCGCCGATGAGGCCGCCCAGTCCACCGAACCCGCGCTTCTTGGGCTTGGGTTGGCATTGCTGCTTCTGCCGGCCATCGTTCGCCGCCTCATCATCCATGCTTGGCATGCCCAGCAGGAACCCGGTCATCGAGCGATGGCGGATGTCGGCGATCCATTCCGGCTTCCACGGGGTCTTGGGATTGGCCGGGCGCGGCGGATAGACGAAGCTTTCCTCCGGGCCATACGCAAAGAGCGACACCATCTGGAACTGGGGTGCCGCTGCCTTCACTTCGGCTGGCACCATGCAGCTGGTGGTGGCGGGTGCCAAAACCGCCCGGCTCGTCACCAGCCTCGCCACCGTGGCGGGGGAGAGCCAGTCCGAAAGCCCGCCGCCGAATTCGCGTGTCGCGCTTGAAGACCACCATACCATATCGCCCATCTCGCCGCCCGGTCCCGGCTTTCCGCCGATCAGCGAGGCATGGTAGCCGGTCGCATCGGGCAGCAGGTTCCAGCGCAGCAGCGTCGCGCCGCTGGGCATCGTGGCGGTCGATGTCCTGAGCCCGCCCATGAAATCGCGGGTGAGCGTGAAGTTCATCTCGGGCGAATAGTTGCCCGCCACCTTGTGCGCACCGATCAGCGAGCTGTCGGTCTTGATCGACTTGCCGTCATCGTTGGGCCAGGACCCATACGTCTTGCTGCTCGCCGGAGAGACGCGGCGCTCCATCGGCACGTTGCTGGACCAAAGGCCCGGCGGCATTTGCCCGGCAGCGATTTTCGAGAAGTCTATAACCACCGGTTGCCCGGCCGGCGCATGTTCGCCGCAGCCCCAGAAGATCAGCATACGTCCCTTGGGCCGTTTGAAGTCGCGCTGCTCCGCCGGCAAGCTATCAGGCATCTTGGTCGGGGTCTTGAGCGCAACCGATGGTCCAAGCTTCGCGCTCGCCGGCATGAAGTGATCCGCCTTGGCCGATGCGCCCGCCGGTGCCCGGCTCGATCCCAGTTCGAGCCACAGTTCATGTTGCGGCGCATTGCGGTTACCCCCGCCAAAGGCCATGCCCATCGCAGCCCCCATGCCGCCGCCGCGCATCGCGCCCATGCCGCCCAGCATACCTGACGTGGTGCCGGCGCGCATTTCATACCGCGCAATCGGCGCGGCGGTCTGGGCAACCCCCAGCCCCACGAGCACGGCACTGGCCCCGCCTGCTGCCACTAAAAGACGCGTGGTGTTCCTGGTCATTGGCTCAATCCCTTGTTGGGCAAGCGGGCTGATGGCCCTCTGTGCGTGTTCGGTTTGGCGCGACCAGATTTGTGTTTTGCGGATGCGACCATATCCGGGGGCATCCTGTCAATCGCGCTGCGCCGATGCGAAGGAATGTGGGCAGGATTCTGACCGCCCTTTCCCGCATCGCAGGGATCGTTTAGCGCTGGTCGCATGATCCCGGTCACCGCCATAACTCACTCCTTGTCCGGCCTTTCCTGGCGCTGGCGCGGCGGCAACATGGATATGTCGACCGGCGGATTCGGGAGCAATGCTGGCCAACTCGATAATCTGGTCGATCAGCTGCTGCTGGCGCGCGGCGTCGAGCGCGACGATCTTGAACGCCATCGCCGCCCCACCTTGCGCGATTTCCTGCCCGATCCTTCGATCTTCAACGATATGGACAAGGCTGCCGCGCGACTGGCGGATGCCATCACCAAGCGCGAGGCCATCGCGGTCTACGGCGACTACGACGTTGATGGTGCGACCAGCGCCGCGCTGCTCATCAGGTTCCTCGCCGGGCTCGGCACATCGGCGCGGCCCTATATCCCGGACCGCCTGCTCGAAGGCTATGGCCCCTCCGCCGAAGGCCTCGTCAAGCTGGCGCGTGAGGGCGCTCAGCTGATCGTCACCGTCGACTGCGGCGCCATGGCCTATGAAGCGCTCGGCGCGGCGCGGGCCGAAGGGGTCGATGTGATCGTGGTCGATCACCACAAGTGCAACGCGGAGCTTCCCCCCGCCACTGCGCTGGTCAATCCCAACCGGCTCGATGAAAGCGACGAGGCGGCAAGCCACAGCCACATGGCCGCCGTTGGCGTGGCGTTCCTCCTTGCCATCGCCACTTTGCGTGAGCTGCGCACGCGCGGCGTGCTCGGCCCGCGCGATGGCCCCGATCTCATGAGCCTTCTGGATCTCGTCGCGCTCGGCACGGTGGCCGATGTGGCGCAGATCCGGGGGGTGAACCGCGCTTTTGTGGCACAAGGCCTCAAGATCATGGCGCGGCGGGAGAATATCGGCCTCGCCGCGCTGATCGATGCCAGCCGGCTGACCCGTTCGCCCACCTGCAGCGACCTTGGCTTTGCGCTGGGCCCGCGCATCAATGCAGCCGGGCGCATTGGCGATTCGGGTCTGGGTGTGCGGCTGCTCACCACCTCCGATGCCGAAGAAGCGCGCGACATTGCTGCGCGCCTGTCCGAACTCAACGACGAGCGCCGCGCGATCGAACAGGCCGTGCAGGAATCCGCCGAGGCGCAAGTCGATGCCCAGCACAATCGCAGCGTCGTGGTGGTCCACGGACCCGGCTGGCACCCCGGCGTGATCGGCATCGTGGCCGGGCGGATCAAGGAAAAGACCGGACGGCCAACGTTGGTCATTGCCGAGGATGGCGACACCGAAGGCAACGGCAAGGGCTCCGGCCGCTCGATAACGGGCGTCGATCTCGGCGCTGCGATCATTGCCGCGCGCGCCGCGGGCTTGCTCATCGCCGGCGGCGGCCACGCCATGGCCTGCGGGCTCACCATCGCGCCCGGCGGCACAGGCGCATTTGCCGACTGGCTCGACGAACGGCTCGCCCGCGATGTCGGCCTTGCGCGGCAGAGCCAGTCACTGCTGCTTGATCTCTCGCTGGCGCCCGGCGGGCTGACCCCGGATCTGGTCGAACGACTGGAAGCGGCTGGCCCCTTCGGCATGGGCTGGCCGGGTCCGCGCGTGGCGGTAGGGCCGGTTCGGCTGATCAAGTGCGATCTGGTCGGCACCGATCACGTGCGCATGGTTGCCGGCGGACCGGACGGCCGTTCGTTCAAGGCCATCGCATTTCGCGCCGCCGAGACCGAAATGGGCCAGACGCTGCTCCACGGCTCGCGCGGCCGCCTGCTCTGGCTCGTCGGCCGCGCGAAGATCGATGATTGGGGCAGTCGCCCGGCAGCTGAACTCCACGTGGAAGATGCAGCCTTCGCGGATTAGGCCCCGGTCTTCAGGGCGCATGAGCACCGCGCAAAACTGCCCCTTTGGTCATGCCCACAACAGCTCCGAGTCAGGGGTTGACCTGACAGGTTTCCCGCCCTAGACGCGCGGCCTGCCAAGTGGCCGTTGCCATTGGCCCCTTCGTCTAGCGGTTAGGACGCGGCCCTTTCACGGCTGAAACACGGGTTCGATTCCCGTAGGGGTCACCAGCTTGGAAACTGGCACTGGTGCCAGGCAGGTACGAAACAACCGGGGCGGGACCGCCGACCTGGTTCACGGCAAGGCCCCTTCGTCTAGCGGTCAGGACGCGGCCCTCTCACGGCTGAAACACGGGTTCGATTCCCGTAGGGGTCACCAGCCGAACGGCATTCTGCGTCCTTGCGGCTGCCCGCACCGCGGAATGCTCCGTGATCCGGAAGACGATGGACTTCGATTCGCTCAGCTACGCAGTCCAGTTCGGAGCAGCCGGCGCGGTAGCGCTGGCGTTCGGACTTCTCTCAGGCCTGCGCGAACATCGCGAACGGCGCCGCCGCAACCTCGACCAGATCAGCATCGTGCCTTGGGGCCTCATTTCCGTGCTGTTCTCGATCCTTTCGGTGATCCTGATCGCCACCGCGGCAAAGGCCTGGTTCCACCCTGCCGCCTGACCCACTATCCGGGAAGTGGTCGGCAAGAATGCCTCTTATGTTGCGGTCGTGTGACAAGGCTGCGCAGCGACAGATGAGATTGTTTCGGAAAACGACACAAAAGCGCAGTCTTTTGCCGTAAGGAAGGCTTGGGCGCATGGCAGCAATCCGCTACGCGCATCGCGGGTACTTTATTCCGACATGAACGGTTCATCCTTTCCCTGGCCCAGCATGATCGTGGCCCTTGGCACGTGCATCGCGATGATCATCGTGGGCGGCAGCGCGGGGCTGGCTTTTGCTGTGCTGATCCTGTGGCTCAGCACGCTTTGGCTTTCGCGGCCCGAACCCGTGGTCGAGGTGCGCGTCGCCGATGAAGGCTCGGTCTCGCGCCAGGCCATGGTCGAACTCGTCGAACCCTTCAGCGTTCCGGTCCTCATGCTCGATCGCCAGCGCATTGCCGCCGCCAATGCCGCCGCGCGAGAGACGCTCGGGCCGCATATCGTGGGGCAGGACGCCCGCGTAGCGCTGCGCCATCCGGAGGCGATTACCCTGCTGGAAAAGCCGCAGGGCAGCGCGCTTGTCCGCGGCCTTACCGGCGCTCGCAGCATCTGGCAGGTGCGCCGGGTGAGCATAGACCAGCGCTTTTCTCTGATCGAGATGGTCAACCGGACTGCCGAGGCTGACATCAGCCGTTCGCACACCGATTTCGTGGCCAATGCGAGCCACGAACTGCGCACGCCGCTGGCCTCGATCATCGGCTACATCGAAACGCTGGCCGATCCCGACGCCAAGGTCGATGCGGCCACGGCTGCGCGCTTCCACGCCACGGTTCTGCGCGAATCACGCCGGCTGCAGAGCCTGGTGGAGGATCTCATGTCGCTTTCGCGCATTGAGGCGGAAAAGCACGACATCCCGCGTGAACAGATCGATCTGGGGCTCCTTGCCGCCAGCATCGGCTCCGAGATCGCCTCGACTGTCGGCGAGGACAGAATCGACCTGCATGTAACAGACGCCATGGTAACGGGCGACCGCCAGCAACTTGATCAGATCATCCGCAACCTGATCGACAACGCCTTGAAATATGGCGATCCTGGCCAGCCCGTGCGGGTGGAAGTGGTGTGCGATGGGGCCGAAGCGGTGCTGACTGTCATCGATCGGGGCGAGGGCATTCACGCCGATCATATTCCTTATCTGACCCGCCGCTTTTACCGCACCGATCCTGGCCGCAGCCGCGCGGCAGGGGGAACGGGGCTGGGCCTTGCCATCGTTAAGCACATCGTCGAAAGACACCGCGGCAAGCTCGACATCGCGAGCCGCCTTGGGGAGGGAACGAGCGTGACAGTGCGCCTGGCGCTCGCGATGGCACCACCAAAACAACTGTCATAGCCCTGTCACACAGCGGTCTCATTGCCCTTCGCAGAACGTTTGAGGGAACAAGTTAATGCGTGCGAATCATCTCATCGCCGGATCGGCGCTGGCCATTGCGGCGCTCAACCTCGCCGGATGCGGC
>CANGJB010000062.1 GCA_947453945.1 Sphingomonadaceae bacterium
ATCCGCAGCCTACAACGGCTATTTTCATGATTGTGCCATTCCGTGAATCTGGTGCCGCAACGATTGCGTCAGGGCGGTCAACGCCACGCTGTGATCAAGCGGCATCGTTGCGCTTTCCAGCGCGCCGGCCCTGACAAGGGCCTGCACTTCCTGCGCTTCGTAGTGATAGCCATTGCCTGCATAGGGCAGCGAAAGCACCCGTCCGCGCCGTGCACGTCTGGCGCGAAACAGTGAAAGACGCTGAAACAGAGGGCCTTCCTTGAACAGCGCCTTCCCCGTCAGGTCCATCTGCGCCCGGCCCACCGGGGGATTGCTGAACACCCGCAAACCCCAAGGCCGATAGATCGGCCCCTCGATCTCGATCCGGCCGAGCGTACCCGTCACCGTCAGGCTGTTGCGCAAAGTGCCGCGCAGGCTGGTCTGGAACGAGCCGATCACGCCGTCGGCATAGAGCAAGGCCATCGCGGCATCCTCGTCCACCCCGGTGGGGCCAAGACAACCGGTGGCCTTCGCAGCCATCGCCTCGCCGCACAGGAATTGCCCCAGCGAAAGCGGATAGGCCCCCAGCTGCGCCAATGCCCCGCCGCCTTGCGCCGGATCGAAGTGGCCGTGCGCCGGATCAGGGCGATAGGCCTGGCCAAAGCTTGCGCTGATCATCCGCAGCTCACCGATCGCGCCTTCGTCGATCATCCTTCGCAAGGCGGTGATTGCGGGCATGAACCGCGTCCACATCGCCTCCATGGCAAAAACGCCTTTGGACCGCGCCAGATCGCGCAGGCTCTCGGCCTGCGCCAGACTGGCCGCGATCGGCTTTTCAATCAGAACCGGCACGCCCGCCTTCAGGAACGCCTGAGCGTGGTCAAAATGCAGGGCTGGCGGCGTGGCGATATAGACCGCATCGACCATGCCGGGCGCCATTGCGGCCGCCCGCGCATAGTCTTCGACGACAACGCCGCCAAACAGGTGGGCAAAGGCTGGCCCCCGCTCTCCGCGCGACACCACCATGGCCACTTCAGCGCCGATCTGGCGCAAACCGGCAGCAAATTTGACCGAGACCGGGCCTGTACCCAACACGCCCCAGCGAAACCGACCCATTCCAAGCTTCCCTGCTTCAGCCAGAACGAGGCCGGTTTTCCAGACGATGTGATGATAGCCCGAGCCGCATCGCCTTGATGAAAGAAACGCGCGAAATACCTGTCCATCGCAATAGCACGCAATACGCGCGGTAGTTCGATAATATTATCCGCGATGAAAACAAAATTTGGGATCTATTGTAAATTTTTTGCCGAGATTTTCAGAAAATTTCAGCTGAGATCACAGGTGCCTGCACCCATTTGCCCCTTGGGCGCAAGCGTGCGTCTACGCGCTACTACTGGTATCCAACCGATCCGAAGTGTGGTTAAAATAGCCTAGTTTCAGATCTTTACCTAAAATTAAGACTTTAAAGAGGGCTGGGCCGACGTGCGGCACAAGGCTCTCCCTGCAAAGACACACTACAAGCATCAGCACAGAATTCCGGCTGATTACAATGACTATACGCTCCCCATACATAGTATTTTCAAAGGAACTCTGGCGATGATCAAGAAAATTCTCTTTCTGGCCGGTCTTTTGGCTGCCACGCCCGCGCTGGCGACACCGCCCCCCACGCCTCAGCCGACCGTGCTGACGCTGACCAACACGGGCGGCGTCCATGGCTCGTATTTCGGTCTGTTCCACATACCCGTGGCGGCAGGCGCCTATACCGACAGGTTCACGTTCCAGTTGCCCTCGCCGCTCTACAACCTTGGCACAAGTTTCCTGACTTCGGTTGGTACCGACGTGAGCCTTGGCGGGACCACGATCGGCTCGACCGGGATCGGCCTGACCAATTTCACGCTGAACTTCATGGATGGCGCCACCAGGCTCTTTCCGGTGAGTAGCAACACGTTTGGTGCGGTCACGCTGACGTCGATCGAAACCCTCTCGAACTTCAGCGACCCGAAGGACGTTCGCGGCGGATGGACCAACTATGTCACGGTCTCCGGCGTCTCTGGCGGCGCGAGCTCTTTCGATCTCTACATCACCGCGGCCTATGCTGTTCCTGAGCCGGAAACCTGGGCGATGATGATTGCCGGCTTTGCCCTGATCGGCGGCATGGTCGTGCTTCGCCGCCGCCGCGAAGAACTGGCTCTCGAACCGGCCTGAACGATCCAACACAAAATCGGCCCCTTTCGCACCTGCGATGGGGGCCGATTTTGTGTGCGCATTCTGAACGCAAAAATTTATTTTATTTTGAAAAAGTTGGTCGTATCCATATCCTATGAAGGGGTAGCGACAAAGGGGGTCGCGCAAGGAAGCGATCATGTCCGAAACCAAACCAGTTGACCCCGCAACCCCTCCTGCGAGCCCTCCGTCGGAAAGCACTTTGCCCGAACCTTTTGTGGCAAAGAAGTCCGGCGCTTCGCGGCTGGCGCTTTTCGCATTGGGGCCAGCGCTGCTCTGGGCGATCATTTTCACAGCATGGCACTCGCTCTGAACTGACCATCAGAAACATCTGGAAATCGAGCAGATTTCCGCTTGCCCCTCAGCCCTTTGCGAATCTCTGTTGAAGCGCCACCCTCAAGCCCTCGCTTCGAAAGCATCAATGGCCGCCAGATGCCGCGCAACGTCGCCCTCCGGCAGGAATGACCCGGTAAAGCTGTTGCGCGCCAGTGTGACGAGATGCTCGCGCGAAAGCCCACGCGCCTTGGCCACCGCGCGATAGTTCTCGGCCACATAGCCCCCGAAATAGGCCGGATCATCCGAATTGACCGTGGCCTTCAGGCCCGCCGCCAGCATACGGTCCAGCGGGTGCCGGGCCAGATCGTCCACCACGCAGAGCTTGAGGTTTGAAAGCGGACAGACTGTCAGCGTCATCCCCTCCGCCGCCAGCCGCGCCACCAGGCCCTCATCCTCCAGCGCGCGGTTGCCGTGATCGATCCGGTCGACCCCCAGCATATCGAGCGCCTCGTGGACATAGTCCGGCGGCCCTTCCTCACCCGCATGGGCCGTCAGCCGCAGCCCCTTGGCCCGCGCTGCCGCAAACACCCGCGCAAACTTGGCAGGCGGATGGCCCAGTTCACTGGAATCGAGCCCCACTGCCGCGATCCGGTCCAGCCAGGGCTCGGCCATGGCCAGCGTCTCGAACGCCGCTTCCTCGCTCAAATGGCGCAGAAAGCTCATGATCAGCAGCGAGGTGATCCCCAGCCTGGCCTCCGCCTCGGCCATCGCGGCCAGCAGCCCCTCGATCACCGTGCCAAAGGCGATTCCCCTGTCCGTATGCGTCTGCGGATCGAACATGATCTCGGCATGGACCACGCCGTCCGCAGCCGCGCGCTCGAAATAGGCCATGGCCAGATCGCGAAAATCCGCCTCGGTCTGCAGCACGCCCGCGCCCGCATAGTAGATATCGAGGAAATCCTGCAGGTTCGAAAAGGCATAAGCCGCGCGCACGTCCTCCACGCTGGCATAGGGAATGGCGATCCCGTTGCGCTCCGCCAGCGCAAACATCAGCTCCGGCTCAAGGCTCCCCTCGATGTGGAGATGCAGTTCCGCCTTGGGCAGGCTGGCGATGAAATCCTTCACATCGGCTCTCCATCACGGTCCCACAGGCAGAGACCTAGTACATATGTCCGCCGCACAGCCCGATCATCACCCAGCACCTGCAGCGCAAACAGCCGCTCCGCCAGCGCAGCCCCCACCGTCCGCCGCGCCATCAGCGGCGTTGCCGCATCATCCAGCACCACGAAATCCGCCTCCTGCCCCTCGGCAAGGCTCCCGACCTCGCCATCGATATGCAGCAGCCGCGCCGAACCGCCCGTCGCCAGCCACAGCGCGCGGAAGGGATCGAGCACATACCCGCCCGGCAGCCCTGCCTGATAGGCCAGCCCGCCGTTGCGGAGCAGCGAGAGCGAAGTCCCCGCCCCGATATCCGATCCCAGCCCCAGCCGAACACCATGCCGCTCGGCCTGCCCGAAATCGAACATGCCCGAACCCAGAAAGAAGTTCGAACTCGGGCAAACGGCAATCCCAGCGCCGCTTTCCGCCAGCCGCGCGCACGACCGATCCGGCAGATGCACCCCATGCGCAAAGACCGAGCGGTCCGTCACCAGCCCGAACCGGTCGTAGGCATCCAGATAATCCGCCGCCTCGGTAAACCGCGCCGCCACTTCGGCGATCTCGCGCTTGTTCTCGGCCAGATGCGTGTGCAGCAGCACCCCCGGATGCGCGGCTAGCAACTCCCCCGCCACAGCCAGTTGTTCATCGCTCGATGTCAGCGCATAGCGCGGCGTCACCGCATAGCCCAGCCGCCCGCGCCCGTGCCATTTGGCAATCAGCGCCTCGCTTTCGGCCCGCGCCTCCTTAGGCGTATCGCGCAGGCCCTCAGGCCCCAGATCCATCAGCACTTTGCCGCAGATCATGCGCAGATCCCGCGCCTCGGCCGCCGCAAAGAATGCCTCGACCGAAGCGGCATGCACGGTGGCAAACACCAGCGCGCTCGTGGTCCCGTGCCGCAGTAGTTCATCCAGAAACGCTTCCGCCACGCCCGCCGCATGGACCGGATCGGCAAAGGCCTTCTCCGCCGGAAAGATATGCCGCTCCAGCCAGTCGAGCAGCTGCGCCCCATGGCTCGCGATCCGGCCCAGCTGCGGATAATGCACATGCGCGTCGATCAGGCCGGGCACGATCAGCCCCTCCAGCCGCTCCACACTGAGCCCCGGAAAGCGCGGGCTAACGGTATCAAAGGCCCCGCGCGCCAACACCCGCCCGGCTTCTACCACCAGCAACCCGTCGGGCTCATGCCGCACAGCGTCCGGCCCTTCCGCCGGATCATGCGAAAGGCTCAGGATCTCGCCGCGAAAGCCTTGCAAGGTCATGCCGCCACAGCTTGCACGGCCTGCGCTTGCGGCAATTGCAGCAGCTGCGCCAGCAGCGCCACCGCGATCACATCGGGCTCCTTCCCCGTCACGCCGGGCAATCCGATGGGGCACATGAGCCGCCCCCGCGCCTCGGCAGAAACTCCGTCCCGCTCCAGCCGCGCCATGAACCGCGCGCGCTTGGTCTGCGATCCGATCAGCCCGGTAAACGCCAGCGGCGGCCGGCGCAGCGCCGCCAAAGTCAGCGTGTAATCAAGCGCATGGTCATGCGTCAGGATCACCAGCGCCGCTTCGTCCGGCGCCTCGCCCACGCACTGCGCCATCGCGCTTTCCGGCACCACCGCCACCCCCGCAACATCACCGAACACCGGCCGCGTATCGAACCACGCCAGCCGCACCGGCAACCCGCCAGCATGCCGCGCAATCGCCTGCCCCACATGCCCCGCGCCAAACAGATAGAGCGGCCGCCGGAAGCCCCCGATCACTTCGGTCAGCCGCGTGCCCTCGCGCGGTTTGTCGCCCCGCGCGGAGAGTGGCACCGCCGGCCCATCGCTCACGTGCCGTTCGATGCCGCCTGCGCGCAGCACGCTCACCAGCACGCGGCCCTCGCGCGCGCCGGCCAGCCAGCCCAGCGCATCGCGGTCCACATGCTCCACCATCAGCCGCACCCGCCCGCCGCAGCACTGCCCCAGCAGCGGCCCCAGCGGATAGTCCTGCACGCGCCATGTTCCGGGCGCATGCTCCAGCACGCTGCGCGCCTGCTCCACCGCGCGAAACTCCAGCGCCCCGCCGCCAATCGTGCCGTGGAGCCCGCCCGCGGTCACCAGCATCCGCGTCCCCGCACCGCGCGGCGCCGAACCTTCGGTCGCCAGCACGCTCACCATCGCAACCGGCCCCGCCACGGCCAGCCGCGCCAGATCATCCATCCAGCCGGTCACGCGTGCATCCCGGCAATTGCGCGCAGCACCGCCTCAGGCGTCGCGGGCGCATCCAGCTTCGGCAGGTCACGCACCTCCGGCGCCGTCGCCGCAATCGCCGCCGAAATCGCGCAGAACACCGAATTGGCCAGCATAAGCGGCGGCTCACCCACCGCCTTGGAGCGGTGGATCGTCGGCTTCACGTTCTCGCCGTCCCACAAGTCGATACGCATCCGCTTTGGCCGGTCCGAAGCCGTCGGCACTTTGTAGGTCGCGGGCGAGTGATTGAGCAGCCGTCCTCGCGCGTCCCAGGCCACCACTTCAGTGGTCAGCCAGCCCTGCCCCTGCACGAACCCGCCCTCGATCTGCCCCCGGTCAATCGCCGGGTTCAGCGAGCGCCCCACATCGTGCAGGATATCGACCGCCAGCACTTTGTGCTCACCCGTCAGCGTATCGACCACCACTTCCGAAACCGCCGCGCCATAAGCGAAATAGTAGAACGGCCGCCCCCGATGCGCAGCCCGGTCATATTCGATCTCGGGCGTCGCATAGAACCCGGCCGAGGACAGCGAAATCCGCCCTAACCACGCTTTGCGCGCCGCCTCGGCAAACGAGAGCAGTGTCTCTCCCGCCACCACGCCCCCCGCCGTAAAGCGCACCTCCTCCGCCGCGCAGCCAAACACCTGCGCCAGAAAATCCGCCATCCGCTCCCGGATCGCCATGGCCGCCCGCCACGCCGCCATGCCGTTGAGGTCCGCGCCCGAACTGGCCGCCGTCGCCGAAGTATTGGGCACCTTGTCCGTCCGCGTCGCCGTGATCCGCACCGTGTCGGCGCCCACGCCGAACACATCGGCCACGATCTGGGCGATCTTGATGTGCAGCCCCTGCCCCATCTCGGTCCCGCCGTGGTTCGCCTGGATCGAACCGTCCGAATAGACATGCACCAGCGCGCCCGCCTGATTGAGGTGCGTCGTCGTAAAGCTGATGCCAAACTTCACCGGCGTGAGTGCGATCCCCTTCTTGAGCACCGCGCTGCCCGCATTGAACGCCGCAATCGCTTCACGACGCGCATCATAGCGCGCCGTTTCCCGCAGCCGCCCAACCAGCTCTGGCGCAATGTTATCTTCCAGCCGCATCCCATAAGGCGTCACATCGCGCCCCGGACCATAGAGATTGCGCATCCGCACATCGAGCGGATCGAGCCCCAGCCGCGCCGCCACCGCATCGCACACACGCTCAATCGCCAGCATCCCTTGCGGGCCGCCAAAGCCACGGAACGCCGTGGCCGAAACGGTATTGGTCTTCAGCCGCTCCGAGACGATTTCCACCTCGGGCAGGAAATAGCAGTTGTCGGCATGGAACATCGTCCGGTCGTTGATGCCGGGCGAGAGGTCCATGGTCGCCCCGCAGCGCCCGCCAAAGCGCAGCGAGACCGCCTTGAAGCGCCCCTCGCCATCATGGCCAACTTCATAGTCCACCTCGAAGTCATGCCGCTTGCCGGTCACGATCATGTCATCATCGCGGTCGCAGCGAAACTTCGCGGGCCGCCCGGTATGATGCACCACCAGCGCGGCGGCGGCGGCAAACAGCGCGGCCTGGCTTTCCTTGCCGCCAAACGCCCCGCCCATGCGCCGCACTTCCACGGTCACGTCCGCGCTAGGCCGCTTCAGCAGATGCGCCACCAGATGCTGCACTTCGCTGGGATGCTGGCTGGAGGAGACGACATGGATCTGCCCGTCCTCCCCGCCCCGCGCATGCGCGACCTGCCCCTCCAGATAAAAATGATCCTGCGCGCCGATCCGCAGTGAACCGGCCAACCGATGCTCCGCCGAGGCCAGCGCCCCCTTGGCATCGCCGCGCACCATGCGCTGGTCCGCCTCGATCCGCGAGCCTGCCGCCCGGGCCTGCTCGACCGAGATCGCCGCAGCCAGCGGCTCATAAGTAACCACGCCCAGCCGCGCTGCCTTGCGCGCCGAAGCCCGCGTTTCCGCCGCCACCAGAAAGACCGGCTGGCCGTGACTGATCACCTCGCCGTCCGCCAGCACGCGGTCGTCATGCGCGATGGGGCCGACATTGTTCTCGCCCGGAATATCCGCCGCCGTATAGACCGCGACCACGCCCGGAAACGCCCGCACCGCCGCCAGGTCGATGGAAACAATCCGCGCCCGTGCCTCGCTCGAAAGCCCGAACGCGAGGTGCAGCGTGCCCGGCAGTTCCGGCTCATCATCAACATAGCGCGCCAGCCCCGCGACATGGAGATGCGCGCTGTCATGCGCCAGCGCCGGCATGGCGCCATCGGGCCAGAGCGGGTTCCCTTCGGCCATCAACTGGCCTCCACATCAAGCACGGAAACAGCCACACCCTGCTCGCGGTGCCACAGCCGCCACAGCAGCGCGGAGGCCGCCTCGATCCGATAGGCCGCGCTCCCGCGCACATCGCTCAACGGGCTGAAATCGCCCTTCAGCGCCACAGCCGCCGCGGCAATCGTGCTTTCAGCAAAGGGCTGACCAACCAACGCCGCCTCGCATCCCACAGCCCGGCGCGGTGTCGCCGCCATGCCGCCAAACGCAGCCCGCGCGGCCGTGATCGCGCCATTCTCCACAGTCAGCGCAAAGGCCCCCAGAACCGCCGAGATATCGCTATCAAACCGCCGCGAAAGCTTGAAAACATGCACGCGCGCATTGGCCGCCGGACGCGGCACGAACACACTCTCGACAAATTCGCCCGGGCGCCGGTCCTGCTTCCCGTAATCCAGGAAGTAGTCCTCCAGCGCCAAGGTCCGCCGCCCCGCAGCCGACCGCAGCGTCAGCTCTGCCCCCAGCGCAATCAGCGCCGGCGGTCCGTCCCCGATGGGCGAACCATTGGCGATATTCCCGCAGACCGTGGCAGAAGAGCGCACCTGCAAGCCCCCGATCCGCCGCACCAGTTCGCCCAGATCCGGATGGAGCCGCGCCAGCGCCCCATGCGCCTCCGCATAACGCACCCCCGCGCCGATCCGCAGCCCCTCGGGCGTCTCGTCCAGCGCCTTGAGGTCCGCGACATCGCCGATGAACACGAGGGCCCCCAGATCGCGCAGCCCCTTGGTCACCCACAGGCCAACATCGGTCGCCCCAGCCACGATCCGCGCTTCGGGATGCACCGCCAGCAGATCCACCAGTTCCGCGGAGGAACGCGGCACAAACCATTGCCGCCCCTCGAAACTCCCGCTCGCCATCTCCGCGCCGCCAAGGCCCTCCAGCCCCGCCAGCACCGCGCCATCATCCTGCGGCAGACTGGGCACCGCCTCTCCCGCCTCAAGGATCGGTCCATAGCCCGTGCAGCGGCAGAGGTTCCCCGCAATCGCATCCGCCACCGGCAGCTCGCTCCCCAGCGCACCCATCGCGCGCCCTTGCAGCGACATCACGAACCCCGGCGTGCAGAACCCGCACTGCGAGCTGCCGTTCGCCGCCATGCACGCCTGCAACGGGTTCAGCTTGCCCCCCGGCGAAAGGCTCTCCACCGTCATCACCGCCTTGCCGTGGACCATCGGCAGAAACAGGATGCAGGCATTGACTGCGCGCCACTGCACCGCCCCGGCCCGCACTTCGCCCACGAGCACCGTGCAGGCCCCGCAATCGCCTTCCGCGCAGCCTTCCTTGGTCCCCGTTCGCCGCAAGGGCCCGCGCAAGGTTTCCAGCAAAGTGCCCGTGGGATCGGGCGCCGCCAGCTCCACCACCGCGCCATCAAGCAGAAAGCGCACCCCCACGGCTCAGCTCCCCCGATAAGTCGAATAGGCAAAGGGCGAGACGAGCAGCGGCACATGATAGTGCCCGTCTCCAGCCACACCGAAGGCAATCCGAACATCGCCCAGAAACGGGGGATCAGGCAGCGCCGCGCCCTCGGCCGCGAAATACTCCGCCACCGCAAACGTCAGCGCATAGCGCCCCGGCACCAGTTCCGGCACGCGCTCCAGCAATTCGGGGCAGCGCCCATCCGCGTTGGTCTCACCCGCAAACAGCGCCTCGCCGCCCGCGTCCTCCAGCCACAGCTGCATGCCCGCAGCCGGCTTGCCGTGCATCGTATCCAGCACATGCGTTGAAAGCGTTGCCATCACGGTGCTCCTGCATCGATCCACCGGCCCAGCGCATCGCGCTCGGCGCGGGTCATCCCTGTCGTGTTGCCCATCGGCATGATCTCGGCATCGACCGCGACTTTCTTCACCCGCGCGGCAAACATCCGCGCATGGGCATGGCTATCCAGCATCACCCCCAGCGGCGGCGCGCTGACAAGATCGCTGGTCGGCTTTTCGGCATGGCAGGCCGTGCAGTGCTTCGCGAAGATCGGCTCCACGCTGGCCCAATCCGCTGGCGCCCAATCCGCCGGCCCTCCCGCCGCGCTTGCCGCGCGTGCGGGCAGAGTCGCCTTCTCGGCCGAAACATAGGTCACGCTCGCCAGCGCGAGCACCGCCGCCACAGCCATCGCGCGGCCAGTCGCCTGCCCCCGATGCCGCAAGTTGAACACATGCCGCACCGCCACGCCGGTAAGCCCCAGCAGCGCCAGCACCAACCAGGGCCGCCCCGCGCCGAAGGTCATCGCGTAGTGGTGGCTGATCATGATGAACAGCACAGGCAGGGTCATGTAATTGTTGTGGAGCGAGCGCGCCTTCGCCGCCTTGCCCAGCGCCGGATCAGGCACCTCCCCCGCCACCAGCGCCGCCACCACCTTGCGCTGGCCCGGGATGATCACGAAGAACACGTTGCCCACCATCGCCGTCCCGATGATCGCCCCCACATGGAGATAGGCCCCGCGCGCGCTAAACACATGGTCCAGCGCGAAAGCTGCCAGCACCAGCACGCCGAACCACACCGCACCCAGCACCCGGTCATCGCGCCCCAGCGGCGAACGGCAAAGGCCATCATAGGCCAGCCAGCCCGCCACCAGCGAAGCCGCGCCGATACCCACCGCTTCCCCTTGCGAAAGCGCCGCCTTGGCCGGATCGATCAGAAAGCTCGCCGCCCCCACCCAGTAGACCAGCGCAAGCAGGAAAAAGCCCGTCACCCAAGTGGTATAGGCTTCCCATTTGAACCAGTGCAGGTCCTCGGGCATCTGGCTCGGCGCGACCTGATACTTCTGCTTGTGATAGAATCCGCCGCCGTGGACCGACCACACTTCGCCGGAAGCCTCGCCTGATTTCGGCGGAACCAGATGGTTGTCGAGCCACACGAAGTAGAATGACGAGCCGATCCACGCGATCCCCGCCGTCAGGTGGAACCAGCGGATCGCCAGATTCAGCCATTCAGCCCAATCTATGGTCATCGCGCGTCCTCCAGACGGAGGCGAACGATCTCGCCAATCTGCGCGATGGCCGCAGCGATCTCGGTGTCCCGATCATTCGCCAGCCGCGCTTCTATCGCGCTCAGAATCCCGGCCTTGTCGGTCAGCCGCACGCAGATGATGAACGGAAACCCGAACCGCTCCCGATAGGCCGCATTCAGCGCGTGGAACCGCGCGAACTCCTCCTCGCTCAGCCGGTCAAGCCCCGCGCTCGCCTGCTCCGCCGCCGATGCCTCGGTCAGCGTCCGGTCAACCGCCGCCCTGCCCGCAAGCTCCGGATGCGCGCAGATCAGGGCCAATTGCTCCCCGGGCGTCGCCGCATGAACCACCGCCATCAGGTCGGCATGCCGGTCCCCGCGCGAAGGCGCGGCATCAGCGCGCGCTTCCACCCACGGGCTATGCTCGAACAGCGCCGTCACGAAGTCGCCCCCTCAAGGCTGACATGCGCGGAAACCACCTTCCACCCGTCTGCAAACTTCACCCACGCCTGGCTCTGCCGCCCGCGCCGGTCCGATCCCTCGCGAAAGAACTCCGCATCCGCCGTCGCAAAGGCCCCTCCGGAAACTGGGCCGTAAACGGTGATCCCCACTTGCCCCAGCCGCCGCTGCGGCGATCCCCCGCGCCCTTTGCGAAATTCGCGGATCGCTTCCATGCCCCACAGCACTTCGCCCACGCCAAAGCGGTTGGTCGTCGGCGCATCGTGAAACAGCGCGTCCATCGCAGGCAGATCATCCGCCATCAGCGCGCGCTCGTATGCGTTGAAAGCCGCCGTCACCTCGGCCAGCAGCACCGGATCGTTCACCGTCATGCGGGATGCTCCGCCAGCCAGTGCCGCGCGATATCCTCGCGGCGCGGGATCCACGCGTCCCCGCTCGCCAGCACATGATCGACAAACCGCGCCACCGCCCGCGCGCGCCCCGGACGCCCGGCGATGCGGCCATGGAGGCCCACGGACATCATCCGCCCGCCTTCCTCGCGCAGCTGCTCAAAGGTATCGCACAAGTACCTGAAAAACTGCTCGCCCTCGGTAAAGCCGTTGAGCGAAACGATCTTCATGTCGTTGGCATCGAGCGAATAGGGCACGATCAACTGCGGCTTGCCGTGGCGCCGGTCCCAATAGGGCAGATCATCGGCATAGCTGTCCGCGTCATAGAGAAAGCCGCCCTCCTCCAACACCAGCCGCGCCGTGTTGGGCGATGTGCGCCCCTGATACCACCCCAAGGGCCGCGCCCCGGTCAGCTCGGTGTGCAGCGCAATCGCCTTGGCAATATGCTCGCGTTCCACCTCTTCCGGCACATACTGGTAGTCGATCCAGCGAAGCCCATGGCTCGCAATCTCCCACTCGGCCTTCAGCATGGCCTCGACCGCCGCCGGATTGGCCGCCATTGCCGCCGCCACGCCAAACACCGTCACAGGCACACTGCGCTCGGTAAACAGCCGGTGCAGCCGCCAGAAACCGGCGCGGCTGCCATATTCGTAAAGGCTCTCCATCGCCATCGCCCGCGCCGGATGGCTCGCCGCGCCCACCATGTCCGAAAGAAACGCTTCCGAACCCTTATCGCCATTGAGGACCGCGTTTTCCGCGCCCTCCTCGTAGTTGATCACGAACTGCACGGCCACGCGCGCGCCACCCGGCCAGCGGGCCTCGGGCGGCGATGCGCCATAGCCAACCAGATCGCGCGGCAGGGTCACGCCGCCTCCCATGCTGCCAGCGCCGCCGGGACCGCCGCGCCCAGCGGAACCGCATGTCCCGCCGCCGTCAGACACGCCTCCAGCGCCCCCAGCGTCAGCAGCACCTTGTGCTTCATCGCGTTGTAACCCATCGCGCCCAGCCGCCAGATCTTGCCCTGCAGCGGGCCGAACGCCGTCCCGATCTCGATCTCAAAATGTGTCCGCATCGCGGTGCGGATCGCCTCGCCGTCCACGCCTTCGGGGATGTACACGCCCGTCACGTTGGTCATCCGGTGCGCATCATCGCCGAACACCGTAAGCCCCATCGCGCGCACGCCTGCCGTCATCGCCGCGCCCGCCTTGCGGTGCCGGGCAAAGCGCATGTCCAGCCCCTCACCCAGCGCCACCCGCGCACATTCGCGCGCAGCATAGAGCATCGAGGTCGCCTCGGTATGGTGGTTGAGCCGCTTCTCCGACCAGTAATCCATGATCATCGCAAGATCGAAGTAGTTGGACGGAATGCGCGGCCCCACGCCATCGCTGATATCCGCGCGCCGAATGCCCTGCTCCACATGCCGCCGCGCAAAGATGCGCTCCGCCGCCCGGTCCGAAATCGTGATCGGCGCAGAGCCCGAAGGCCCGCCAAGGCACTTCTGCAGGCCCGCCGTTACAATATCGACACCCCACCGATCCGCCGCGATCTCCATTCCGCCCAAAGTCGCGCAGGCATCGACGTAGAGATAGGCCCCCGCCGCCTTGCACAGCGCCCCAAGCCCCTCCAACGGCTGCGCCATCGTGGTCGAGGTATCGCCATGCACAGTCGCCACCACCTTGGGGCCATAGCGCTCAATCGACACCGCGATGGCTTCCATCGGCACGACTTCGCCCCACGGCGCGCTCACCGTCTCGATCTTTGCGCCCAGCCGCGTGAGAATCTCCGTCAGCAGCAGGCCAAACCGCCCGAAATTGATCACCAGCACCGTATCGCCGGGCTCGACAAGGCTCACCAGCGAAGCCTCGATCGCTGCGCGCGCCGTGCCGTCGATCAGCATGGTCCACTGGTTCTGCGTCCCGAACACTGGGCGATAAAGCGCCATGACCTGGTTCATGAACCCCGTCATTTCCGGATCGAACTGGCCAAGCAGATCGGCCGCCATCGCGCGCAGCACGCGCGGATGCGCGTTGACCGGCCCCGGCCCCATCAGCAGGCGCTGCGGCGGATCGATCTCGCCGAAAAGAGTCGGATCAAGCGGGTTCAAGGCTGGCTCCCAATCTCTTGATAAAGCCGGACATCACCGCCAGCGCCGCCTCGGCGTCGGCAGGCTCGACATGTTCGGTCGGGTTGTGGCTCACGCCGCCGCGGCAGCGCAGAAACAGCATGGCGATAGGGCACAGCGCCGCCATGATCATGGCATCGTGCCCCGCGCCCGAAACAAGGCGGAACGGCTTGTGCCCCGCCTCCACGGTCGCCGCATCAAGCAAGTCCATCAGCACCGCATCGCAGGGGCTTGGCGGAAGATCATGCACCTGCCGCACCGAAAGGCCAAGGTCGCGCCGGCCCGCAATCACGCGAAAGCGCCGCAGCACCTCATCCGCCGCCCGGTCCCGCACCGCCGCATCGCCTGCCCGCACATCGAGCGTGAACCGGCTGCGCCCGGCAATCACGTTGGCCGCACCCGAAGGCACCTCCACCACACCCACCGTGGCGACAAGATCGGCCGGCCCCGCCGTGGCCACTTCCTCGGCAGCAAGCACCATCTCGGCCATCCCCGCCACAGCATCACGGCGCAGCCCCATCGCGGTCGTCCCGGCATGGCCCGAAGTGCCGGAAAGCCCGATCTCGAAGCGCAGCTGCGCGGCAATCCCGGTGACGGTCCCCAACGCCAGCCCTTCGGCTTCCAGCACCGGTCCCTGCTCGATATGCGCTTCTAGATAGGCCAGAATCTCGCCCGCCCGGCGCGCGGCACAAGGATAGGCCGCCAGATCAAGCAAATCGCCCAGCCGCACCCCGTCCTGGTCCGCCACCTCCAGCGCTGCAGGATCGAGCGTCCCGGCCACCGCGCGGCTGGTCAGCATCGCGGCGGGAAAGCGGCTGCCTTCCTCATCGCCAAAGGCATAGACCTCGACCGCGAACGGCAAACGCACCCCGCCGGAGGAAAGCGCCGCAACCGCTTCAATTCCCAGCAAGATCCCCAGCGGCCCATCATAGGCCCCGGCATTCCTGACGCTGTCGATATGGCTGCCGATCACCAGCGCCGCTGCCCCCGCCGCCGCGCCCTCATAGCGCCCGATCAGGTTCGCCGCCGCATCGCGCCGCACCGCCATGCCCGCTTCGGCCATCCACTCGGCCAACTGGTCCTGCGCGGCGTGGTAAGCGGGCGAGAGATAGGTCCGCGTCAGCCCCTCGGCGCTATCACTGAAAGGCGGCAGCTTGAGCGCATCGCAGCGCGCCACGGCCCGGGCACCTCCTGCTACCATGCCGCCACCCCACCATCGCTGCGCGGATCAGTCGCGCCATCGAGCCGCCCGTCCGCATGGCGCACAATCGCCCCGGCATGGCCCATCATGGCAGTCAGCGGCCCGACGCGCTCCACCGCATGGCCCGCCGCCGCCAGCGCGTCATAGAGCTCAGGGGCAAAACCATCCTCGAGCTTGAGCGTGGTGGATTGATCGCCCCAGGTCCGCCCCAGCAGCCAGCGAGGGCCGGTGATCGCATCCTGCAAGTCTGCGCCAAACCGCGCGTAGCGGGTAAACAGCGCGGCCTGCGTCTGCGGCTGCCCTTCCCCGCCCATCGTGCCATAAGCCATCACCCGCCCATCTTCGAACCGCGCCAGCGCGGGATTGAGCGTGTGAAACGGCTTGCGCCCCGGTTTCAGCGCATTCCAGCCGCTTTGCGCGAGGCGGAAACTGCTCCCCCGGTTCTGCCACGTGATCCCGGTCTTCGGCAGCACCAGCCCCGAACCGAACTCGAAATAGGTCGATTGGATCGCGCTGACCACGCGCCCCTCGCCATCCGCCGCACCAAACCAGCAGGTATCGCCCCACTGCGGCGGCTGCGGCCAGGGGAGCGCCTGAGCGGGATCGATCCTTGCCGCCAGCCCATCCAGCGCCGCCGCATCAGCAAGCAGCCCCTGCCAATCGAAGTCATGGTACGCCGGATCGCCCACATGCCGGTCGCGCAGCAGAAACGCCTGCTTGGTTGCTTCCACCAGTCCATGGACATGGTCAAACCCATCCGCCGCTTCCACCCGCAGCCGATCAAACAGCGCAAGGATCATCAGCGAGGCAAACCCTTGCGTCGGCGGCGCGCTGTTCCACAGCTCGGCGCCCTTGATCCGCGTGGTCAGCGGCACAGGCCGCGTCGCCACATGCGCGGCCAGATCAGCGCCTGAAACCGGGCTCCCCAGCAAGGCCAGATCCGCCGCAATATCTGCCGCCAGCGCGCCGGTGTAGAAGCTCTCCAGCCCCTCATCACACAACCGCCGCAAGGTAGCGGCCAGTTGCGGCTGGCGCAGCACATCCCCCTCGCGCAAAGGCCGCCCCTCCCGCTCGAAAGTCGCGGCATAGGCCCCCGGCTGCACGCGAAGCTCAGGCCCTTTGGCCACAGCAATCGCGGCATGTCCCGCCGTCACCGCCACGCCCGCCTCGGCGTGGGCCACAGCACCCTGCACCAACCGCTCCAGCGGCAGCGAACCGCCCGCGCGCTCCAAAGCCGCCGCCCAGCCGGAAATCGTCCCCGCCACGGTATTCGCCGCCAGCGGCCCGCGAAATGGCACCGCCTCCAGCCCGGCATACATCTCCAGCGAAACCGCCCCCGCCGCCCCGCCGCAGCCGTGAATGCCGTGCACCGCGCCGTCCGGCTCATGGATCACCCAGAAGCCATCACCGCCGATCCCGGTCATATGCGGATAGACCACCGCCAGGCACGCCGCGACCGCCACGGTGGCCTCCACCGCATTGCCGCCGTCCTGCAGCACAGACAGGCCCGCCTCCGCCGCCAGCCGATGCGGCGCAGTGACCATGCCGTTTCGGCCAGAGACAGTGGCGAGCGCCATCAATCAGGCAATGCAGCGACGAACGCGCGCACCACATGCGCCGAATTGGCCGAAGCGAGATGCTCGAAGGTATATTCCATGTTCTTGTGCTGGTCCCCGCCCGCAAGGTCGGAGAGGCTGCGGAACACGATGGCCGGCACGCCGTTGCTCATCGCCACCTGCATGACGGGCCCGCTTTCCATATCCAGCACCCGCGCAGCCCAAGCCCGCTGGAGATAAACCCGAAACGCCGCGTTGTCGGCATAGATGCCCGCCGTCACCCCCGTGCCGCCGACCACGACCTTGGGCGTGCGCGGCAGGCACAGTGCGGATTCCGCCCGCATCTTGTCCGAAGGCGGCACGCAGCGTTCAAGCGTGATCCCCGCCACCACCTTCTTCGCCAGCGCCAGCAACGCGGCATCCACCGGAATGCGATAAACCCGCTGCATCTTCGCATCCTTGCTGGTGATCAGCGTTCCGCGCGGGAAGATGAAGTTCCAGTTCGCGGGCGATTCCGGATGGCCCTCGTCAGGCGGCATCCAACCCTTTTTGGTCTTCCGCGCGAACGAGCCTTCCAGATACTGCCCCCAGTTTTCCGGCACCACCACATCGCCAATGGACAGTGCCGGATCGACCCCGCCCGCAATCCCCGAAAACACGATGCGCTTCACGGTGAACCGGTCGAGCACGATCTGCGTGCTCATCGCCGCGTTCACCACGCTCACCCCGCTCTGCATCAGCACCACGGGCTTCCCTTCCAGCGTGCCGGTCAGGAAGGTGCTGCCGTTGATCGTGTGCTCCTTCGCATCCTTGATCATCGGCACCAGCGAATGCCATTCGGGATAGAACGCGGTCATCACCACCGTGCGCGGGGTGTCATCCAGCTTCTGCGCCATGGCGGGCGCGGCAACCAGCGCGGCGAAAACAAGGAAAATCAAACGGATCATGCCGCAGCCATCCATACAAAGCGCGCCACGAACAGCGCGGCGAGCGTGTAGAGAAACCAGTCTTTCGTCGTCGCCTGCCCCTTGATCAGCTTGAGCAGCGCGTGCGCGGTGATGCCGAAGGCCAGACCATTCGCGATGGAGAACGTCAGCGGGATCATCGCCACGGTCAGGAAGGCTGGAATCGCCGCCATCGGGTCTTCCCAATCGACCTCGGTCAGCGGCAACAGCATCAGCCCGCCCACCACGACGAGTGCGGGCGCGGTCGCCGCCAGCGGCACGAGGCTCGCGTAAGGCGCAACGAACATCGTGGCGAGGAACAGCAGTCCGCAAACCACTGCCGTGAGGCCAGTACGCCCACCCGCCTGCACGCCCGCCGCGCTCTCGACATAGCTTGTGACGGTGCTGGTGCCCGCCACCGCGCCCACCATTGTCGCCACGGCATCGGTCATCAGAATGCGGTTGAGCCCCGGGATCTTCCCCGCTGCGTCCATCAGCCCTGCGCGCTTGGTCACGGCGACCAGCGTCCCGATATTGTCGAACAGATCGACGAACAGGAACACGAACAGGATCTCGAGCAGCCCCAGCCCGGCCTTACCCGAAAGCCCGAACACCCCCGCAATATCAAGCTTGAATGCCGTGCCCGTCAGCGCCGCAAGGCTGTAGGGCTCGGTCGGCGCATGGACCTGGCCCATGATCCAGCCCGCCAGCGTCGTCAGCACGATCCCGATCAGCATCGCCGCGCGCACGTTCCACACCGAAAGCGCGCCGATCACCACGAGCCCGAACAGCGCCAGCGCCGGCCCCGGCTGCGTCACGCTGCCCAGCGCC
>CANGJB010000063.1 GCA_947453945.1 Sphingomonadaceae bacterium
GAAGATACCGGCATGATCCTCCAGCTCGGCGAATGGGGGCTGCGCCAGGCGGCGCGCGATGCAGCCGCGTGGCCGCATCCCTTGCGCGTCGCGGTCAATGTCTCGGCGGTGCAGTTCGCGCATCCCGATTTTCCCGGCGTGGTCGAAGATGTGCTCCACAGCACCGGCCTCGATCCCGACAGGCTCGAGCTCGAATTGACCGAGTCCGTGTTCATGGGTGATGGCGAGAATACCGATGCCGCGTTCAAGGCGCTCAAGCTGCTCGGCGTGCGGCTGGCGCTCGATGATTTCGGCACCGGCTATTCCTCCCTCAGCTACTTGCGCGCTGCCCCCTTCGACAAGCTCAAGGTCGATCGCAGCTTCGTCGATTCCTGCACGCTCAGCGATCACAACAGCGCCAAGATCATCGCCGCAATCATCGGGCTTGCCGATGCGCTGGGCATGGAAACCACGGTCGAGGGCGTCGAAGCGTTCGATCAGCGCGATGTCGTCTGCGCCAAGGGCGCGCGGTTCATCCAGGGCTTCCTCTATTCGCACCCGCTCGAACAGGCCGCCGTGCTCGAACGCATGGGCCCGCAGGATCTGTATATCCCGCCCGAAGGACCACAGCGCCACCGCCCCGAACGCCGCTCGGTCTACCGCCGCATCGGCGTGATCCACGAAGATCACCGCTACGAAGCGCTGCTGCGCAATCTCTCGGCCACTGGCGCGCGGATTGAAGGGCTTGTCGGCGTGCCCATCGGCACCAGCCTCGTGCTCGATCTGGGCGCCGGTCAGCTTGCCGTGGCGTCGGTCTCCCGCTCGGAAGACGCGGTCATCGGCGTGGAGTTCGAGGCCCCGCTCGTCGGTGATGGCGCTGGCGGCCTCGTTACGCGCTACCGCGCCAGCCCCTACGCGCTCGCCGCTGCCGCGCGCATGGCCAGCACCAGCGCGCCCCAGTTCATGGAAGTGGAAGTCCGCAAACGCGGCTGAACAGGGCCAGCCGCGCTAAAATCCCCTCGTCATTCCCGCGAAGGCGGGAATCCAAGGCGTGACAGCAGAGCACCCGCCCCAAGCTCACATATGGATCGGCTTGCCACCAATCCCCATGGCCGCTTCCTTCAGCGCTTCGGCATGGGTGGGATGCGCGTGGCTCGTATAAGCGATGTCTTCCGCCGTCGCGCCAAATTCCAGCGCCAGTGCGGCTTCCGCGATCATCGAACCTGCAACCGAAGCAATGCACCAAACTCCCAGCACGCGCTCGGTTTTGGCGTCCGCGATCACTTTCACGAAGCCGTCGGGCTCATGGTTGGTCTTGGCGCGGCTGTTCGCCAGCATCGGGAACTTGGAGACCTTGATGTCGGTCCCCGTTTCCTTGGCCTTCTCGCGCGCCGCTTCCTCGGTCAGGCCCACGCCCGCGATCTCGGGGAAGGTATAGACCACGCCCGGGATCACGTTGTGGTTCACAATGCCCGTCTGCCCGGCGATGAACTCGGCCACGGCCACGCCTTCGTCCTCGGCCTTGTGCGCCAGCATCGGCCCCGGGATCACATCGCCAATTGCCCAGACGCCCGGCACGCTCGTGCGGAAATCGTGGCCCGTCTCGATCTGCCCGCGCTTGTTGAGCTCCAGCCCGATCTTCTCCAGCCCCAGCCCATCGACAAACGGACGGCGGCCAATCGCCACCAGCACGCAGTCCGCGTCCAGCGTCTCCACCGCGCCGCCAGCCGAAGGCTCCACCGTCAGCGTCGCGGTCTTGCCCTTCACGGCAACCCCGGTCACCTTGGTGGAAAGCTTGATTTCCATGCCCTGCTTCTTGAAGATCTTGGCGGCTTCTTTGCGTATGTCGCCGTCCATGCCGGGCAGCAACTGGTCGAGGAACTCCACCACCGTCACCTTCGCGCCCAGCCGGCGCCAGACGGAGCCCAGCTCCAGCCCGATCACCCCGCCGCCGATCACCACCATGTGCTCGGGCACGCGGTCCAGCGCCAGCGCGCCGGTGGAATCGACCACCACGCCCGCGTCGTTGTCCACCGTCACGCCCGGCAGCGGCGTCACGCTCGAACCCGTCGCAATCACCACGTTCTTCGCGGTCACCGTCTGGCCCGCCACGGTAACCGTGTGCGCATCCTCGAACGCGGCATAGCCTTTCAGCCAGGTCACCTTGTTCTTCTTGAACAGGAACTCGATCCCGCCGGTCAGCTGCTTCACCGAATCCAGCTTCTGCTGCTGCATCGCGGCCAGATCTAGCGTCACCGGCCCGGTCTTGATGCCGTACATCGCAAACGTGCCGTCCACCGCCTCGGAAAACTTCTCCGATCCATGCAGCAAGGCCTTGGAAGGAATACATCCCACGTTGAGGCACGTGCCGCCCAGCGTCTCGCGCCCATCGGCGCAGGCCACTTTCAAGCCCAGTTGAGCCGCGCGGATCGCCGCAACATAGCCGCCCGGGCCGGCACCGATGATGAGAACGTCGTAGTCGTAATCAGCCATGATGGGCCTTTCGCTTGGCGGCCAAGCGCCGCGCAGCTTGAACGTGTTTACCTACCTTCGTCATTCCCGCGGAGGCGGGAATCCAGCGCGCGGGAATGACGAAAGCCTTCTACCAGATCACATATCAATCAGCAGCCGCGTCGGATCCTCGATCGCTTCCTTGATCGTCTTCAAAGCCGTCACTGCCTCGCGCCCGTCAATCAGGCGGTGGTCATACGAAAGCGCGATATACATCATCGGCCGCACCACAATCTGCCCATCGCGCACCACCGGGCGGTCCTCGATCCGGTGGAGCCCCAGCACGGCAGACTGCGGCGGGTTGATGATCGGGGTGGACATCAGCCCGCCGAACACGCCGCCGTTCGAAATCGTGAACGTGCCGCCCGCCATGTCGGCCATCGTCAGCGTGCCCTCGCGCGCCTTCTTGCCAAACCCGGCAATCGCCTTTTCGATCCCGGCGAAGGAAAGGCTGTCCACATCGCGGACCACCGGCACGACAAGGCCGTTGGGCGCCGAGACCGCCACCGAAAGATCGACGTAATCGTGATAAACGATCTCGTCCCCCTCGATCCGCGCGTTGACCGAAGGAATGTCCTTCAGCGCGAGGCACGCGGCCTTGGCGAAGAAGCTCATGAAGCCCAGCTTCACGCCGTGCTTCTTCTCGAACACGTCCTTGTACTTGTCGCGCGCGGCCATCACCGCGCTCATGTCGCAATCGTTGAAGGTGGTCAGCAGCGCGGCAGTTTCCTGCGCCTGCTTCAGCCGCTTGGCGATGGTCTGGCGCAGGCGGGTCATCTTCACCCGCTCCTCGCGCCGTCCGTCGGATGACGTGGCAACCGCTGCCGCAACCGGCGCAGGCGCCGCCGCCACGGGGGCAGGGGCCGCCTGCTTGGCCACAGCCGCCGCCAGCACGTCTTCCTTGGTCAGCCGGCCATCCTTGCCAGTCCCGCGCACAGTTGCCGGGTCGATCCCATGCTCCAGCACCGCACGGCGCACGGCAGGCGAAAGCGCCGCCGCATCATCCGCGGCAACTGCCGCCGGAGTAGCCGCCAGGGCAGGGGCTGCCGACGGAGCAGGAGCCGCAGCCGCAGCAGGTGCCGCCGCAGCCACGCCGCTCGTCTCGATCATCCCCAGCAGCGCGCCCACGGCCACGGTCTCACCCTCGGCGGCAATATGCGCGCCCATGATACCCGCCACGGGTGATGGCACTTCCACCGCCACCTTGTCGGTTTCAAGGCTCGCAATCGGCTCGTCCAGCGCCACGGCCTCGCCCGGCTGCTTGAGCCACTGGCCGACCGTCGCTTCGCTGACGCTTTCGCCCAGAACCGGAACTTTCACTTCGATAGACATGTCAAAATCTCTCACTCGAAAAGGGGTTCAGGCCTTCTTCTTGGTCCGGCGCAGTTCGCCGCGCACCGAAAGCGCTAGCGCATTGCTGATCAGCGCGGCCTGTTCAGCCGCGTGCCGCTTCGCAAGGCCCGTGGCCGGCGATGCTGCCGCACTCCGCCCGGCATAGCGTGCGCGCTTCACCTTGCTGCCCGAAGCCGTCAGCGATTCCTCGATCAGCGGCTCGACAAAGAACCACGCGCCGTTGTTCTTCGGCTCTTCCTGGCACCAGACCACTTCTTCAAGGTTCGCCATGCGCGAAAGCCTCAAGGCCAGCGGTTCGCCCGGGAACGGGTAAAGCTGTTCCAGCCGGATGATCTGCGTATCGGTGATCCCCGCCGCATCGCGCGCCTCGATCAGATCGTAGGCCACTTTGCCGCTGCAGAGCACCACGCGCCGCGTTTCGGCATCGGGCGCCGGATTGATGTCGGAAAGGATGCGCATGAAGTGCCCCTCGCCAACGAAGTCCGAAGCCTTCGATTTCGCCAGCGGATGGCGCAGCAGGCTCTTGGGCGTCATGATGATCAAGGGCTTGCGGAACGGCCGCTGCATCTGCCGGCGCAGCACGTGGAAGTAGTTCGCCGGGGTGGTGGTGTTGCACACCTGGATATTGTCCTCGGCGCAGAGCTGGAGATAGCGCTCCAGCCGTGCAGAGGAATGCTCCGGCCCTTGCCCTTCATACCCATGCGGCAGCAGCATGACGAGGCCGTTGGCACGCAGCCACTTGGCTTCGGAGGCCGCGATATATTGGTCGATCACGATCTGCGCGCCGTTGGCAAAGTCGCCAAACTGCGCTTCCCACAGCACCAGTGTCTTGGGGTCTGCGCTGGCATAGCCATATTCGAAGCCCAGCACGCCATATTCGCTCAGCGGGCTGTCATGCACTTCGAACTTGCCGTGGGGCAGGGTGGTCAGCGGCACGTACTTGCGTTCGCTGGTCTGATCAACCCACACCGCATGGCGATGGCTGAACGTGCCGCGCCCTGAATCCTGCCCTGAAAGGCGCACGTTGAAGCCTTCGGTCAGCAGGCTGCCAAACGCCAGCGCCTCGCCCGTGGCCCAGTCAAAGCCTTCGCCTTCGCTGAACATCCCGCGCTTGGCCTCGATCACGCGGCCCAGCGTCTTGTGGATGGTGAGGTCTTCCGGCACCGTGGTCAGCGTCCGGCCCAGCGCGTCAAAGCGCTTCTGGTCGATGCCGGTGGCCACGTTGCGCCGCGCGGTTTCCGGATCGGCCGGCTTGTTCAGCCCGCTCCAGCGCCCGCCAAACCAGTCGGCATGGTTCGCCTTATAGCTCTTGGACGCATCGAATTCGGCCTCCAGCGTGGCAACGAAGCGGTCCTCGTTCTCGCCCTTCCAGTCCCGGTCGATCACGCCCTGATCAATCAGGCGGCGCGCATAGACTTCCGAAACGGCAGGATGCTGCTTGATTCGCGCATACATCAGCGGCTGGGTGAAGCTGGGCTCGTCGCCTTCGTTGTGGCCAAAGCGGCGATAGCACCACATGTCGACCACCACATCGCGGCCGAACTTCTGGCGGTAATCGATCGCCAGCTTGCACGCGAATGTCACCGCTTCCGGGTCATCGCCGTTCACGTGGATGATCGGCGCCTGCACGCCCTTCGCCACGTCGGACGGATAGGGCGAACCACGGCTGAACTGCGGGCTCGTGGTAAAGCCGATCTGGTTGTTGATGATGAAGTGGATGCAGCCGCCGGTGTTGTAGCCCTTCACGCCGGAAAAGCCGAAGCACTCCCACACGATGCCCTGGCCCGCGAAGGCCGCATCGCCGTGGATCAGGATCGGCAGCACCTGCTTGTGCTTGCCCTGTCCGATATCCTCGCGGAACGCCTGCTGCGCGCGCGTCTTGCCCAGCACCACCGGGTCCACCGTTTCCAGATGGCTCGGGTTGGGCTGCAGGCTCATGTGAACCTTGATCCCGTCGAACTCGCGGTCCGTGCTGGTGCCAAGATGATACTTCACGTCGCCCGAACCGCCCACGTCCTCGGGGTTTGCGCTGCCGCCCGAAAACTCGTGGAAGATCACGCGGTAAGGCTTGGCCAGCACGTTCGCCAGCACGTTGAGCCGGCCGCGGTGCGCCATGCCGTAGATGATCTCGCGCACGCCCAGCTGGCCGCCATACTTGATGACCGCTTCCAGCGCCGGGATCATCGATTCCCCGCCATCAAGCCCGAAACGCTTGGTGCCGACATACTTCTTGCCGAGGAACTTCTCGTACTGCTCGCCGCGGATCACCGCGCCCAGGATCGCCTTCTTGCCGTTGGGCGTGAAGTCGATGGACTTGTCGCCGCCTTCGATCCGGTCCTGCAGGAACTTGCGCTCCTCCACGTCCGCGATGTGCATGTATTCAAGGCCAACCTTGCCGCAATAGTTGCGCTGCAGCACGCTCACGATCTCGCGCGGGGTGGCCCACTGCATCCCCAGCACGCCGCCGACGAAAACCTTCTTGTCGAGGTCCGGCCCAACGAAGCCGTGGTATTCCGGGGTAATGTCCGCCGGCAGCTCCTGCCGCGCAAGGCCGAGGGGATCGAGGTCCGCCGCCAGATGGCCGCGCACGCGGTAAGTGCGCACCAGCATCATCGCGCGGATCGAAGCGCCCGCCGCCGCTTCCAGCGCGGCTTCGTCCAGCGGCGCACCGGCAGCCTTCGCCGCCTTGGCGATTTCCACTTTCAGCGCCATGGGATCGAGCGCGCGGGTCAGATCATCACCCGCGCCGGGATCGGTCACCGGCCAGCGGCTTGATGCCCATGAAGGCAGGCCCTGCGGCCCATCCTGCGCCGGATCCACCTCGAACGCGTGCTCTTCAAAACCCATCTGCATTCACTCCTCTTGCCCCGGGGAGGGTGGGGCTTCGGAAACACCAGGCGCATCCGGCGCCGTGAAACTTTCCCGCAGGCGAAGGTTTCCGCCCGAAATCGTTAGGTATTCCGTCCCGCCTGTTTGCGGGGCGTATCACCGGTCGTGCAAAGGGAGCGCGCCCGGCCTGTCACGTAAAACCACGTAGATGAACGGGGCGCGAACCCTGTCCGCGCCCCGCTAATCCCATCAGGCGAGCGAAGGATCGATGCCCTTGCACGCCACCAGCAGTTCCTTCACCGCATCGACCGAGACCTGCAGCCCGGCCTTGTCGGCATCGTCCAGCGCGATCTCGACGATCTTTTCAACGCCGCCCGCACCGATCATCACCGGCACGCCCACGTAGAGCCCGTCCAAGCCATACTGGCCATCGACATAGGCTGCGCAGGGCAGGATGCGCTTCTGATCGCGCAGATAGGCCTCGGCCATCGCGATGCCCGAAGTGGCAGGCGCATAGAACGCCGAACCGGTCTTGAGCAGCGCCACGATCTCGCCGCCGCCGCTGCGGGTGCGCTGCACGATCGCGTCGATGCGCTCCTGCGTCGAAAGGCCCATCTTGACGAGGTCGGGCACCGGGATGCCGTTCACGGTCGAATAGCGCGTCACCGGAACCATGGTGTCGCCGTGGCCGCCGAGCACGAACGTGTTCACGTCCTTGACCGAAACCTGGAATTCATCGGCGATGAAGTGGCTGAAACGCGCCGAATCCAGCACGCCCGCCATGCCCACGACCTTGTGGTGCGGGAGCCCTGAAAACTCGCGCAGCGCCCAGACCATCGCGTCCAGCGGGTTGGTAATGCAGATCACGAAAGCGTCGGGCGCATTGGCCTTGATGCCCTCGCCAACCGCCTTCATCACCTTGAGGTTGATGCCAAGCAGGTCATCGCGGCTCATGCCCGGCTTGCGCGCCACGCCTGCGGTCACGATGATCACATCAGCGCCGGCAATGTCGGCATAGTCGTTGGAGCCGGTGATCTTCGCGTCAAAGCCCTCGACTGGGCCGCACTGCGAAAGGTCCAGTGCCTTGCCTTGCGGCACGCCCTCCACCACGTCGAACAGAACGATGTCGCCCAGTTCCTTTTGCGCGGCGAGGTGGGCCAATGTGCCACCGATATTGCCGGCGCCGATCAGGGCGATTTTCTTGCGAGCCATGGCGTAGCGATCCTTTCCCGGAATTGCGGGACATGCGGTCCGGCTCTTTTGGAGCTCGGACTACCAAACGAAGGAGTCCCCCGCGTCCCGCATGACCGGAAGGATTCCAGACGGATAAGCACCGCCTAAGCCCGCCTTCGGGTGAATGCAAGGCGCAAAAACCCGCATGGAGCGGGTTTTTTCGATAACAGTTCGCAATAGCAATAATGCGGCATGGCGCCTCAGCGTAGCTGGTTCGCCCGCGCCGCGCAGTCCCGCGCCATCGGCCCGTCCAGCGTCGCGCAGACCGCGATCCACCACGCGGCGCCCGCGCTGTCGCCGCCGTCCGCCGCGATTTCGGCCGCATCACACGCACGCTGCGCCGCTGAAAGCCCGTGCGCGGCAAACAGCCGCAGCGCAGCGGCCAGCCGGGCGGCTTCCTGTGCTTCCTGTTCGCTCGCGCTATCGTTGGCGCCCTTGCGCCGCCCCGCCAGCGCGGCTCCGTTATCGTTGGCAGCGCGCGTCAGCCGAACCGCTCGGGGCCGGACGAGGCACGGCGAAATGATCCCATAGCGAGGGGCAAAATGCAGCATGGGGATCTCCACGTTTGGTGCGACGAAACCCTTCTAGCCGGTGTCCATGAACAGCGCGTTCGCCCTTAGGGTAAAGGCGGCGATAACCCTCGATACCAGAAAACAACTATATGAAAATCAAGCGTTCATACATTCGGGCGCGCAGGGCTGCCCGCCGTCTGGAATGCAAAGTTTATCCGAATCGGACTGACTTCAGCCGCCCGGCTGCGCAATCCACTTGCCCGCGTTCTCGTAGGCCGGGTTGACCGCCGTGCCCCCCGGCAGAGCGCCTGCGCGGTATAGCGCGTCGCCGCCGCGGGCTTCTACTGCGGGCGCAAACTTGGGCCCGGCTGCGCGCGGATCGGTATAGCTGGGCAGCGGGGTCTGGCCGAACGCGGCGGCATTGCGCCCGCCCGGTCCGGCAGGCGCCGCCTGCGCCGCTTTCAGCGCGTCCATCCGCCCGGTCTCGAACGCCTTCTCCAGCATGATCGGATCGGCCACGTCTGCCGCTGCCGGGGTCCATGTGCGCGGATGCGGCGCCGCCACCGGCTCACCGCCCGAATAGACCGCAGCGAATGCCGCCGGCCTCCCGGCTGCCCCGCTCCAGCGATAGAACCGGTGCGCGCCGATCGTGCCGATGAAGGCCAGGCTGTCGGCCCAATAGGGGTGCACCGCCGATGTGTGGTAATGCGTCGCCAGCCCCACCGGCGCATAGACGTATCCGGCCAGCGCATCCGCCGCCACACGCCGCGCCCGGTCCCAGAACACCGCCATTGGCCTGCGCGCCAGCGATCCGTCGCAGGCAAAGCTGAACTGGCAGCCCGACCGTTCCGATCCCTGATAGACCACGCCGCACACCGTGTTGGGCCATGCCGGATGCGCCACGCGGTTGAGCACGACTTGCGCCACCGCGCGCTGCCCCGCATCGGGTTCGCTCGCCGCTTCGTAATAGATCGCCGTGGTCAGGCACTGCAGCGCGCGGCTCTGGTCAAGGCTCGTCCCGCGCGCGGTGATCGGCCGCGCGGCTGGGCCAGTGCCGGTGATCGGGGCGGCATCATCGCCATGGATCTGCGCCAGCTGCGCATCCCACGCGCTGCGCGCGGCATCGGGCGCCACCATGCCGGTATCGTCGCCGGCAAGATAATAGAACGCCGATCCCGGAAAGCTGTCTCCCGCCCGCTCGAACGGCTGCAACCCATCGCGCGCCGCTGCTGTCGGTACGCCCGGCGCGATCCAGCCCGGCCCGGCCAGCCACAGCGCAAACCCCAGCACCGCCACGCCCGCGATCCCCGCCCAGCGTTTGTATCTGCCCTTCCGCACAACCTTGGCTTGCGCAAGGGGGGCGGGGGCGGGGGCGGGTATCTCACGAACAGGCGCCACCTCAGCCACAGGCGCAGCCATCCGCCGAGGCGCCATCGCCTGGGGCGGCAGTTTCACCGGCCGGTAGTCAATGATCAGCGGCATAGGGCAGGGGCACTCGCACGTGGCACGGCAGCACTAGGCCACCCAAAAGCGCCCCGCATCCCGCCATTTCACCCCGTCCCGCTAAGGCACACCCCCCTGCCATCGGGTTAACGCCACATCCGGCGCTTCTCCTCTTTCCCTCTCCATTTTTCCCTGAGCTTGTCGAAGGGACAAATGGGGAGGTGGCTCGCGAAGCGAGACGGAGGGGTTCTTGCCAAGGCCAAAGCAACCACGAAACATCTCGCTGGCGCGCCAGTTCCGCGCTCGATCCAGCCTTCCCGAAGGCCAACTCTGGCGTTTGCTGCGCGGCAACCCGAATGGCGCAAAAATCCGCCGCCAGCACCCGGTCGGCGTTTACGTGCTCGATTTCTACTGCGCCGAAGCGAAAGTCGCGTTCGAAATCGATGGCATCGGCCACGACATGGGCGATCGCCCGTCAAGCGATGCGGCGCGCGACGCCGCGCTGGGCGAACTTGGCATCGAAGTGATCCGCATTCCGGCCGCAGATGTGCTGCGATCTCCGGAAACCATCGCTGAGGCCATCGTGCGCTATTGCAAAGAAAAGTAACCCCTCCGACCTGCCTGCGGCAGGCCACCTCCCCATTTGTCCTTCGGAAAAATGGAGAGGGAAGGAACAGCACCTATCTTTCTTCCCTCTCCATTTTCCCCTGAGCTTGTCGAAGGGACAAATGGGGAGGTGGCTCGCGAAGCGAGACGGAGGGGTTCTTCTCACTTCTTCTTGCCCCAAAGTGCAGGTCCCGCTACGTTGCCCGACGACGCCACCGGTGCCCGTGAGAGCGGGCTAAGAGGGAATTCGGACAAGTCCTGCAAGGGATCTGACCCCGAAGCTGCCCCCGCAACTGTGCCCGGTTAGCGCCCTGTCCACTATGCCACTGGCCCCGCAAGGGGCTGGGAAGGCGGGCAGGGAGCGATGACCCGGGCGAGCCAGGAAACCTGCCGGTGTGTGGTCGTTCCGCGGCCGGGCGGGGTGTACCGGGCGTATGCGTGACAGTGCGTGCCAATTGGCCCCGCGCACTCTCCCGCCATGGACGGCAACGTCCATGGGCCGGGAGGAAACTCGAATGAAAAATCTGTATCTTGCCGCTGTGGCTTCGTGTGCCTTGGCAGTTCCTGCGTTCGCTCAGGATGGCAGCAACGGGGAAGTCGTGGTCGATATACGCCGCGAAGACCCCGCCCTCATCACTGTCGTCGCCACCGGCAGCCCCCGCCGCATCGACCAGACCGGCCAGCCCATCTCCGTCATCACCGCCGCTGATCTGGACCGCCTGCAAGGCCCGGACATCACCCGCGCGCTCGAACAAGTCCCCGGCCTCGTGCTCAGCCGCAACGGCGGCCCCGGCGCGTTCACCGGCGTCCGCCTGCGCGGCGCAGATTCAGAGCAAGTCCTCGTCCTCATCGACGGTGTCCGCGTCGAAGACGTCTCCGCCCCCGGCGCAGGCTTCGATTTCGGCACGCTGACCAGCGGCGGGATCGAGCGGATCGACGTCCTGCGCGGCGCGAACTCGGTCGTCTGGGGCAGCGCCGCGCTCGGCGGCGTCATCGCCATCACCTCCAGAGATTTCAACGGCATCGAAGCCAGCGCCGAAGGCGGCAGCCGGGGCAGCCTCTCCGGTGACGCTACCGCAGGCCTCGCCAAGAACAGCTACGCCCTCTCGCTCACCGGCGGCTACAGCCAGACTGATGGCGTCTCCGCTGCTGCCGTGGGCACAGAGCCCGATGGCGCGCGCCAATGGCACCTCGGCGGCAAGGCCCGGCTCGATCTCGCCCCCGACCTCTCGTTCGTGGCGAACGCCCGTTACGCCGATACCCGCACCGATATCGATGGCTACCCCGCGCCGAACTACACGTTCGCCGATACGCCCGAATACCAGACCACCCGGCAGGCCTCGGGCCGCGTCGGCCTGCGCTACCAGGGCGATTGGCTCACGCTGAACACCGGCTTCGCGCTGTCAGACACGAAGCGCGACTACTACGACCCCACCTTCGGAACCGCCCCCAGCTACGGCTATCGCGGCCGCAGCCACCGCGCCGATCTCACCGGCCGCGCGCAGCTCCCCGCCGATTTTGCGCTCGATTTCGGCGCGGACAGCGAATGGACGCGCTACTCCGGCACCTTCGATATCGAGCGCCGCGCCCGCCTCTCCAGCGTCCACGCCATGCTCGGCTGGTATACCAGCGCCGTCTCGCTCGCCGCCGGCCTGCGCTATGATGATCAAAGCCAGTTCGGCAACGCCGCCACGCTTGGCGCCAACGGCACCGTCCGCCTCGCCGAAAACCTGCGCCTGCGCGCCAGCTACGGCGAAGGCTTCAAGGCCCCCACGCTGTTCCAGCTCCTGTCGGACTATGGCAACACCGCGCTCCGGCCCGAACGCACCCGCAGCTACGATGCCGGCCTTGAATACGCCGCGGGCCCCGTCCGCGCCGCCGTCACCGTCTATCGGCGCGATAGCCGCAATCTCATCGCCTTCGTCTCGTGCTACCTTGAGACCACCGGCATCTGCACAAACCGCGCGAACGGCACGTACGACAATCTCGGCAAGGCCCGCGCCGAAGGGGCCGAGGCCGAACTCACCGTGCGCCCCACCGCCCGGTTCACCTTGCGCAATATCTACACGTACACCCGCGCCCGCAATCTCACCCCCACCAGCGCCAATTTCGGCAAGGACCTCTCGCGCCGCCCGCACCACGCGCTCACCCTCAGCGCGGATTGGGAAACCCCGCTCGCCGGCCTTGCCCTCGGCGCAGACTTGCGGCTCATCAGCGAGAGCTTCGACGATGCCGCCAACACCGCCAGGCTCCCCGGCGGCCCTGTCGCCACCATCCGCGCCAGCCTGCCGGTGCATGACCGCGTGACGGTCTACGCCCGCATCGAAAACCTGTTCGACAACCGCCTCCCCACTGCCGCCGGCTTCAGCGCCGTGGGCCGCGGCACCTTCGCCGGCCTCAGGGTCCGCTACTGATGGCGAAGCGCGAGCCTTGGTCCTCCCCATTTTGGCGAAGCCCAAATGGGGAGGTGGCCCGCCGCAGGCGGGTCGGAGGGGTAACTTCCTTACTTCTCCCCCTCCTTGTCAGAGGAGGGGGCCGGGGTGTTGTGCTTTGCACCCTCGCGCTCGCTGCCTGCACGCAAACCCCCGCGCAAACCGCGCCCCGCGCCGCCCCGACCATCGTCAGCCTCAACCCCTGCGCCGATGCGATCCTCGCCGAAGTCACCGCGCCCGGCCAGCTCCTCGCCCTCTCGCACTACAGCGCCGATCCGCGCGCCAGTTCGATGGACCCGGCCACGGCCCGCCGCTATCCCACCACGCGCGGCACGCTGGAAGAGATCATCGCGCTCCGCCCGGATGTGATCGTGGACGGCACTTTCGTCCCGCCCGCCACCGCGTCCGCCTACCAGCGCCTCGGCATGCGCCTTGAAACGCTCGGCATCGCCAGCACGGTGGAGCAAAGCCGCACCCAGATCCGCGCGCTCGCCGCACTCGCCGGAAACCCGGCCAAGGGTGAGGCGCTGATCCAGCGCATCGACACAGCGCTCGCCGCCGCCGCGCCAAACCCCGGCACAAAAGGCGTCCCCGCGCTGGTGTGGGAACCCGGCGGCATCGTCCCGGGTGATGGCACGCTGATCGCCGATCTCCTGCGCCGCACCGGCTTTGCCAATTTCGCCGCCGCGCGCGGGCTGGGGCAGGCGGACCAGCTCCCGCTCGAACGCGTCATGGCCGATCCTCCGCGCGTGATCCTCACCGCCGGGCCAGACCGCGCCCTAAGCCACCCCGCGCTCGCCCACCTCACTGGCACCGCCCGCGCGCCCCTCGATCCGCGCCTGCTCTATTGCGCCGGCCCCACGATCATCCCCGCCGCAAAGCGCCTCGCCCAGGTGCGCCGCGCGCTATGAACCGCCCCGTCCCCCTCCTCATCGGCTTGCTCGCGCTCGCCATCCCCCTCAGCCTCCTCGCCGGGCAAGTCTGGCTAAACCCCTTCGCGCCCCACACCGCGAACGCCTTCACCATCCTCGCCGAATTGCGCGCGCCCCGCGCCGCGCTCGCGCTCGTGATCGGCGCAGGGCTGGGCGCCAGCGGCGCTGCGATGCAGGGCTACTTGCGCAATCCGCTGGCAGACCCGGGCCTGTTCGGCGTCGCCCCCAGCGCTGCGTTCGGCGCGGTCCTTGCGCTGGCGCTCGGCCTCGGCGTGCTGCTCCCGCTTGCCGCGCTGGTCGGAGCCGCCGCCGCCATGGCCGCGCTCGGCCTCATCGCGGGCAATGCCAGCGGTCCCAATAGCACCACGCTCTTCGCGCTCGCCGGGCTCATGCTCGCCAGCTTCGCCGGCGCGCTCACCAGCCTCGTCATCAGCCTCGCGCCCAATCCCTTCGCGCTGAGCGAGATCGTCACCTGGCTCATGGGCAGCCTCGAAAGCCGTTCGTGGCATGATGTGCTCCTCGCCGCGCCGCCCACTGCGCTCGGCCTGATCCTGCTCTCCCGCGCCGCCCCCGCGCTCGATGCGCTCACCTTGGGGGAGGAAACCGCCCGCTCCCTCGGCATAGACCCGGCGCGCCTGCTCTGGCTCATGGTGCTGGGCACGGGCCTTGTCGTCGGCGCGGGCGTTGCGGCGGCGGGGATCATCGGCTTTGTCGGCCTTGTCGTGCCGCACTTGCTGCGCCCGTTCACCGATCAGCGCCCCTCCAGCCTGCTGCTCCCCAGCGCGCTTGGCGGCGCGCTCCTCCTGCTCCTTGCCGATTGCCTCTGCCGTCTGCTCCCCCTCGCGGGCGGAGAGCTGCGCATCGGCATCGCGCTCAGCCTGCTGGGCGCGCCGTTCTTCCTGCATCTCCTCCTGCGCCTCAGGAGCGGCCTCGCATGATCCTCGCCTGCGCATACCTCACCGTTCCCGCCCGGCTGACGGATATGACCACCGCGCTGCGTCCGGGCGAACTCACCGCCATCTGCGGCCCCAACGGCGCGGGCAAGACCACGCTGCTGCGCGCGCTCGCCGGCCTCGAACCCGGCCCCGGAACCGGCAATGTCACGCTCGATGGCACCCCCCTCGCGGCCATCCCCCCGTGCACCCGCGCGCAAAGCATCGGCTATCTCGCCCAACATGCCGAGCCCGCGTGGAACCTCAGCGCCGCCGCGCTCGTGCGCCTCGGCCGCCTGCCGCACCGCACTTCCGCGGCTGAAGATGCCGCCGCCGCCGCCGCCGCGCTCGCCGCGCTCGATTGCGCGCATCTCGCGGATCGCCCCATCCGCACGCTTTCGGGCGGCGAACGCGCCCGCGTCCTGCTCGCCCGCGTCCTCGCCGGAAACCCGCGCTGGATTCTGGCGGACGAACCGCTCGCCAGCCTCGATCTCGCCCACGCCGCCGCGCTCCTTGCGCACCTGCGCGCGCTGGCCGATCGGGGCACCGGGGTCGCGCTCGTGGTCCACAGCCTCGCCCACGCCATGAACCACGCCGCGCGCGTCATCGTTCTGCACAAGGGCCGCCTCGCCGCCGATGGCCCCCCGGCCAAGGCGCTGTCCGAAGAGGTGATCGAACACGTCTGGGGCGTCCGCGCACAATGGACCGGCCCCGCCGGCGCCCGCGCCCTCTCGCTCTAGCGGGATAAGCAATCGGCGTGCCCCAATCGGACAAGCACCCTTGATTTTGTTGGATACCGGGGATTTTGTTCCTGATACGTTCCCGCGCAGGAGGAACCCCCACCATGCGCGAATTCACCGGCAACCCCGCTCCGCTGACAGAGGCTGATTTCCAGCGCGCCGCCAACGCGCTCGGCTGCAGCCCCGCCGCCCTCCGCGCGGTCTGCGATGTTGAAAGCGGCGGCGGCTTCCTGCCCGATGCCCGCCCCAGGATCCTGTTCGAACGCCACGTGTTCAGCCGCCTGACCCGCCGCCGGTTTGATGCCGCCCATCCCCGCATCGCCAGCCGTGTCCCCGGCGGCTATCGCGGCGGCGCGGCAGAGTATGACCGGCTGGCCGCAGCCATCGCGCTTGATCGCCGCGCCGCGCTGCAATCCGCCAGCTGGGGCGCATTTCAGATCATGGGTTTCAATCACAAGCCTGCCGGCTTTGCCGATGTCGAAGCCTTCGTCGCCGCGATGGTATCGGGGCAGGGCGCCCAGCTCGATGCCTTCGCCCGCTTTCTCAAAGCCACCGGCCTCGCCGCCGCACTAGCCCGCCACGATTGGCCCGCCTTCGCCCGCGGCTACAACGGCCCGGACTACGCCAAGAACCAATACGATACCAAACTCGCCAAAGCCTTCGCCCGCCACACCGCCGCCAATCCCTCCCCGAGCTCGTCTCGAGGAGGTGGCAGCGCGCAGCGCTGACGGAGGGGTAAAGCGCCCAAACGCAGCCCCCCCACCAGCCACTAGAATGCCTCCGGCGGGCAAGGGCCATCGCCCTTGCATCCCATCATTCTTTAGGAAGGTGAAAGGTTTAAACGCCGCTCTTCAGTCGATTGTCCGCCTTGCACAGCATCCGGCAATTCGCCGCGATTGTCTTGCCGCCCTTGCTCCAAGGCGTGGTGTGGTCGGCTTCCATTTCACCGATCTCGAAGTGTTTGGCGCAGACCGTGCAGATACCCTGCTGTCGCTCATAGGCTTCGCGCTTCATATTGTCGGTGAAGGCGCGGATGGACAGCGCCCGCTCGCTGCCGCTCAGCACATAATCGTAGATACCGGGTTTTCGGGTCACATCCTCGTCCTGCATGAGCCGCGCCACTTGGATTTCCAGCTGGGCCGTGTCGAGCGGTGCATCCTTGAAGCGGTTATACAGTGGTCCCCACGCAACACCCTTCATCTGGTTGCGGTAATTGGGGAATGTCAGATTGACCCAGTTGATCACGTTCTGGAAATAGGTCCACAGCTCGTTAGCATTCTGGTCGTGTTGATGCGCCGCCATGTAGGCTTCAATCTTGCCTTCAGAGAGCCAATCGAGCGCGGTCTCCAGATAGTCCTGCCGGATCGGCGTTCCATTCAGCAGTTTATTGCCAATGGCCGCAGCAGGAGCACCACTTTTTGAGAACCAGATCTTTGCAGCGGCGAGCCACGGGCCGGTGTAGATGGCGTTGCGCAGTTCCTGATCGGTCAGTTTTTCGCCCGCAATATTGATCACGCGGAACCAGTCGAGCTTTTCCTGATCTGTACCCTCGCACACATAAACCGACAGTTCATAATCAAGAATCTGCTGCTGACGCTCCTTCGGGAGATTGGCAAAGCCGAACGGGTTACCGTCGATCAACACCGAATAGTCCCCGCTGACATATTGGCAAATGCTGATCGTGCGTTGCTGCCCGTCCATGAGCTCGTAGCCCCCGTCGTCCGTGACAGCCCAGTACATAGTGTTGAGCGGAAAGCCTTTTCGCACCGTTTCGATCACGGCGTCGCGCTGCTTTTCCTTGTAGACGAACTCGCGCTGATAAGCGGGGCGAATGTTGAGCTTGCCATTGTAGCCAGTGACTCCCGATTCACCCTTATCTTCGTAGGTGGAAACGAGTTTAGCGATCGTGATATTTTGCAGCTCAATTTTCACATCTGCCCCCGCCGTCTGATAACAATCCGCTTATACAATGGCTTGCCATTCACTACGGGGCCATTCCACTGCAATGACTTACCGTTAGAAATTGCTCGTGTCTTCTTTGCGCCAAGTTGAGTCCCATGCGCGCCGTTGTTGTAACTTCCTATTATCTCAAATTGATCTGGGTTGTATTTATCCAAAAATGTAATTGGAACGCCCATTAATTCATTGTAATCCATGGGTATATCGGCAACTTTGCAAACTTCAATTGCTGGAAAATTATCGTATGTCGGGTATTCGTGTGGAGAGAATCTCCTGAAAAGTGGCAACATCTGATGTCGCTGAGAATGATCTAAATTTGTAAACCAGCGAACGCCCTTTACTCTGATGAATTTTCGACCTTGCTCATCTACTCTAAAGCCTGCTGCTTTTAATGGGTAAGAATCAGGTACGCCGAACTCACGGTCGCCACTATGAATGCTGACGCCAAGCCACATTCTATTTTCTTTTACGTGGTCAAAAAGTTCTAGGTATGTAATAGCATTTACATTGCCAATAATAAGAAAGAGCTTGTTATAATGTAGTAATTGATCAACGTACTCTCTAAACAATGAAAATGGGGGATTTGTGACAACAACATCTGCTTGCTTAAGATATTCCACGCATTCGGCATTGCGGAAGTCTCCGGCGCCATATTCGCCGTCATAGGTCAAAGATCGGCAAATGTTTTTATCATTGCGTAACAGCCATTCAACATCTGCAAGATCAATCGCTCCGTCGTTGTTTACATCACGTACTTCATTGATTTCGATGGCATAGGGATCCTTTCCCTCAGGTTTCAGGCCCTCCATC
>CANGJB010000064.1 GCA_947453945.1 Sphingomonadaceae bacterium
TCGCACACCCCGCAAGGGTCGATCGTCGGCCCGCCCTGCCCGTCCGGCCCGATGCAATTGAGCGCCTTGGAAATCAGGCGCGCGGTGGACGTCTTGCCGACCCCGCGCACGCCAGTCATCAGGAAGGCATGGGCCAGCCGCCCGCGCCGAATCGCGTTACCCAGCGTCTGGACCATCGCATCCTGACCGATCAGCTCGGCAAAAGTCTGCGGGCGATACTTGCGCGCAAGCACGCGGTAGGGCTGGCCGGAAGGCGCAGGCGCAGACGCAGCGGCCGGCGCAGGAGCAGGGGCCGGCGGCGGTGCCCGTTCCTCGCGTACTACCGGTGCAGGATCGCCGAACATCGCGGCCTGGCCCGCCGCCGCAAGCTCCGCGGCGCTCGGGGTATCGTCCTCGGGCTCGTCCGCAATCGGATCGCCAAACATGTCGGTGGAATCGGCCATGGCTCCTGATTAGGCGCTTGGCGGCCAATTGTCGAAGCCCTCTGGCGAAGCTTGCCGGGGATTGACACGCAGGTTGCACAGCGCAACCCTCCGGCGATGAGCAAAGTCACACCCGGCCGGATGACCGCCGCCCATCAGGGCCCGCTCGTCGTCTTCGTGATCGGCATGCGGATCAATCACTTCCACAAGCTGGGCAAGTGGCTCCCAGTGATCCGATCCATGGGCCCGATGCTGGACGAACTCTATCGCAATCCGGAAAGCGGTTTTCTCGGCTCCGAAACCATGCTGCGAAATCTGCGCACCATCGCGCTGCTGCAATATTGGCGCGATTTCGATGCCTTGGAGGCTTATGCCCGCGCCCGGGATCAGAAACACTGGCCCGCGTGGACCGCGTTCAACAAGGCGGTGGGCAACGATGGCACCGTGGGCATTTTCCATGAAACCTATGTCGTGCCCGAACACGGCAGCGAAACGATCTACGCCAACATGGTGCCCTTTGGCCTCGGCAAAGTCAGCGGCACGGTGCCCGCCACAGGCTCACGCAACGAAGCGCGTTCGCGGATGAGGGGTATATCTGAGAGGGATTGAAGGAGCCGGGCGACCCGCCGCGCATCGTTGTGGCTGCTTCCTTCCGGACCTGACCAGGTTGGCGACAGCAAACGTCCGCCCGACTCCCGGCACGCGATATGGCCGCGCTTGCCGGAAATTGCAATCCCGCGCTGCTTGCGGCGGGATTTACCGGAAGTTGTCGGCGTAGCTCTGCAGCTTGAGCCGCCTTGCCGGCACCGGGCTGACATGCGCGGCAATGCCATACTTGTCGGCATAGGCCTTCGCCTCGTCGGCGCTCGCGAACGTGAGCACGACCTGCGCTTGCGTATCGCCCGAACCGGACCAGCCCATCAACGGATCAGGACGCCGCGCCTCGGCCGGCGCGAATTCGAGAACCCATTCCTGGGTGCGGGCACGGCCCGATTGCATGGCATTCTTCGGGCGCTGATAGATGCGTGCAGTCATACGGGCCCCATGCCCACGATTCGCCTTTCAAATCAAGTCCGCTTCCTTCCTTCGAAGGCATTCTTCGTCTTCAGGCTCGGCGCTTCTTCCCATGGCGCCTCGGGCCAGCGGTGCCGGGGGTAGCGGCCCTTCATGTCCTTCACCACATCGCGCCATGATCCGCGCCAGAAGCCGGGCAGATCGGCCGTGGTCTGGATCGGCTTCTGCCCCGGCGAGGTGAGCGAAAGCAGCAGCGGGCGCGCCGTGCCGCTTTGGGGGTCACCGATCACCGGGTGCCGATCCAGCCCGAACAGCGCCTGCACCCGAAGTTCCACCATCGGGCCGCCCTCGTGCGCATAGTCAATCGCATGGCTCGTCCCCGCAGGGGAGCGGAATTCCGCCGGGGCCAGCCGGTCGAGCGCCGCGCGCCCGTTCCAGTCAAGCCGCTCCAGCAGCGCATCATGAAGCCGCGCCGCAGAAACCTGAAAATCCCGCCGACCTGCCAGAACCGGCCCCAGCCACGTCTCCGCATCAGCCAGCAGCACGTCTTCCAAAAGCGCCTCCAGCCCCGCATAGCGCGCGCGCTCGATCAGCGCGGCGGCCTTTCCGCCCAAAGGCAGCAGACTGAGGCCCTCGGCGCGGAGCCGTTCAATCAGCAGCGCCTCGACCGCCGCAGGCTCCGGCGCGGGATCGGGCACGCGCGCCAGCACCACGGCCCCCAGCCGCCGCTCCAGCCGCGCCTCAACCCGCGCCTCGGCACCGTTCCACGCCAGCGTATGCCGGCTCTCGATCCGGTGCGCGAGGTGCCGCGTGACCTCGGCTTCCTCCAGCGCCAGCGCCGCCGTGATCCGCGCGCCCTTGGCCTCGCCTTGCGCATCGCCGATCACCAGCCATGCCGCGCGGGAAAGCGAACTTGCCGGATCAAGCCGGTAGCCCCGCCCGCCCGAGGCCAGCCACTCTTCCCCGCTGGCCGAACGCGCCCGTGCAATCCGGTCCGGGAATGCTTCGGCCAAGAGCGCGCCAAGCGGCACCTCAGCCCCGCGCGCCGCATGGAGTTCCCGTGCCGCGCGCTCCGCCGCCTTCGCCCACCTGTCCGCCAATTTGCGCGAAGCCTCGGCCCTACCGCCCCGCTCGCGTTCCCAGCGCTCCAGCCGAGCAGCAAGATCCTCGCCCCGCCCGCCCAGCCCGCGCTCCTGCAGCAGCAGCGCCAACCGTGCCGCCTGATCCGCCTGCCCCCGCGCTGCCGCAAACAGCAGCATGTGCGCGAGTGGCGGTTCCATCGGCAGCGATGCCATGGCGCGGCCATGCGCAGTAATCCGCCCTTCTTCATCAAGCGCGCCCAGCGCCGCCAACTGCCCCCGCGCCGCCGCCATGGCAGCCGCCGGCGGCGGATCGATCCATGCCATGTCTGCCGGATCGCCCGCGCCCCATTGCGCCAGCGTCAGCGCCAGCGGAGCGAGATCGCTGGTCAGGATTTCCGGCGGATCGAACGCCTCGCGCCCCGCATGGGCAGCCTCTTCCCACAATCGGTAAGCCACGCCCGGCCCTTGCCGCGCCGCGCGGCCCGCCCGCTGCGCGGCGGAAGCCTGGCTCGCGCGCACTGTCACCAGCCGCGAGACGCCCGCCGCCTTGTCAAACTCCGACCGGCGCGAAAGCCCTGCATCGACCACGATCCGCACGCCGTCCAAGGTCAGCGAGGTCTCTGCGATGCTCGTCGCCAGCACAACCCGCCGCCGCCCATCGGACGCACGCCGGATCGCAGCGCGCTGGCCTGCCGGCTCCACTTGCCCATGCAGCGGCAGCACCAGCGCCTGTGGCAGGCGCTCGGCCAGCAAGTCCGCACACCGCTCGATCTGCGCGACGCCGGGCAGGAACGCGAGGATATCGCCTTGTTCTTCGCCCCATGCCGAGACCACTGCGCTGGCGGCCGCCTGCTCGGGCCGCAAATCAGGCCGCGAACCCAGCCAGCGGATCGCCAGAGGATGCGCCTTGCCCTCGCTCTCGACCACCGGGCATTCACCAGAAGGATTGGCCCCCAGCAGCCGCGCAAACCGCGCGCCATCGAGCGTGGCAGACATCACCACGAGCCTGAGATCATCGCGCAGCACGCCTTGCGCCTCAATCGCCAGCGCCAGCGCGAGATCACTGCCCAGCCCGCGCTCGTGCGCTTCGTCAAACAGCACTGCCGAAACTCCGGCCAATTCCGGATCGGCCAGCAGCGCGGAAACGAAGATCGCCTCGGTCATCACCACAATGCGCGTGCGCGGCCCGCGTTTGGCATCGAGCCGGGTGACATAGCCCACCGTCTCCCCCGCCGCCTCGCCCAGCATCTCGGCCATGCGCTCCGCCGCTGCGCGCGCGGCCACGCGCCGGGGGCTCAGCACGATCACCTGGCCCTTGCACCAGCCCTCGCCGATCAGCGCAGGCGCCACTGCAGTCGTCTTGCCCGCCCCCGGCGGCGCAATAAGCACAGCGGAGGGATGCCCGCGCAAGGCGTCCAGCAATTCGGGCAGCACGACATGGATGGGAAGCTCGCTCACGCGCCTTGCCCTAAGCACCCTGCGCAGCGCCCGCAATCCATGCTAGGCCCGCAGCATGAGGACCAGCATAGAAATCGTCGTCGCGCTCCTCACCAGCCTGCTGGCCAGCGGCGCCGCCATTGCCGCGCTGATCGCCGGGGCTGCCGCGCTGATCGCGGGCGCGATCTGGTTGATCCTGCGCCGCCGGAACGGACCTGAAGGCGGCTAGCCAGCGCGCCCCGCAGGCTTTAGCCTCTCGCCCGAAGAGGACCCGATCTTGACCGCTGAACAACCTGCCGGGCCTGAATTGCAGCCTCTTATCGGCAAGCTGCGGCTGGCCATCGGCCTCATGCAGGGTATCGCGGCCTGGCTACTGCTCGAACTGGTGCAGCCATCGCGGTATTACGACGGGCTCAGGCCGCCGCCGGAAACCTGGTGGAGCGTGCGCCACCCCGCTGCTTTTGCGACGCTGGCGCTCATCACCGCCTTTATCCCGGTCGTCGCGCTGGCAGAGCTGGGCCGGATGCGCGCCCGGCGCCTCGCCATCTACCTTGTGGGCGCCATTGCCGTCCTCGGGCTGCTCACCGCCTATGACATTGCGCGCGATCCGTTCGACAGCGGCGAGCTCGTGCCCCGCATCTGGCCCTCGGCAAGCCTGATCTTCTGCTCCGGCATTGCGCTGTTCATCGTCAACCAGCTCCTCGAATTTCGCGAGAGCGGCCACCAGCTCTACAGCCACTATGCCGCGCATTTCGAGGAAAGCTGGATGCGCGCCTTCCAGTTCGTTCTCTCGCTGGGCTTCGTGCTGCTGGTCTGGGGTGTGCTGCAACTGGGCGCCGCGCTATTCGATCTGATCCATGTGCGCGCCTTCGGGCGGATGCTGGAGCACAACTGGTTCCGCTGCCCGGTCCTCGCGGTCGCTTTCGCCGCGTCGGTCCATATCACCGATGTGCGCCCCGCCCTGCTGCGGGGGATGCGCAACCTCGGCCTTACCCTGCTCGGCTGGCTCCTGCCGCTGGTAACGGTGCTTGGCGCCGCGTTCCTCGCTGCACTGCTGGTGCAGGGCGTCACGCCGCTATGGGAAACGCGCTACGCCGCAACGATCCTGCTCACCGCCGTCTCGGTCATGCTTGTCCTGCTCAACGCTGCATACAAGGACGGCGACCCCGAACACGCCCCGCCCGCCGTGCTGCGCTGGGCCGGGCGCATCGCTGGGCCGGTCATGCTGGTGCTTGCGCTGCTCGCCGCCTGGGCAATCCTGCTGCGCGTGGGTCAATATGGCTGGACACCGCAGCGTGTGCTCTCCGCCGCCACCGCCGCGATGGCCGTATTCTACAGCGCAGGTTACACGTGGGCGTCAGCAGATCGCACCACGTGGCTGAGGCGCCTCGAACGCGTCAATGTCACGGCCAGCTTCGCCGTGCTGGTGATCCTTGCCGGGCTGTTTTCCCCGCTCGCCGATCCTGCGCGCATCTCAGTCGCGAGCCAGATCGCGCGGCTCCATTCCGGCGCCACCGCGCCCGACAAGTTCGACTACCAGTTCCTGCGCTTCGATACCGGCCCCACCGGCACCGCAGCGCTCGCCGCGCTCACCAAGGATCCCAATCCCGAAATCGCCGCCCGCGCCAAACGCGCGCAGAAAAACGAATCGCGCAGCTACGGCCGGGAGGACTCGGTCAACGCCGCGATCACCGAAGCCCCCTTCACGCACGCCGCCGTCTATCCCAAAGGCGCCGCCCTGCCGCCCGATTTCCGCGCGGCCGACTGGAAGGGCAAGGGCATCTACGGCGCGCAGTGCTTGATAGACGGCACCGCCTGCGATGTGTTCGTGCTGCCCGGCGGCGGCAGCGCGGCGCAGCTGATCGTCGTCCACAATTCCAAGCTGGTGAACGACAATCCGCCCGAGCCGCAGGACAACGCCGCTGTTTTCGTCAGAAACGAGCAGGGCACATGGGAGCACGCCAGCACGCTGGCCGGCCTGCGCTGCCCCGGCGTCATTACCGCGCTGCGCAGCGGCAAGGTGCAGCGCGTGCGCCCGCGCTACGACGATCTTCAGGCAGGCGGCGTACGGCTGGAGAACCGGCCCGACAGCATGGTCGGCGCCGATCCCTGCACCGATCCGCCAGCCAAGCCCGCGCCCTCGCCCACTCCGGGAGACGCCAGCGCCCCTGCCCGCATGGGCCCCGCCTTCGGCAATCCCGGCCCGGGCTGAGCGCACGCGCCCATCCGCAAATTCAATAGGGGCAGGCGCTTGACCACCCCGGCCTCAAACGCCACCCTTGGCCAAACCCCACGGGAGCCCATTACACATGCAACACCGCCGCCTCGGCACGTCCGCCATTGTCGTTTCCGATATCTGCATGGGCACGATGACCTTCGGCAGTCAGGCCGATGAGGCGACATCGCTGCGCATCCTCGACATGAGTTACGACGCAGGGATCAATTTCTACGACACGGCCGAAGGCTATCCCGTCCCGCCCGACGCGAAGTGGGTTGGCCGTACCGAGGAAATCGTCGGCAAGTGGCTGAAAACCAAGCCGCGCGATGCGATCATCATGGCCACCAAAGTCTCCGGTCCCAGCCACGTCTGGTTCAAGAGCCCCAAGCGCAATGGCATGACCGCACTCGATCGGCACAACATCATCCGCGCGGTCGAAGAAAGCCTGACCAAGCTCGGCACCGACTATATCGACCTCTACCAGACCCACTGGCCAGACCATGACACGCCTTACGAGGAAACCATGGAAGTGCTCGACGAACTGGTCCGCGCGGGCAAGGTACGCGTTCTCGGCTGCTCGAACGAGACCTCGTGGGGCCTGATGAAGTCCATCGAAGCCGCCAAGGCCGTGGGCGCCGCGCGCTACCACACGATCCAGAACAACTTCAGCCTCAACAACCGCCGCTTCGAGGATGAACTGGCACAGGTCTGCCGCAAGGAAGGCGTCTCCCTCATCCCTTACTCCCCCATCGGCGGCGGTGTGCTGGCGTGCAAATACAGCGGCGGCGCGCGGCCCGATGGCGCGCGTTTTTCGAAGTACCTCGAAATGGGCGGCCGTCAGGCCGGCATGGCGCGCCGCTTCGTCAACGATAAGTCGGTCGAATCCGCAGAACGCTTCGCAGCCATCGCTGCCGAGCACGGCCTCGATCCCGTGACCTTCGCGGTCGCCTGGTCCAAGCAGCACGATTTCGTCGCCTCGACCATCGTCGGCGTGACAACCGAGGCCCAATGCGCCCCGATCTTCGCCGCCGCCGATCTGATCTTGCCGGACGAAGCGATAAAGGCGGTCAACGCGGTGAGCCGCGAAATAATGTACCCGATGGGGTAAGAGGGACGGGCAGGTGTCCTATGGAATACTCGCCCCCATTGCGTCCTTGCGAGGTTAGCAAAGTAATCCAGAGCGTAGTTCGTGACGCTCTGGATTCCCGCCTGCGCGGGAATGACGACGGGCGTTTCCCATTCCCCTTCGTCATCCCCGCGCAGGCGGGGATCCAGAGCCGCATAAACGAAGTGATGCTCTAGCTGGCGGGCTTTGCCCCTGCCGCTCAATACCGCCGCGCGACAGCAAACTCCGCAGCCTCGGTCATCGCCACCTTGGCGGCGCTCGCCGGGAATGCCGCAATCGCATCGATGGCCCGCTGGGCATAATGCCGGGCGCGCTCGCGCGTCGCGTTCACCGCTTCGTGCTTGCGGATCAACGAGATGGCATGGGCCAGATCAGCATCGCTGTTGCGATCACCCGCAATCGCTTCCTGCCAGAACGTGCGCTCTTCGGCCGAGCCCCGCGCGTAGGCGAGGATCACGGGAAGGGTCATCTTGCCCTCGCGGAAGTCGTCGCCCTGGTCCTTGCCCATCTCGGACGCATCGGAATCGTAGTCGATGGCATCGTCCGCGAGCTGGAACGCGATGCCAAGGTTGCGGCCATAGCTATCGAGCGCCAGTTCGTCGGTCTCGTTGCGTTCCGCCACGACGGCGGCAATGCGGCAGGCCGCGGAAAACAGCGCGGCGGTCTTGGCGTTGATGATCGCGAGGTAGCGTTCCTCGCTCGTGTCCACCTGGCGCTGCGCAACCAGCTGGTCGACTTCGCCCTCGGCGATCACGGCAGAGGCATTGGAGAGGATTTTCAGCACCTTGAGGCTGCCATCCTCGACCATCAGTTCAAAGCTGCGGCTGAACAGGAAATCGCCCACCAGCACCGTGGCAGGGTTGCCGTATATGATGTTGGCGGCCTTCTTGCCGCGCCGCATGTCCGATCCATCGACCACGTCGTCGTGCAGCAGCGTGGCGGTGTGAATGAACTCCACGGTCGCGGCCAACTTGTAGTGGCGGCTGCCGCCGTATCCCAGCAGCGAAGCGCTGGCGAGAGTGAGCATCGGGCGCATGCGCTTGCCACCGCCGGCGATCAGGTGCCCGGCGAGCGCAGGGATCAGCGGTATGCGCGATTGCATGCGGCCGAGGATCACTTCGTTGACACTGTTCATGCCATCGGCCACGAGCGCCATAAGCGGCTGCAACGAAGGCTCGGCGCGGCGGGGTATAGGATGGATGGTCGCGGTCATCGACCGCCCGCTTGGCCTGCCCACCGGCGCTTGGCAAGATGCAACTTGTGCCACAGTGGGTCGCATCCCCAATGCGGCGGGGCGAATGAACGGAGATTTGGGATGAGCGAAGACCCGGTTCTGGCCGGTTACCGCCAGAGCATCGACAATATCGATGCGGCGATGATCCATATCCTCGCCGAGCGATTCCGCATCACCCAGGCGGTCGGCGCCTACAAGGCGGCGCACCAGCTCCCCGCCAGCGACCCTTCGCGTGAGGAACGCCAGATTGCCCGCCTGCGCGCGCTTGCGGCCGATGCCAAGCTCGATCCCGAATTCAGCGAGAAGTTCCTGCGCTTCATCATCGAGGAAGTGATCCGCCACCACGAACAGGCGGCGGAAGGCGCGAAGGACTAGGCGCGGTGAGCAAAGGCCTCGGCGCCGACGGCTGGCTCAGGAACGCGTGGTATGTCGCGGACTGGGCCGACGCGATTACCAACGCACTGACTCCGCTCGAAATTCTCGGCGAGCGAATTGTGCTGTTCCGTGCAAGTGACGGCCAGCCAGTCGCGCTCGAAGATGCCTGCCCGCACCGCAAGCTGCCGCTCTCCATGGGCCGGCGCGAAGGCGACCGCCTCGTCTGCGGCTATCACGGCCTCACCTTCGATACCGCCGGCGCCTGCGTGGCCGCGCCTACGCAAGCCGCGCCGCCGAAGGCCTGCGTGCGCGCTTATCCGCTGGCGGAACGCTATGGCCTCGTCTGGATCTGGATGGGCGATGTTGCCGAGGCTGATCCGGCAAAAATCGTCGAAATCCCGCAGTGGGGCTCGCCTGATTGGGGCACCAACCGCGGCCCGGTGATGCAGGTCGATTGCCATTACCTCCATGTGGTCGACAACCTGCTCGATCCCACGCACGTCACCTGGGTCCACCCCGGCTCGTTCGGCGACAGCTCGTGCGCCGCCGTCCCGATCGAGACGACCTCTCGCGCCGATGGCGTTACCGCCGCGCGCTGGCTGATGAATACCGCGCCTGCGCCATTCTACGCCAAGTTCCTGCGCTTCTCCGGCCGCGCAGACCGCTATCAGCACTATGAAGTGCGCTATCCTTCAAATGCGGTGATCAAGGCGGTGTTCGTGCCGGCCAGTACCGGCGGGCACGAAGCGCCGCTCCACGCTGACGCATTCTGCATGGACAGCTTCAATTTCCTCACGCCCGTAAACGCGCGGCAGACGCGCTATTTCTGGTTCCAGCTCAGGAATTTCGCGCCCGATGATGCGGCGATCTCCGAAGAGTTCACCCACGATGTGAAGCACGCGTTCGAGGAGGACCGCGTGATCCTGAACGCAGTGCAGATCGGCATGGAGACCAGCCCCACGCCGATGATCGATCTCAAGAACGATCTCGCCTCATTCCGCTTCCGCACGGCACTCGCGAGGATGATCGCAGCGGAAGGCTAGGTCAGTCCGCTCAAGCCACGATCTGGAAATCACTGAAAGCCAGCGCGGGCGCGCCCGTCAGCACCGCCACCTGCATGGCTGCAGCGGCGCCCGTACCGTCGCGGTCGTACCACAGCACGCCGGTCGCGGTGTTGTAGATGAAGCGGTCCGTCGCATCATGCGCCGCGTTCACCCCCGCGCCCGACCAGAACGCATCGGCGCTCATCGCCCCGGTCACGGCAAAGCTGGTGAACACCGCGCGGCTGAAGGCGAGCACATCGGTGCCAGAAGTGAAGTCCTGCACGGCATCATAGTTGGTCGCGGCATTGGGCGCGGTTTCGAACACGAAGGTATCTGCCCCCGCACCACCGTTCAGCGTGTCATTGCCATTGCCGCCAGTCAGCCGGTCAATGCCGTTGCCGCCCAGCAGCGTATCATTGCCGAGCCCACCGGACAGCGTGTCGTTGCCGTCGAGACCGCTAAGCGTGTTGTTGCCGGTGTTGCCGGTAATCACGTTGTCGAGCGTGTTGCCGGTGCCGTCCATCGCGGCGCTACCGGTCAGCGTCAGGTTCTCGATATTCGCGCCTGCCGTCCAGCTGAGCGAGGCTGAGACGGTATCCGTGCCCGCCCCCGCTGCTTCGATGGTCTCATCGCCCGCGTTATCAACGACATAGGTGTCGTTGCCCAGCCCGCCGATCAAGCTGTCCGCGCCGGCCCCGCCATTCAGCGTGTCGGCTCCCGTATTGCCGGTGAGCACGTTGTTCAGCTCGTTGCCGGTGCCACTGTGGGCAGCGCTGTTGGTGAAGGTCAGGTTCTCGACATTGGCCGCAAGGGTCAGGCTCGAAAGCGTGGTCCGCACTGTGTCGATGCCCTCGTCGGCCGCTTCAGTCACTACATCGCCTGCGGCATCGACGACATAGGTGTCATCGCCCAGCCCGCCGATCAGGATGTCGTTGCCCGCCCCGCCGTTCAGCGTGTCATTGCCGCCAAGCCCGGTCAGCACGTTCACGCCCGAATTGCCGGTGAGTACGTTGGCATCATTGGTGCCGGTGCCGTTGATCGCGGCAATGCCCGAAAGCGTGAGGTTCTCGACGTTGGCCGAAAGCATATAGCTGGCCGAGGCCGTCACGAGATCGGTGCCCTGCGCAGCGAACTCGATCACCACATCACCGGCATCATCCACCACATAGCTGTCGTTGCCGAAGCCGCCGACCAGCGTGTCCACACCCGCGCCGCCGTTCAGCGTGTCGTTGCCGGCGTTGCCCGTGATCACGTTGTTCAGCGCATTGCCGATGCCGCTATGCGCCGAAGAGTTGGTGAAAGTCAGGTATTCGACATTCGCCGCCAGCGTGTAGCTCGACAGCGTAGTGCGCACGACATCGATGCCCTCGCCCGCGAGCTCGGTCACTACATCACCTGTTGAATCAACAACATAGGTGTCATCACCCAGCCCGCCGATCATCGTGTCGCTGCCCGATCCGCCGTTCAGCGTATCGTTGCCGCCAAAGCCCGTCAGCAGGTTCGCGCCCGAATTACCGGTGAGGACATTGGCATCATCGTTGCCCGTGGCGCTGATCGCGGCCGAGCCCGACAGCGTCAGGTTTTCGAAGTTTGCGCCCAGCGTCCAGGCGATCGAGGCCGTCACAAGGTCGGTGCCCTGCGCAGCGAGTTCGGTCACCACATCGCCCGCGTTGTCAACGACATAGCTGTCATCGCCCAGCCCGCCGATCATCGTGTCCGCGCCCGCGCCGCCATTCAGCGTGTCGTTGCCGCCGAGTCCGGTGAGCACGTTGGCCGCGCCGTTGCCGGTGATCACGTTGGCGTCGGAGTTGCCGGTGCCAGCCGTAGCGGCCGAGCCCGAAAGCGTCAGATTCTCGACATTGGCGGCCAGCGTCCAGGTGATCGAGGAGGATACGCTGTCGGTTCCCTCCCCTGCCGCCTCGGTGGTCACATCGCCCGCATTATCAACGGCGTAGCTGTCGTTGCCCTGCCCGCCGATCATCGTGTCGGCACCCGCAGCGCCGTTCAACGTATCGTTGCCGCCGAGGCCGGTGAGCACGTTGGCCGCGCTGTTGCCTGTCAGGATATTGGCATCGTTGTTGCCGGTGGCACTGATCGCCGCGCTACCCGATAGCGCCAGATTCTCGAGGTTCGCGGCAAGGGTCCAGCTGATCGATGCCAGCACGATATCGGTCCCTGCACCCGCGTCTTCTATTGTCGTGTCGCCTGCGTTGTCGACCGTATAGGTGTCGTTCCCCAGCCCGCCGACCAGCCGGTCCGCACCGCTGCCCCCGTTCAGGCTATCCGCGCCGCCGCCGCCCGTGAGCACGTTGTTCAAGGAATTTCCGGTGCCCGTGTGCGCGGCATTGTCCGTGAAAGTCAGGTTCTCGACATTGCTCCCCAGCGTATAGCTCGCGAGAGTCGTCTGCACGGTATCGGTGCCTTGCCCGGCAAGTTCAGTCACCACATCTCCGGCCACATCGACGACATAGATGTCATCGCCCAGCCCGCCGGCCATGGTGTCGGCTCCAGCGCCGCCATCGAGCAGATCGTTTCCGCCAAGGCCGGTGAGCGTGTCGTTGCTGTCAAGGCCGATGAGATGATCATTGCTGCTCGTGCCGGTCAGCTCGTCGATCCCGGCGGTGCCGGTGATCACGTTGTAGGCACCATAGCTGAACATCTGCGCCTTGATGCTCGTCCCGTCGGCATCCCCGCCCAGACCGCTGCTGTCGCCCCACGCAATGACGAAGCCGTCACCAGTCACGCTGGTGATGACCGGGCGCTCCTGATAGCCGGCAGTCGCCGTGTTGATGAGCATTTCGCCGCCCAGCTTGGTGCCGTCGCCATCGAAGACCTGCGCCTTGATGTCGCTGTTCGTGGGGGTGACGAAGTGCTGCCACGTCACCACGAAGCCCCCATTGGGCAGCCCCGCGATGGCGGGAAAATCGCGCTGGCCCGCAGTCGTGTCGCTCACCACGAGCGAGCCGCCCACCTTGGCGCCAGCTGCGCTGAACACTTGGGCGCGGATCAGCGTATCAGGCTCACCGGTAGCGGGGATGGAATCCTGCCATGCAACCACGAAGCCGCCGGTCGCCAGCCCGGTCACCACCGGCAGCGCCTGATCGCTCTGCACTTCGGCATCGACCAGCAGTTCGCCGCCCACTTTGCCGCCAGTCGCGCTGAAAAGCTGGGCCTTCATCGTCGCGCCCGCCAGCCCGGTCAGCGGATTGACCGCATTGCCGTCCAGCCACGTCACCACGAACCCGCCGCCAACCAGGCTGGTCACGGTGGGCTGGGTCTGATCCGAGGTCGTCTGGGTGTTGACGCGCACTGCGCTGCCCACCGCCGAGCCGGCTGCGGTATAGACCTGCGCCAGCAAGCCCGCGCCGCTCGCATCGCCTTCGCTGCCGGCATAGTCCTGCCAGGTGACGACATATCCGCCGCCCGAAAGGCCGGTGATCGTGGGGTTGTGGTTGCCGGGCAGGTTGTTGCCGCCCTGCTGGGTCCAGGTCTGAGTGTTAACGAGGTAAGCCGGGGTGACCACCGCCCCCGCCGCATCATAGACTTGCGCCTTGATCTTGTAATCGGACTGGATGCCCGCCTCGGTCCAGGTCACCACGAAGCCGCCATTGGTCAGGCTTGTGATCGTCGGGAAGGACTGGTCGGTCGCAGCGCCGCTCGCCACGGCGAATTCGAGGCCCACCTTCGCACCGGCGGCGCTGTAAAGCTGCGCCTTGGCCACGCCGAGCCCGCTGGGGGAGGAATAATCCACCCAGGTCACCACGAAGCCACCCCCGGTCAACCCGGTGATCGAGGGCAGTTCCTGGAAACCCGCAATCTGGCTGTTCACCAGAAACTCGGCTCCGACCTTGACGACTTCTACCATTCCGGGCCCCCGCACGCGCCCTGTCCGGAGCCGCCCGCGCAGCGCTGGGCGCGCGGGGACCGGTGGGCGCAAATCAATCCGTACCGAGGCGAATTAGCGGATGTTCGTTAAATTTCCCTGTTCCCGCCAGACGATTCGTCGGCGCGGCAAACGCGGGTAAAAGCCCCGGTTTGCGGGGGATTTTGGCAAGGGATGGTGCCTTGGACCTTGCCGGAAGCTCGTGAAACACCCCCTCCGGACACTTACGTAGCCCGGCTCAGTCTTCCAGCGGTACGCCCGGCAGCTGCTTGGCGGTGCGGATCGTCAGCGAGGTCTTGACGCTGGCCACATTGGGCGCCGGCGTGAGCTTGCTGGTCAGGAATTCCTGAAAGCTCTGCAGGTCGCGGCTGACGATCTTGAGGATGAAATCGATCTCGCCGTTGAGCATGTGGCACTCGCGCACTTCGGGCAGGGTGCGCATATGATCCTCGAACTGGCGTAGCGATTCCTCGGCCTGACTCTTCAGGCTCACCAGCGCGAAAACGGTAATCGCAAAGCCCAGCTTCGAGGGATCGAGCTCTGCGTGATAGCCGCGGATCACGCCCGCTTCCTCCAGCGCGCGGACCCGGCGCAGACAGGGCGGAGCTGTCAGGCCGACGCGCTGCGCCAGCTCGACGTTGGTTACGCGCCCTTCATCCTGCAGTTCGGCGAGCAGCCGCCGATCGATCCCGTCCAGTGTTGCCATGGTTCTCTTTTTGCCCTGCGTGCGCTCGGTTGGTATTTTACCGGATCAATTGGTTAACGGCGGGTCTTGTCATACCGGCAGACTTGGCGGCATGGAGGGGCTGTCAGGCCAATCTTGGTAACTTTCCACACCTTGCGCGGCTGTGAACGATAATTTTGTTGTTTAATATCGCAATCGTCCCACAATGCAACGCAATCAACAGGCCCCTTCCCGACCTTCCGCAATTTGTTAGTGTCGAGGTAACCAACTCGGGCGTGCCTGTGCGCGCAGCCGCTGCTCGGAGAACACATGATTGTCGACGATCGCCTCGAAACCGTGCTGCGCACCGTCGCGGCCGGACCGGGTGCGGTTGCCACGCAAACGCGCCAGCTTTTGGACATCCTCGGCCGCACCCCGGCAGACCGCTGGACCGATGCTCATGCCGCCGCGCTCACGCGCCTCGATTCGTTGATAGCCGTGCTGGGCGAAACGCCGAGTGCATCCCTGATCAGCTCGTCAAATCTGCGTTCACCAATCCTTGTCGAGCATTTTGCCGAGGGTGGTCCCAAAGTGGCACTGGCCGCGATCACCGCTGCGCGCCTGTCCGAACCCGAGTGGATGGCGATCATTCCTGAATTACCGGTCCAGGCCCGTGGCTTCCTGCGCCACCGCCGCGATCTTGGCGAGGGGGTTGACGCGCTGCTCGCGCGGCTCGGCATAACCGATTTTGCCCTGCCACTGCCGGCGGGCTTCGAACCCTCCGTCTTGCCGCACGCCGAAATCGTCAACCTTGCGCAAGCCGTGCCCCGCACACCGGCCCCGTCCGATGCGGCTGCGGCCGGCGAAGGTATCGGCGCGATCATTGCCAGGATCGAGGCATTTCGCCGCGCTCGCGATACGCCGGGCACTGCCGCTTCTGAAAGTATCGCACCGGCCGAAGGTATTGAGCAGAGCCGCCTGCCCTTTGCAGACGAACCGCCCCCGCCCCCCCCGCGCATCACCGCGGTCGATCTCATGATCGATGCCGAAGGCACGGTGACCTCTGCCGATACCGAGCTGGCCCCCGCGCTGATCGGCCTCAGACCCTTTGCCGCCGATCCCGATGCACCGCTTGCCTGCGATCCGGGCACGCTCGGCGCGGCCCGCACGCGCCTGCCGGTCATCGGCGGACGGATCGAACTGGAATGGCCGGAGGCGGCCGCAGGGCCATGGCGGATCGATGCAGTGCCCCGCTTTGCCACCGATACCGGTCATTTCCTCGGCTGGAATGCGCGCCTGCGCCGCCTGCCCGTGCTGGCCGCCGCCGAAGTCACCACCGCAAACGACGATGATGCTGCGCGCAGCCGCGACCGGCTTCGCCAGATGCTCCACGAGCTGCGCACGCCGATCAATGCGATCCAGGGGTTTGCCGAGCTTATCCAGCAGCAGATGATGGGGCCGACACCGCACCAATACCGCAGCCTTGCTGCCGGAATTGCCTCCGATGCAGCGCGGATGCTGGCCGGGTTCGAAGATGTCGAACGGCTCGCCCTGCTTGAGGCCGCCCCCGCCGCATCTGGCCCGCCCGCTGCAGACGCCGAGGCCGATCTCACCGTGTTGCTCACCCGGCTGATTGCGCAGCTCGATCCGCTGCTCACTCCGCGTGAGGCGGTGCTTTTGCATGATCTGCCCGATGGCCCCCTGCCCATCGCCATGCCGCCGGAAGAGCTGGAGCGAACGCTGTGGCGCCTGCTCTCGTTGATTGCCAGCGCGGCCACACCGGGCGAGCGCATGATGCTCTCGCTTCGGGTCGGTGCCGGGGCAAACGGCTATGCCGTGCGCCTCACGCTGCCGCTGCCGGCCCCGCTGGCAACGGCCGGCGAAACCGCTCCCACGCTTTCCGATGGCATGGCCGGGCCAGGGGGCATGCTGGGTAGCGCCTTTGCCCTGCGCCTCTGCGCAGCAGAGCTGCGTGCCGCTGGCGGGCTGATGGTGCGTAAAGAGACAAATGTTTACGTAACTCTGCCGCTCTTGACCGCCGCGCGCCAGACACCTAGCCAAAGAGGCGTAGCTGGCGAGCAAGCCGGCTGAGGGAACCATAAACGGGCGTGGCTCAGCCAAACATTCTTGATGTACCTGGCTCCGGGCAAAGCGTGCGCTTCGCGCCGGCCTTCGGTCAGCGCTTCATCGTCACGGTCGATACCGAAGAAGAGTTCGACTGGTCGCAGCCGCTCGGCCGCACCGGGCACGGGCTCAGCCATGTTCCCCGCCTCGCCCGGTTTCAACAATTCTGCGAAGGGATGGGCGTCGCCCCGATTTATCTGATCGACTATCCCATCGCCACCGATCCCGCTGCGGTCGAGGCTCTGGGCGAAGCGGTGGCCGCCGGCCGCGCCGAAATCGGGGTGCAGCTTCATCCGTGGGTCAGCCCGCCGCATGATGAAGAGGTCAACGGCTTCAACAGCTACGCTGGCAATCTTCCGCCTGCGCTGGAGGCCGCCAAGTTCAATACCCTGCGCGATGCGATAGAGCGTGCTTTCGGCAAGGCACCACTGATCTACCGCGCCGGGCGCTATGGCGTGGGCCCAGCCAGCGCCGGGATCCTGAAGGATGCCGGGCTTGCGATCGACACGTCGGTGCGCGCCCGCTTCGATTACAGCGCCACAGGAGGCCCCAATTTCCGCGCGCATCCGCTGGTGCCGTGGTGGATCGACCAGCCGGGCGGCTTGATGGAACTGCCGCTGACCACCGTGTTCTGGGGCATGTTGCGCCAGCAGGGCCTGCTGCTTTATCCCAAGCTGTGGCGCATGCCCAAGCTGCGCGGCCTGCTCGCGCGGATGGCGCTGCTCGAACGCATCCCGCTCACCCCCGAAGGCGTGAGCATCGAGGAAGCGATCAAGGGCATCGACATCGCGCTCGACGATGGTCTGCCGGTGCTCGTGTTTTCGTTCCACAGCCCCTCGCTGTGCCCCGGCCTCACGCCCTATGTGCGCGATGAGGAAGGCCTCGATCGGCTCTACGACTGGTGGCGCGCGGTTTTCGCTTATCTGAAGCGGCGCCAGGTCCGCCCCGCCAGCGTGGCCGATATCATGGCCGCTGCACAAGGTTGAGCACCGCTTGCCAACACGGCGGCGGCGCATTAACTCACGCGGCCAAGGTGGGCCTGTAGCTCAGCGGTTAGAGCTGGCCGCTCATAACGGCTAGGTCGCGGGTTCGAATCCTGCCGGGCCCACCAACCTTCACTAGACGCTGAAATGCCTCCGCCGCAGGCAATCAGGCCTTCAAGCCCGTCAGCGCCGCCACGGCAATCGCCGGGCTTTCGAGGCTCGCCACCGGCCAGGCGCAATAGTCTGCCGCGTAATAGGCGCTCGGGCGGTGGTTGCCCGAAACCCCCACGCCGCCGAACGGAGCAGATGAA
>CANGJB010000065.1 GCA_947453945.1 Sphingomonadaceae bacterium
CACGACATTCCGGCCATAGCGGAGCCGACGCGCCGGGACCGATAGCTGCCATTGGTTCAGGTTGAGCAGGCATGGCCGTTTTCCGGCGATCTGGACAAAAAGCTGCCGTTCCGGAAACGACAACATTGCGAACATTCGGTCAGCCCGGCAGAAACGATGCAATGATACCCGTTGGAACCCTTCTTGGCGCGATCATGGTGTTCACAGCGTTCTCGCGAATGCGGGCGAATTCTCCACATCAATCGAGTTGGTTCGGATGGCTGGTAGCAGTCGCATTCGCTGGCTCCTGGTTTGCTGGCATAACTATTGGCGGCTCTCTTGGTGGCGCGGTGGCTTCGACACTCTTGGATTCTCCGCCAATGATCTTCGGTGGCGTCGCCCTCGGCATCGCCCTTTGCGCTTCTGCCATTCCGATGATGTTGATCTGGCTCGCATCCTTGCTCGGACGAATGCGTGGCGGATAAGGTCCGCTTCCCACCAATCTCGGTCGCTCCGCTCACCACTGAACTTGTCCAAGCGGCTTAATAGTACCGCGCCGCGAACCGGTCGATGAAGGCGACGAGGTTGGGTGTCTGGCCGATGGCGCGGCGCACTTCGCTTTCCAGCGGGGCGCGCCAGATGTTGACGAGCTGGGCATAGACCACCGCGTCGGTCGATGTGGGCTCGGCACCGAAGAACCACGGCTGATCGCCGAGAATCGCGGACAGCGCGTTCACATCGCGGCGGCCGATGGCGGCGATCTCTTCCGCGCTGTGGATGCCCATGCCATGGCCTGCGAGCTGCTTTTTCACGCCGCGCCGCGCGACAGGGCCAAGCACGCGGCGCAGCGGCACGGCGAGGCCGCCAAGCACGACATCGCGGAACTGGCGCCAGTTGCCCTCATGAATCCAGCGATCGTGGACCATTGTCCAGTAGAGGTTTTCGTCGATCAGGCGCTGGATCGCCACCGCCGTGCCGCGCTGGGCCAGAGTAAGGTTCGCATCGGGATCGATGCCGAACCGTTCGGCCAGGTGCGCGATGATGAAGGTGGAATCGCCCATTTTCTGCCCGTCCTCCTCAATCCACGGCGCCTTGCCCTTGGGGCCGGCAAAGGGAGTGGCGGCAGTGAGGCTTTCGTGCGCGATCCCGGTCATGCGCAGCCAGGCATCGAGCTTGAGGCAGAACGGGCTGACCGTGGGCAGGCCCCAGGCACCGGGCAGGTGATAGACCTTGAGCGTGGCAGGCGCTGCCGATGTGGCCATTGTCGATCTCCCGCTTGGCCCGATTGGTACGGACTTGTTTACCCGCAGAGATTATCGCCAGAAGGATTGGTGGCAAGCGGCAGCAGCGATTTGCCTTGACATGATATCATGATATGATATCGCGATATCACATATGACACGCATCCTCGCCGACCTGCCTGACGATGATATCCGCTGGCTCGATGCCCGTGCGGCCGAGCAGGGCAAATCGCGCGCGGCAGTGCTGCGCGATGCCGTGGCAAGCTTCAAGACGCATAGCCCCGGCGGCGGCAACAAGGACTGGATCGAGCGCGGCTTCGGCTATTGGCAGGATCGCAGCGATATCGGCGACGGGGTGGAATACCAGCAGGCCATCCGCGAAGATCGCCGACGCCATGACGACATCTGACGCGTAGCGCCGGCTGACCCATGTCTGACCCCTTCTTCGATACCAATATCGTGATCGACTGGCTCAACCGGAAGGCGCCTGCACGCGCCGAGCTTGCGCGCTATAACCGCCACCGCATCAGCCGCATTGCATGGACCGAAGTGCTCGCCGGCGAACCGCTGGAAACCCGCGATCATGTCCGCGAATTAATCGCACCGTTCGAAATCGTCGAGGTGGATGGGCGTATTGCGCAGGCGGCGGCGGATATCCGGCACCGCACCCGCATGAGGCTGCTCGACGCGCTGATCCTGGCGACAGCGCAGATCAACGGGGCGATTCTGGTGACCCGCAACACCCGCGATTTTCCGGCCGAGATGCCGGGCATCCGCGTACCTTATACCCTCTGAACGAAAGCACTTCTCCATGTGCGGAATTATCGGAATTGTCGGCAAGGAACAGGTTGCGGACCGGCTGGTGGATGGCCTGCGCCGCATGGAATACCGTGGGTATGACAGCGCCGGCATCTGCCTTGTGGCGGATGGCCAGCTGGTGCGCCGCCGCGCCGAGGGCAAGCTTAACAATCTTGTGCTGGAATTGGCACGCAATCCTGCATCGGGCCTGATCGGCATTGCCCACACCCGCTGGGCCACCCACGGCGCACCCAACACCGCCAATGCGCACCCCCACGCCACAGGCGAGGTGGCGCTGGTGCACAACGGGATCATCGACAACTTCAAGCCGCTGCGCGATGCGCTGATCGCGCGGGGCCGCACCTTCGAGAGCGAGACCGACACCGAAGTCGTCGCGCACATGGTTTCGGAACTGGTCGAAAGCGGGTTTGCGCCGGAGGAAGCGGTCAAGGCCGTGCTGCCGCAGCTGCGCGGCGCCTTCGCGCTGGCCATCGCGTTTCGCTCCGCAGACGACATGCTGATCGGCGCGCGGCTGGGTTCGCCGCTGGTGGTGGGATATGGTGAGGGGGAGACCTATCTCGGCTCCGACGCGCTGGCGCTCGCGCCGCTGACCCAGCGGATCACCTACCTTGAGGAAGGTGACTGGGTGGTGATCACCCGCGACGGCGCGAAGATATTCGATGCCGGCAACATGCCCGTGGAGCGGCCCATTGTCGCCTCTGGCGCGACGTCCGCCGCGATCGAGAAGGGCGAATTCCGCCACTTCATGCAGAAGGAGATCTTCGAGCAGCCGACCGTGGTGGCGCAGACTCTGCGCAGCTATCTGCGCCGGATCGATCAGACCGTGGCGCTGCCGCAGATCGATTTCGATCTTTCCAGCGTGAGCCGCGTGACCATCGTGGCCTGCGGGACGAGCTTCTATGCGGGCATGGTTGCGAAGTACTGGTTCGAGCAGTTTGCGCGCCTGCCGGTCGATATCGATGTGGCGAGCGAGTTTCGCTACCGCGATCCGGTGCTGGAGCCGGGCGGCCTTGCGCTGTTCATCTCGCAGAGCGGTGAGACGGCGGATACCCTCGCCGCGCTGCGCCACTGCAAGGCGGCCGGGCAGACCATCGCGGTCGTGGTCAACGTGCCGACCAGTTCAATGGCGCGCGAGGCGGACTTGCTGCTGCCGACCCACGCCGGGCCGGAGATCGGCGTCGCCTCGACCAAAGCGTTTACTTGCCAGCTTGCCGTGCTGGCCGCGCTCGCAGCGCACCTTGCGGTCAAGCGCGGGCGGCTGACGCGCGAGGAAGAAGCCGATATCGTCAACCAATTGGCGGAAACGCCCGCCGCATTGAACGCAGCGCTGAGCCATGACGACGAGATCGCGGCGATGGCGCACCTCATCGCTCCGGCGCGCGACGTGCTCTACCTGGGGCGCGGCCCTGACTATCCGCTTGCCTTGGAGGGCGCGCTGAAGCTCAAGGAAATCAGCTACATCCACGCTGAAGGCTATGCCTCGGGCGAGATGAAGCACGGGCCGATCGCCTTGATCGACGAGGCGGTGCCGGTGATCGTGCTCGCCCCTTCCGGGCCGCTGTTTGAAAAGACCGTGAGCAACATGCAGGAAGTGCGTGCGCGCGGCGGCAAGGTCGTGCTCATCTCGGACAAGCAGGGCATTGAGGAAGCAGGCGAGGGCTGCCTCGCCACGATCGAAATGCCGAAGGTCCATCCGCTGATCGCGCCGCTGGTCTACGCCGTGCCAGTGCAGCTGCTGGCCTATCACGTGGCCGTGGCCAAGGGTACCGATGTCGACCAGCCGCGCAATCTGGCGAAATCGGTGACCGTGGAGTGAACGCGCCTGATGCGCGCGCCATGCTCGCGTTGAACCAGGCGCATGTGCTGGAGACGTCTTCACTCGATCTGCCGGAGATGCAGGCTCTGATCGATCAGGCGTTCCACCTCGGCACGTGCGAGGCGGGCGGCGCGGAGGCCTTCCTCCTCGCGGTGGATCAGGATGCGGACTATGCCAGCCCGAATTTCCAGTGGTTCCGCGCGCGCTATCTGCGCTTCGTCTATATCGACCGGGTGATCGTGGCGCCCGCACAGCGGCAGAAGGGCTGGGGGCGGCGGTTCTATGCCGCCTTGTTCAAGGCGGCCGCCGCTGCGGGACATACGGTGGTGGCCTGCGAGGTGAATTCAGAGCCGCCCAATCCGGCCTCAGAAGCGTTCCACAAGGCGCTTGGCTTTACCGAAGTGGGCAGCGCCGTGCTGGCGGGCCGCGGGAAGACCGTGACCTATCTGGTGCGCGAAACGGGGGCCTGAACCCCCGCCCCATCACCGCCCCGCTGGCTCCGGATCAGGCCGCCAGCGCGCTTTCGCGCAGGGCGGCAATATGCTCGGGGCCGATGCCGCAGCACCCGCCCAGGATCGAGGCGCCCGCCGTGTGCCAGGCCGCGGCAAACCGGCCGTAGCCTGCAGGGGTCAGGTCCTCGCGGATCGGGCAGAGCACCGAATTGGCCTCTGCATCCGCGGCCATCGGCGGAAAGGCATTGGCATAGACGCCGATGCGGATGGGGCTATCGGGCCCGAGCTGCGCCTGCGCGGCGCGGATCGCGGCTTCCATCACTTCGGGCTGGCTGCAATTGAACAAGAGCGCCGCAGCGCCGACTTCAGCGGCGAGGCGGGCTGCTTCGGCCACGGTTTCGCCCGAGCGCAGGGAAGGCACGGCAGTGGGCGTTTCGTCTTCCAGCGTGAAGGAGAGCCACAGCGGCTTGCCCGTGGGTGCCGTTAGCGTAGCGGCAAGGCGGGCCTCGACCAGTGAGGACAGGGTTTCGGCCAGCCAGTGATCTACGCTGGGTGCCAGCGCGCCGACGAGGACTTCAAGTACGGGCCGCGCGCGGTCCAGATCGACAAGGTCCGGCCGGTAGGAGCCGCACACCGGGGGGAGCGAGCCCGCAACGAGCACGGCGCGCGGCGCAGCATCGGCCACTTCGCGCGCCAGCCGCCCGGCCAGCGCCGCCAGCGCCGCACCATCGGCAGCGAACCGGTCTTCACCGATGTGGAAGGGGACGAGCGCATAGGAATTGGTGGTGATCACGTCCGCCCCGGCATCGACATAGGCGCGGTGGACGGCGCTGACGAACTGGGGGCCTTCGATCAGCGCCAGCGCCGACCATTCAGGCTGGCGGAAGGGCGCACCGCTGCGTGCGAGTTCGCGGCCGGTGCCGCCATCGAGGATCAGGAGAGGGGCCGTCATGATCGGTATTTGAGCCTTCGGAAATTGCGTGTCGGCGGGGCGCTAGCACGGCGCGGGTCGGAGCGGCAGGGGCGCGCTGTGGCTCGTTTGCCGGGCGGCGATCATAAAACCACTCGTGCTTGGCGGATCATCCGGAAAAAGCATTTCTGTTCAATTGTTTGAATGGTGCCCTGAATGGCCTTGGCCGGCGTGAAAATTTCCGAGCGCTTACCATTGCGCAAGGTTTGCCCACTAAGCCGGAGTGCGTGACGAAACCGATCGATCAAAGCGTGCCCGCGCTGCCGCGGCAACTGCCTGCACTGGCGGTATTGGGCCTGAGCGATTCGGCCGAAGGCGATTGGGGGCGGCTGCGGGGTTTGCAGTACTCCGGGCTCGCCCGCCTCACACGGCCGCGCGCTGTCGCCCATGGCCTTGCCGCCGTGCTTGTGGCGCAAGCGCTGTGGGGCTCGATCCACGTTGCGCTCCTGCTCGGCTGGGCCGTGCTGCTGGCGGCCGTGCTGGCTTGGGGCGCGCGTTTCGACCACACGCTTGAGGATGCCGACCGGCGCCGGATGAGCCGCCAGGAAATTCATCGCCACACGTTTTGCACTGTCGCGGCGGCTCTGGTTTGGGTGATCCCGATCCTGTTCATGGCGCCCTTTGTCTCGCCCGAACAGCGGCTGCTGGTCTGGACGATCATGGCAATGCTGATGGCCGGCACCGCGCTGGCCTTTGCCGCTGTGCCGCTGGGGGCAGTGCTGTTCAACGCCATCCTCGGGGCGGCGAGCGTCCTGATGTTCGTCTGGTTCGGAAAAATGACGGCAGCGGCCGCTGCCGTGACATTCGTGATCTTCCTCGCAGTCGGCAGCCTAGAAGCCGCGCGGATGTTCCTTGCCGGCAAAGTGGCCGAGGCGGGCATGGCGGAAAAGAGCGAAGTCGTCTCGCTGCTGCTGCGCGAGTTCGAGGAAGGCGAAGCGGACTGGCTGTGGCAGACGGATTCGACCCGGCGCGTGCGCGCCTCATCCCCGCGCTTTGCCTTTGCGCTGGGTGAGGATCCGGAAGACATCGACGGCAAGCCGCTCATACAGCTGATCGCGGGTTCGGCCTGGGAAAGCGGGCATTTCCATTCCTCGCTGCACGATCTGGCTGAACGGCTGAAGCGACGCGAGAGCTTTTCCAACCTGCTGGTGCACGTGACACTGCACGGCAACAACCGCTGGTGGGAGCTGTCCGCCTCGCCGCGGTTTGATGACAATGCCAATTTCATTGGCTTCCGCGGCGTCGGTTCGGACGTCACCGAACAGCGCGAGAGCGCGGACAAGATCGCCTACCTCGCCCGCTATGATACGCTGACCGGGCTGCCCAACCGCCTGATGCTCACCGAGACGCTCGGCGATGCGATGGGTGAGGCGGACCGCTGGCGGATGCGCTGCGGGTTCATGATGATCGACCTCGACCGGTTCAAGGCGGTCAACGATACGCTGGGCCACCTTGTCGGCGACCAGTTGCTGGCCAAGGTTTCGCACCGCCTGAAATCGCTGATGAGCGAGAACGAGTTGTGCGGGCGGCTTGGCGGCGATGAATTTGCCATCGTGGTCCGCGATGCGGGCGACGGGACGCGGATCCGTACTGTGGCGCAGGCTGTAATCTCCGCGCTATCGCAGCCCTATGAGATCGACCACCACACGCTCTTTGTCGGTGCCAGCGTCGGTTCCGCAATCGGCCCGCGCGACGGGGCGACGGTCGAGACGCTGATGCGCAACGCCGACCTCGCGCTCTACCGCGCCAAGGACGAAGGCGGCGGGATACACTTCGACTACGAGCCGGCGCTTCACGCCCATGCTGAAGAGCGGCGCAAGCTCGAGTTCTCGCTGCGCCATGCTCTGGAGCGCGGGGAGTTTGCGCTGGCGTATCAGCCGGTGGTTGACGCCATCACCGAAGCGCCGGTGAGTTTCGAGGCGCTGCTGCGCTGGAATTCATCCGAGCATGGGCCGGTGAGCCCCGCCAAGTTCATCCCGCTGGCCGAAGATACGCGCCTCATCGTGCCGATTGGCGAATGGGTGCTGCGCACCGCCTGCCATGAGGCGATGAACTGGCCGGCGCCGATCAAGGTTGCGGTGAACGTTTCGGGCGAGCAGCTGCTGGATCCCAGCTTTGCCGAAGTGGTGGTGAGCGCGCTGGCCGCGAGCGGTCTGCCGCCGCACCGGCTGGAAATCGAGGTCACCGAAAGCATTTTCGTGCGCGACGGTACGGCGGCGCAGATGACGCTGGAGCGGATCATGTCGCTGGGCTGCGGTGTCGCGCTCGACGATTTCGGCACGGGGTATTCCTCGCTCGGCTATCTCAGGAAGCTGCGTTTCTCGACCATCAAGGTGGACCGCAGCTTCGTGCAGGGCGCAGCGCGCGACAATCCCGAGAGCCTTGCCATCGTCCGCGCGGTGGTGGCCATGGCAGACGCGCTTGAGATGTCGACCACGGCCGAGGGCGTGGAGACTGTGGAAGAGCTGGCCAAGATCCGCCAGCTGGGCTGCAAGAAGATCCAGGGCTACTTCTTCGGCCGGCCAATGACGGCGCGCGACGCGCTGGCGATGTTCGCAACCTTCTCGCTTGAGCCGCCAGCCTTTCCGGCCCAGCCCAAGGGCACGATCAGGCAGCGAGCCTGAGCCCTGCCAGCACGCTTTCAAACAGAGCGCGCCCATCGCTGCCGCCCTGCGCGGCTTCGATCATGCGTTCGGGGTGGGGCATCATGCCCAGCACGTTGCCTGCCGCGTTGAGCACGCCTGCGATATCGCGCTGCGAGCCGTTGACCGGTTCGGCATAGCGGAAAGCAACGCGGCCTTCGCCTTCGAGGCGGTCCAGCGTTTCAGCATCGGCGAAGTAGTTGCCATCGTGGTGCGCCACGGGGATCGTGATGCGCTGGCCGGCGCTGTAGCGCGCAGTGAACAGCGACTGGCTGTTTTCGGCCACAAGCGGCACATCGCGGCAGACGAAGCGGATGCCGGCATTGCGCATCAGCGCGCCGGGGAGCAGCCCGGCTTCGGTGAGCACCTGAAAGCCGTTGCACACGCCGAGCACGGCAACACCCCGGTTTGCTGCGGCGACGACCGACTGCATCACCGGCGAGCGCGCGGCCATCGCGCCGGAGCGCAAGTAATCGCCATAGGAAAAGCCGCCGGGCAGCGCGATGAAATCGAGGCCAGCCGGCAGTTCGGCATCGCCGTGCCACACACGGTGGACCGTGCCGCCGGTGATCGCCTCGATCGCCACGGCCATGTCACGGTCGCAGTTGGAGCCGGGGAAAGTGATGACAGCGGCGGTGAAGGCCATATCAGGCGACCTTTTCGATGCGGAAGTTTTCGATCACCTGGTTGGCGAGCAGCTTGCGGCACATCTCGTCAAGGCTCTCGTCCGAGACGGTGTCCGCCACGTCGAGTTCGATCAGGCGGCCTGCGCGCACATCGTTGACCCCGGCAAAACCCAAGCCTTCAAGCGCATGGTGAATGGCGCGGCCCTGCGGATCGAGCACCCCGTTCTTGAGGCTGACATGGACGCGGATCTTCATGGACAGCGGGCCTTTCATGGCGGCGGTGCGAAAGACTCGCCGAATAGACTGCCGCGCCTATGCCCCGGTGCGGCGGGAAGGGCAAGATTGCGCGCAAGTTGACACGGTTGACACGGTCCTGAGGAAAAGCTGCGAAGGCCCCTGCGGGTTGGGTCAATAGCCGCCGCGATGGGCGAAAAGGGGGCAGGATCGGCTGCATCAGCCGGGTTTAGCAGACGGGCACGCTGTAGGAAAACCGCGGCGGTTCCGGTCCTCGATGATCGCTTTTCTTTCAGGGAGCAGGGGCCGGTGCGCCTTCGGGAAGGACGAGGGCGACGACGGCCTGTTCAGGGGCGAGGTAGCGCCGGGCGAGCGCCTGGAGATCGGCGCCGGTGATGGCATCGAGGCGCTGGCGGGCCTGCTGGTAGCGCTCGATCCGGTCTGGCTGGCTTTGCGCGCGTTCGGTCAGCGCAAGCCAGCCGGCGTTGGTCTTGAGCAGGTTGTCCAGCTGTTCGCGCATGGGAGCGCGGGCGCGGGCAAGGACATCGGCATCGACAGGCTGGGCGGCGAGGCCTGCCACGGTGGCCTCTATCGCGGCGCGCGTGGTGGCAATGTCTGCCAGATCGACCGACGCGCTGACGCTGAATGTGCCCCAGCCCCGCCACACGCGGCTGAGCGAGGATGAGGCGCCCGGGGAATAGGCCTTGCCGAGGGCCTCGCGCACCGTATCGAGCACTTCGATGCCGGTAACTTCCTGCAGCAGTTCGAAGGCCATCGCGGTCACCGCATCGCGGTCATCCGTGGTGGGCCAGACATAGCGGATCATGGACTGGTTGGGCTCGCCCTTGTGGCGGATCACGGTGAGGCCGCGCTGGGGCGTGAAGCTGCGCTGGCGGGCTTCCTCGTATGGGCGGAACTCAGCCTCGCGCGCAGGAAGCGCGCCGAACGTGCACGAGGCCATGGCAATCGCCGCATCGGGATCGAAATCGCCGACCAGCGTGAGCTCTATCGCGCCGCGGGCCAGCCGATCCCCGATGGCGGCTTTGAGCTGCGCCATGGTGAGGCGCTGATAGGCCTCTGGCGGCTGGATCGTGAAGCGCGGATCGCCGCCCGACAGCAAGCCCGGCAGCGTGCCTGACAGCGCCGATGTGGGGGTGGCATCACGCCGTGCGAAGAAGTTCGTCATCGACTGGTGGTAAAGTTCATCGGCGGAAGGCCGCCAGCCGGGATCTGTGATCATGGCGGCAAGGAGCTGGAGCTGCAATTCCAGATCGCGGCGCGTGGTGCCAGCGCCCGCAGCAAAGGTGTCCCCCGCCGCGCTGATGCCGGTGCCGACCGAGCGGCCGGCCAGCAAGGTCTGCAACTCATCCAGGCTGTGTTTGCCCAGCCCGCCGGTGGGCAGCATCCCGGTCATTTCGGTACCAAGGGGGCGTTCCTTGGTATCGAGCAGTTCGCCGCCATCGATGAGCAGGCGGACAAGCACGCGGTCCTTTTCGAGATCGGTGGGCCTCAGATTGAGCCGCACGCCATTGGCAAAGCGGATCAGCCGCAGGCCGAGATCGGCGCGCACGGTGTCGCTCGCCACGGTGCCGGGCGGGCCGAAATCGGTGTAGGCGAAAGTGGCCGAAGCCGGGCTGACACGCATAAGTAGCGGCGCGCGCATCGCCTCGTCCCACACGGCGCGCAGGGCAGCCTCATCGCCCTTGGGCGCGGTGCGGCCCTGGAAACGCAGCAACGGATGGACGAGCGGGATCGCATCGGCGCGCAGCGCGGCCAGCACGGCGGCGGGGGTGAGCGTGGCGGCATTGCGGTTGAAGCGTTCGAGCGCGGAGGCGGGGGTGACCGGCACCTTTTCATCGCGCAGCAGCTGCAGCGCCGCGCCAACCAGCGCATCATTGCTGCGCGTATCGGCAGCGGCGGCGGCATTTTCGGCGCCGGTGCGCGCATTCGCGCTTTGCTCTGCAACTTCGGCATCGGTGAAGCCCGAAGCCAGCGCCTCGCGGTAGACTTGCGCGGCGGTAAACAGACCATCGCGCCAGCCTTTGTCCGCCGTATCGATCACGAGATTGGTGGTGCGCCCGATGCGGAACACCGCGCTGGTTCCAAGCCCGGCGCCGCGGAACGGCGGCTGCACCACGCGGCTGAGGCGCAGGAGACGGCGGTTGATCACGCCGTAGCCGATCTGGCGCAGGAGATTGATGCGGCGGCTTTCTGCCGTATCAGGCTCACGCCGCCAGCGCCCGTGGCGCGAGACGGTGACGCGTTCGGACAGCGCGGGATCGAGGTGGATGCGCGCCTCGTCCTGCTGCCCTGGCAGGACGCGGCCCTCGTTCGGGCGCTTGACGGGCTTGCGGGCGGGCCAATCGGCGAAGCGCGCGCGGATCGCGGCTTCCACGGCATCGGCATCGAAATCGCCGACGACGATCAGCGTAGTCTTGGCGGGCACATATTCGCGGCGCCAGAACGCCTGAAGCGCAGCGGCCGTGGCGCCTTTGAGAGAGTCTGCCGTGCCGATGGGCAGCCGGTCCGGATAGTGCGCGCGGGGATAGAGGAATGCGAGCTGGTCCCGCGTGTTGGCGAGCGCATAGCCCTGCCCGTCGCGCAGTTCGGAGAGGACAACGCCGCGTTCGCGCGCCACGGCGGCGGGATCGAAAGTGAGTTCGCTCGCCGTCTCGCGCATCAGCATCAACGCGGTATCGAGCAGCGCGGGATCGTTGCGGGGCAGGCTGAGCATGTAGAGCGTCTGCTCGAACGAGGTCTGCGCGTTGGTATCCGCGCCGAACGCGAGCCCGGCGCGTTCGAGCAGCTTCACCATCTCGCCCTCGGGCACATGGGCGCTGCCGTTGAAGGCCATATGCTCGACGAAATGGGCAAAGCCGCGCTCGTCCCTTCCCGCATCGACGCGCTCGTCAAGCGAGCCGGTATCGATCTGGAGCCGGACTTCGGCAGTGGCCTTGGGGGTGGCGTTGCGGCGGATCACATAGCGCATGCCATTCGGCAGGCGGCCGAAGCGGAACGCGGGATCGGGCGCGAGATCGCTGTGTTCGAAGGCCCAGACCGGCTTTGCCACGGCCGCCGCCGGGGCGAGCGGCATGAGGGTGAGGGCCAGCAAGGCAAGGTAGCGGAAGAAGACGCGGTGCAGCATTGCGGGCGGTTCTGGCGGCTTGCGGGTGAATGCGCAATGACGCTGGGGGGTAGCTCATTGGCCGGCCGGGGAATGCCGCTTGGCAAGGTCCGGCCCGGTGATAAGCTGCGCCCAAGGGTTCGATGGGGGAATGATCATGGCAATGCGTGCGGCGATTCTGGCGGGGCTGCTGCTTTCGAGTGCGGGGGCCGCGTGGGCCGCACCTGCCAAGGGACCGGTCTATGACGAGCGCCCGGCCAAGCTGGAGCAGCCGGTGGCGGCGCGCGACTATGACCGGCGCGCGGTCGATATTCCGATGCGCGACGGGGTGAAGCTGCACACCGTGATCATGGTGCCGAAGGGCGCAAAGGGCGCGGCGCTTCTGCTGACGCGCACGCCCTACAACGCCGAGGAAATGACCAGCCAGCACGGATCTGGCGAGCTGGCGAGCGCGATCGACGGCTATGACAGCGCGCCCGATGTGGTGCTGGCCGGCGGCTATATCCGCGTGGTGCAGGATGTGCGCGGCAAGTATGGCTCCGAAGGCACTTACGTGATGAACCGGCCCTTCGTGGGCAGGTCCCTCAACCCGACGAAGACCGACCACGCGACCGACACCTATGACACCATCGACTGGCTGGTGAAGAACGTGTCCGAAAGCAACGGGCGCGTGGGGATTATCGGGATCAGCTATGATGGTTTCACCGCGCTCGCCGCGCTGGTGAACCCGCATCCGGCGCTGAAAGTGGCGGTGCCGATGAACCCGATGGTCGATGGCTGGCGCGGTGATGACTGGTTCCACAACGGCGCGTTTCGCCAATATGGCCTGAGCTATATGTGGGAGCAGGTCGGCACGCGCGACAATTCCAGCAAGTACGAGATCGACGAGGCGGACGCCTATAGCCACTTCCTGAAGTATGGCTCGGCCGGCGCGCTGGCGACCGCGCAGGGGCTGGACCAGATCGGCTTCTGGCAGAAGATCAAGCAGCATCAGGCCTGGGACGGGTTCTGGCAGGAACAGGCGATGGACAAGGTGCTGGCCAAGGCGCCGCTGAAAGTGCCGACGATGCTGGTCCATTCGCTGTGGGATCAGGAAGATATCTATGGCGCGCCGGCGGTGTGGAAAGCGCTGAAGGGGGCGGACAAGGACGGCTTGCTGCACCTCTCCATCGGGCCGTGGTATCACGGGCAGGCGATCGAGCGGGCGGACACGCTGGGAGCGCTGAAGTGGGATGCGGATACCGGCAAGTGGTGGCGGATGAACGTGCTCGCGCCGTTCCTTGCGCACTATCTCTATGACAAGCCGATGGATGTGGGCGTGGTGACCGCTTTCCAGAGCGGCACGAACCAGTGGCAGCGGCTGGCAGGCTGGCCCGCAGCCCCTGCGGCGAAGAAGCTCTATCTGCTGCCGGGCGAGGGGCTGGGGTTTGCGCCTGCGGCCACGGCGGAAACGGCAGACTACGTTTCCGATCCGGCCAAGCCGGTCATGTTCTATCCCCGCCCCAACCAGCCCGAAGGCTATGACGGCAACCCCTGGCCGAGCTGGCTGGTGGGCGATCAGCGCCCGGTTTCAGGCCGGCCCGATGTGCTCAGCTTTACCGGGCCGGTGCTGACGCAGGCGGTGACGATTGCGGGGGCGCCGGTGGTGCATCTGACCGCATCGACCAGCGGGACCGACAGCGACTGGGTGGTGAAGCTGATCGACGTCTATCCCGATGCCGTGCCGGGCGACCGGGCGATGGGCGGATATGAGCTGGCCGTGGGCATGGACGTGTTCCGCGGCCGTTTCCGCGAAACCTTGGCTGAGGCGCGGCCGATCAAGGCGAACACGCCGCTCGAATACGTGTTTGAACTGCCGCAGGCGAACCACGTGTTCCTGCCGGGGCACCGGATCATGGTGCAGGTGCAATCGAGCTGGTTCCCGCTCTACGACCGCAACCCGCAGACCTTTGTGCCTTCGATTTTGGATGCGAAGCCCGGCGATTACGTGAAGGCGACGCAGAAGGTGAGCGTGGGCGGGGCAGACGGCAGCTATATTGCGCTGCCGGTGGTGGAGTAGCCGCCCGCGGCTTACTCCCCCGCGCACTGGCGGGTGAGGGTGGGCCAATCGGCGGGGGTGAGCGGGCCGCGCCAGACGGTGCAGGGCTTGCCATCCGCGGCATAAGCAACGGCGAAGGGTACGCCGCGCGCGGCGATGCCGTGGCGGCTGACGAGATTCCGCGCGGCGGCGACGGGAAGGACTTCGATCACTGCGGATGAGGCGGGCGGGAGGACCGGCTTGCGGTCGATCCAGCCGAGCATCACGCGGGCGGGGCCGGCGGCGGCGGCAAGGGCGCCCAGTTCGGGCAGCTCTGCCCGGCAGGGTGCGCACCAATGCGCGCCGATGAGCACGACGCGGGATATGGGCGGTTGTCCCGCCGGCTCAGCGCGCACCGCCGAAACCGCAAGAATGGCAGTAAATGCCACCAAAATGAGGGTGCGGGGCTTCATCATGCCTGTTAGACTACGCACAAGGGCAGGGCGCAGGCAAGCGTCGGCCCCGGGGGACAGGCATGATCGGTTTGCGGCACGGAGCGGCGCTTGGCGTGATGATGGCGTTGCTGGCGGGGCCTGCCCATGGAGCTGCAGCCGAAGTTGCCACCGCACCCGCACCCGCACCAGTGCCTACGCTGCAGGAAACCTTCACCGCAGCAAGCGATGCAGCCGAGGCCGGGCATTGCGACCAGGCCTTGGCGATGTTCGAGAAGCTGGCGGTCGATCCCCGGGTGAAGCCCGGATCGCTGCCTGCCGCTGCCATTGCCGTGCGGCGCGGGCGCTGCCTGATCAAGACCGGCAAGGAGGAGCAAGGCACGGCGTTTGTGCTTTCCGGCCTGCCCACGCTGGAGGCGGCGGGCGAAGGCTTTGCCAACGAAGTCGCCGTGACCGGTTCGCTGCTGGGGTCGGCTGCGTTGCAGCGGTTTGACCATGACGGCGCGGTGAAGTGGTTCACCCGCGCGGCTTCCGCCAGTGACCAGATCACGCGGCTGGGGGCGATGATCCGGCTGGCGCAGACGACCCAGTTCGACGGCGATGGGGCCGCGCTGCAGACCATCGACAAGGCCATGGCCGAACTGACCGGCAAGACCGCGCAGGAGCGCGATAGCAAGGCCAGCTTCCTCTCCGTGCGCGGGCGGGTGCTGATGAACCTGGGCCGGGACAAGGAAGCGGCGGAGGATCTCAAGCGCGCGCTGGCGCTGGCCGGCGGGCTGACGCTGCGCGTTTCGCTGAGCGACGTGGCGGTGCGCGGGGATCTGGCGCAGGCCATGCTGCTGCTGGGCCAGCGGTCCGAGGCGCGCAAGTATCTTGCCTATACAGGAGCCGGGCGGATCGAGGATTCCCCGTTCACCATCGCGACCAGCATGGAAGTGCCCACTTGCACCGGCGAGCCGGGGCTGCGGCCCGAAGATTCGGCGGTGGTGGAATTCTCGATCGGCACAGACGGGCAAGTGGGGGCAGCGCAGACGGTCTATAGCCGGGGCTCGTATGCCGCCGCCGCGACCTTTGCGCAGAGCGTGCGTGACTGGACCTGGAAGCCCGAGGCCATCGCGAAGATGCCGGTTTTCTACCGCAGCCTGATCCGGGCGGAGCTGCATTGCACGACCGCAAGCGGCGAGGTGCGCGGCTTGATGGCCCCGATTTACGAGCGGCTGAACAGCTGGGCCGGTACCATCGCGTGGAAGGACACGACCGGCCTTGGCCCGCCTCCGATCCTGCCGGGCCACGCGGGCAGGGATGATGCGGAGAATGGCGGCGCGGCGCCCGGGAGCGTTACGCGCCGGCAAGCGGTGGAAAAGCTGCGCGCGGCGGGCGACCAGCACTTTGCGGCGGGCCGGACGCTGGCGGCGGGAGCCGCATTCGCGCAGGCCAGCATCAATGCTTCGGTGGGAGACAGAAATGCCGCGGCGGACCGGACGCACGCGATCACGATGATTTCCGCCGCCGATCCGCAACACCGTGATCCCGATGCGGTGGCCGCGCTGGCGGCGCTGCGGCTCTATCAGGTTGGGGACGAAGCGGGCGGGAGTGCCGGATCAAGACAGAGCCGCTCTCGCGAAAGCTGGGCGAAGGCCCTTGAGGCCGGACTGCGGCGGGGGCTTGATGATCCGTTGATCAAGGCGGATGCGCTGGCGCAAGACGCGCTCAAGGTGGGCATAGCGACAGCGGTCCGGGCCGACGTGATGGGCGCGGAGCAGACCGCGCTGCTGCAGGCAGTTGCCGATGATACGCGGTTGGAAGACGGCCACCCGCTGCGCCAGATGGCGCTGCTTCGGCTGGCCAATGCGGCAGCGCAGGGCAAGCGGTTTGACGTGGCGCAGGCGCTGTTCACGCGGACCGGGCTGACCGAGCAGCAATGCGCGCTGATCGGCGATATTCCCCGGATGAAGGCCAACAACGCGACCAGCAATGACTATCCGATGGAAGCCCAGCTGATGGGGTTCGAAGGCTGGGTCAAGGTGGAGTACGACATCGACGCAGCCGGGCACACTGCGAACCAGCGCGCGCTGATCGCCTATCCGCCGTTCGTGTTCGTGGAAGCGGCCAAGGACGTTGCACGCGGGGTACGCTATGATCCGAGCTACAGGCCTTCGGGCAAGCTGGCTTGTGCCGCGACGAGCGACACGGTGCGCTTTATCAATCCTTAGTGTGCTTGCACGTCGAAGGACGGGCAATGGCAAAAGCCCTTGCGTCCCCAAACCCTTTTAGGGCGAAACCGGGCGCCATTGTAAAGTATCACCGTAGTCGCTCGAATGAACTCGTAAACGACCTTTCAATGCTGCAGCTTTTCGTGTTGAATACCTGAGATTGTGGGGACAATGTATGGTTGGCAGAGAGAGGCTTGTATCGATTGATTTTCTGGCGGTCGCGGCGGCCTTTATCGTAGCGGGCTGTTCGGTGAACAACAACGCAAACGACAAATCCGACAAGGAAGCGGCCGCGATAATGGCCGAGGCACGCGGCGTGACGCCCGCCGATGTCGAACGCTCCATCAAGCAAATGACCGAAACCCAATATCCGGTCTTTCTCTCGTTGATGAACAAGTCGGGTCTTACAGAAGCACTCGGCGGGCCTGAAAGGGCCGAAGCGGCGTTGCAAGGCCTAATGGGTAAATTCAGGCAAAGTGCCATAGGGTTTCGGGATGACATCCCGAAACTACTGAAAATTGGCGGTCCGGCCGAGGCAAGTAGCTACGGAGTGATCGGCATCGCTGCATCGTACAGTGATGCCTATGCTATTGCTGTTGAAGGTGAGGCGGCGACATCCGGAAAAAGAACGGGCACGAACGACGGCGTGACCGTTACTATCGAAAACACCGTTAGCGACAGCAACGTTTCGTCCACGGTCAACCGCGAAGGTGATTTTGGTGACCTGTCAGGTAAGATATCGACCATCGTTTCATTCGACAAATGTTCTGACGCGCAAGTGCGATTGCAAATCAATTTCTCTTCCTCCTCGTCATTGCGCAAAAAGGGCAGCACCATTGGTGCAAATGTAAAAGTCGAAGCAAAAGGCATTATATACTTTGACGATGATGCCAATGCCAAAGAAAATGCCGATTTGGACATCCACGTCGAACAC
>CANGJB010000066.1 GCA_947453945.1 Sphingomonadaceae bacterium
GAAACCGCCAAAACCAGCCGCTCGCGCAAATCCGTCGATATGGGTCTGGACATACTGCGCTGGCCTCCAATCCCAGCACAAAGCTTGAATCAGAAAATCGCGCCAAAGGGAATCCCCTTTGAATCAGCCAAATGTCATCCCGCTCTAAATGCTTCTCAACGAAGCCTCTCTGGTTCCGATTGCTGGCAATCGCAAAGTGCCTAGCACGTCGAACCGAATAGCCGTTGGCCTGTCTAGCAATGAGGGTGTGCGGCGTCTTCGCAAGCGCTCCAAGGAAATCAGGGAAGGCCGAGGCGACAAAAATCTTGCTCGGCGATATCGCAACACCCAAATGTCCATTGGGCAATTTGAGCGGCGAAAAAAATACCGGTGAATCCGATAAAATCAGTTAAAATCTCGAAAAATTCAAATTGAAAACTTGCCAATGGCAGTTAATGAGGAATGTTCCGAGATCTTCATTCAATATAAGGCCGGAAACAACGCTAAGAGAGATTCTTTCCCATAATTTTTTGTCAAATTTATTAATATATTCCACAAAGGTTTCTGGATTTTCACTGTTTCGAATTTCGCGATAACGCGCTTCAATTTCGGGATCTTCTAATGCGAGGCTCTCAGCGACAGCAAGTTTTGTAGCATGAAGGTCTTTAGGTGATCGATGAAAAAGGGAAATCAAAAACGTGGCCCACGCGGAACGCACGTCGGAATCCGAGATTTGCTCACCTTGGACCAAAGCCTGCATCGCCTTAGCGGCTAGATTGTCGAGTGGGCTGAAAAAATCAGTCTCTAGAGCTTGGGCTCGCCATGGATCGCTGGCAAAGTTGTCGCGATACAGATCCTCTTGAAAACCAATTGCCTTCGGAGGAACTCGTCGGACGTTGATATCACCGCTTGTTAGCCGCACAAAACGCTCAACTTCGCCATCCGATCCAGCCCATTCGCGAATGAGAAACTCGGGAATATAATGGTGTCTAGATGGAGGGTTTGGTGGCTTCACTAGATACTATTTATTCAGTGCGGAATGCCTAATCAATAGCGGTTGATTAAAGCAGCGCCTCGATATCTGCTGCCAGCTTCTCCGGCTTGTCGGTCGGCGCATAGCGGCGCACGACCTTGCCATCGCGGCCGATCAGGAACTTGGTGAAGTTCCACTTGACGGCCTTGGTGCCGAGCACGCCGGGCGCCTCAGCCTTGAGCCACTGGTAGAGCGGATCGGCGCCGTCGCCGTTGACTTCGATCTTGGCCATGAGCGGGAAGCTCACGCCGAAGTTGACCTTGCAGAAGCTTTCGATCTCGTCCGCCGTGCCTGGCTCCTGCCCGCCGAACTGGTTGCAGGGGAAGGCCAGCACCTCAAAGCCGCGCTCCCCGTACTTGCGCCAGAGCGCTTCCAGCCCATCGTACTGCGGGGTGAAGCCACATTTGGATGCGGTGTTGACCACGAGCAGGACCTTGCCGGCTTTGTCAATGAGGCTGAGGTCCTTGCCGCCGGGCGCTTTGACGGTGAAATCGGCAATGGTCTGCGGGCTGGTCATGCTGCGGCTCTCCAATAGTCTGCTTTGGCGGCACGCTGGCATGACGCCGCCGCAGGATCAAGCGGAGAGGATCAGGCGAGCAGCCCCTCATGCAGCCGCACCACGCGGTCCATGCGCAGCGCCAGCCGTTCGTTGTGCGTGGCAACGAGCGCGGAGCTACCCTCCCCGCGCACCAGCTTGAGGAACTGATCGAGCACCTTGTCGGCGGTCGCTTCGTCCAGATTGCCGGTAGGCTCGTCCGCCAGCACCAGGCCCGGCCGGTTTGCGAGCGCGCGGGCGACGGCAACGCGCTGCTGCTCCCCGCCCGAAAGCTGGCTGGGCCGGTGCGTGAGGCGGTGGCCAAGGCCGAGCGCGGTAAGCAACTCTTCTGCGCGCGCTCGCGCTTCACCAGCGCTCTTGCCGGCGATCAGCTGCGGCAGAACAACGTTCTCCGTCGCGCTGAAATCGGGCAGCAAGTGGTGAAACTGGTAGACGAAGCCCAGATGATCGCGGCGCAGCGCGGTGCGCGCGTCAGCCGAAAGCGTGCTGGCTTCCACGCCCGCGATGGCGATCCCGCCGGTAAAGCCGCCTTCGAGCAAACCCACAGCCTGCAGCATGGTAGATTTGCCCGAGCCTGAGGGGCCGAGCAGCGCGACGATCTCACCGGGGCGGATATCGAGATCGATACCGCGCAGCACTTCGATGGTTTCTCCGCCCTGGCTGAAGCTGCGCTTCAGATTGACGAGCCGCACGAAGGGATCATTCATAGCGCAGCACCTGCACGGGATCGGTGCTCGCAGCCGCGAGCGCGGGGTAGAGCGTTGCCAGGAAACTGAAGACGAGCGCCATCAGGCAGATCACCGTGATCTCCACCGGATCGCTGCGGCTGGGCAGTTCGGTGAGGAAGCGGATCGAGGGGTCCCACAGCGGCTGGCCGGTGAGATACTCGAACCCATTTATCACCTGCTGGCGGAAATAAAGGAACACGAGGCCGAGCCCGAGGCCGACCGCCGTTCCCAGCGCGCCGATAATCGAGCCGATGGTCACGAAAATCTTGAGCAGGCTGGTGCGTGTCGCCCCCATCGTGCGCAGGATCGCGATGTCGCGCGTCTTGGCGCGCACCAGCATAATCAGCGAAGACAGGATGTTGAACACCGCCACCAGCACAATGATCGAAAGCACAACGAACATCGCCACGCGTTCCACCGCCAGCGCTTCGAACAGGCTGGCGTTGATCGTCTTCCAGTCGGTCACCTGTGCGCGGCCCGCCAGCGCCTGCTTGATCGGCGTGAGGGTCTGCGCGGCGGTATCGGCGTTGGTGGTGGTCACCTCGATCATGCCGATGGTGTCACCCGTCAGCAGCAAGGTCTGCGCGTCCGCAATCGGCATCACCACATAGGCCTGATCGTAATCGTAGACGCCGATCTCGAAGATCGCGGCGACACGGTAGCCGATCTGGCGCGGCACGGTGCCAAACGGGGTGGCGCGGCCTTGCGGGTTAATGATGGTGATCGTGTCGCCCACTTGCGCGCCAAGGTTTTCGGCAAGGCGCGAGCCGATTGCAACATTGGTCGAGCCGGCACCCAGCTGGGCAAAGCTTCCGGCCACGCGCTTTGCTTCAAGCCGCTTGAGATCAGCCGCCGTGTTGCCGCGCACGAGGATCGCCTCAACCCGGCCGTTGAAGGTGGCCAGCAGAGGCTGTTCGATCAGCGGGCTAGCGCGGGTGACGCCAGGAGTCTGCTCCACGCGCTTCAGGATATCCTGCCAATCATCGAGCCGGCCGCCATAGGCCTGAATGATCGCATGGCCATTAAGCCCCACGATCTTGTCGAGCAATTCAGCGCGAAAGCCGTTCATCACGCTCATCACGATAACCAGCGCGGCGACGCCGAGCATGACCGCGACAAGGCTGATGCCAGCGACCATGGCAATGAATGCCTCGCCCCGGCCTGGCAGCATGTAACGCTTGGCGATGGTCCATTCGAAGGGCGAGAGGATCAAGTGTAGCCTCGCTTCAGGATGAGAGCGGCCATCTAGGCGTATGCAGCGCGGGTGGCAACCATGTGCGCCAGCATTTGCAATGCACTAGGCTGCGGTTGGCAGGCACTTGCGTTAAGGCCCAAAGCTCGCCACATGGCCCAACAAGGCGCTGGTACAGGCGTCACAGCGCAAGTTCCGGAACGCCCATGAACATCCCTGATCCCCTTTGCGGCGCGGCTCACCCCTTTTTCGACGAGAACGGGGACAAGCTGCGCGAGGAATGCGGCATTTTTGGCGTGCTCGGCGCGCGCGATGCTGCCGCCATCGCTGCGCTGGGGCTGCACGCGCTGCAGCACCGCGGGCAGGAAGCAGTCGGCATCACCAGCTTCGATGGGCAGGAATTTTATTCGCGGCGCGGGATCGGCCATGTCGCCAGCATTTTTTCCAGCAGCGAGGCGATTGCCGAACTGCCCGGCATGATGGCCGCGGGCCATGTGCGCTATTCGACCACTGGCGGTTCGGGCCTGCGCAACGTCCAGCCACTGTTCGCAGATCTTGCCACCGGCGGCTTTGCCATTGCGCACAACGGCAACATCTCCAACGCTTCGACGCTGAAGCGCGAACTCGTCGTCAAGGGCGCGATCTTCCAATCGACGTCCGATACCGAGGTGATCATCCACCTCGTTGCGACGAGCCGCTATCCCACGCTGCTCGACCGGTTCATCGATGCGCTGCGGCTGGTGGAAGGCGCCTATTCGCTGATCTGCCTCACCAACGAAGGCATGATCGCCTGCCGCGATCCGCTTGGCATCCGTCCGCTCGTCATGGGCAAGCTGGGCGATGCGGTGGTCTTCGCCAGCGAGACCGTGGCGCTTGATGTAATCGGCGCAGACTTCGTGCGCGAAGTCGAACCGGGCGAACTGATCCAGGTTTCGCATGACGGCGAAATTCGCTGCCACCGCCCGTTCGGCCATCCCAGCCCGCGCCCCTGCATTTTCGAGCATGTCTATTTCAGCCGGCCCGATTCGATCATGGGCGGCCGCTCGGTCTATGAAGTGCGCAAGGCCATCGGCGCTGAACTGGCCCGCGAATCGCAAGTCGATGCGGACATCGTGATCCCGGTGCCAGACAGCGGCGTGCCGGCTGCGCTCGGCTACGCGCAAGTCTCGGGCATTCCGTTCGAGTTTGGCATCATCCGGTCACACTATGTTGGCCGCACGTTTATCCAGCCTTCGGACGGCGCGCGCCATGCCGACGTCAAGCGCAAGCACAACGCCAATCGCGCACTGGTTGCGGGCAAGCGCATCGTGCTGATCGACGATTCGATCGTGCGCGGCACCACTTCGATGAAGATCGTGCAGATGATGCGCGATGCAGGCGCGAGCGAAGTGCACTTCCGCGTCGCCAGCCCGCCGACCGAGCATTCCTGCTTCTACGGCGTCGATACGCCCGAACGCTCCAAGCTGCTCGCCGCGCGGATGGACGTGGAGGCCATGGCCAAGTTCATCCACGCCGACAGCCTTGCGTTCATCTCGATCGACGGGCTCTACCGCGCGGTGGGTGAGACCGGCCGCAACAAGGCCTGCCCGCAATACTGCGACGCTTGCTTCAGCGGCGAATACCCCACTCGCCTGACCGATCTGATGGGGCGCGAAGGCGCGGACCAACTGCCGCTTCCGGTAGGCAAGGTCGCATGAGCAGCCCAGTGCAAAACCCGGTGCAGGGCCCTCTTTCCGGCCAGCTGGCGCTGGTAACCGGCGCAAGCCGCGGCATCGGCGCGGCAACTGCCAAGGCGCTGGCGGCGGCAGGCGCGCATGTGATCCTCACCGCACGCGCGGGCAAGGACCTCGAGGGCGTGGAGCAGGCGATCTACGAGACCGGCGGCAGCGCGACCATCGCCCCTGTCGATCTGGCCGAGCCCGACGGCATCGCGCGGCTCGCAGCCGCAATCGGCAGGCGCTGGGAAGCGCTCGACATTCTGGTCATCAACGCGGCTGTGCTGCCGACGCTGACCCCGGTGTGGCAGATCGAGCAGAAAGACCTCACGCGGGCGATGACGCTCAACGTGCTGGCAACGCAGTCGCTGATCGCCGGCTTCGATCCCATGCTCAAGAAGAGCCTCGACGCGCGCGTGATAGGCGTTACCTCAAGCGTAGGCTCTGCTCCGCGTGCCTATTGGGGTGCCTATGGCGCCACCAAAGCCGCCTTCGAGAACCTGCTCGATGCTTATGCGCAGGAAGTGCGCAGCCTCTCGGCTATCCGCGTGGCGATCCTCGATCCGGGTGCAACACGCACCGCGATGCGCGCCAAGGCCTATCCGGGCGAAGACCCCGCCAGCGTGAAGCCGCCCGAAGCGGTGGCCGATTTTCTGATCGCGCTGCTTGGTGAACAGTTTGCCAGCCCAGCCCGGGTTTCGGTTAACCAGCCCCGCGAACCACAAGTCCTAACATCGGATTAAAGGCGTCTGACGATAGTCTGCTCAGACCTTCCCGCGGGGATGGTCCGACTCGGCTCAGGACAAGCGCCATGAACACGGACTGGGATCCCTACGCAAACGACGCCTACTATTTGGCAACGCAGGAAGACCGCTGCGCGCCGCGCAGCCGGGTCAACATACCGGCCAGCCTCAGGCCTTCAGGCGCCAAAAGCTTCCACACCGTGGTGCACGATCTCTCGCTGGGCGGCTACTCGGCTACCGCGCTCAACCGCATGCATGTCGGTACGATCTGCTGGCTCACACTGCCGGGGCTGGAATCATTGCAGAGCGAGGTCGTGTGGTGGCAGCGTGGCCAGGTCGGCTGCGCGTTTGCCAGTCTGCTGAGCCCGATCATTCACGACAACATTCTCCAGCGCTATCGCGGAGACGGCGTCTACCGCCCGGTGGTTTGATGCCAGATGGTAAAAATCTCTTATGACACCTCAACAAACCTCAAGTTGGCTTGAGCAGTGTGACCTGACTGACTGTGATCCCGCCGCCGGAAAAGCCGGCTTCGCAATACATCAGATAGAAGCGCCAGAGCCGCACGAAACGCGCATCGAAGCCTGAGGGCAGCCGCCCGCTTTCGACAGCACGGTCGAAAGCTTCGCGCCAGAGCCGGAGCGTGCGGCTGTAGTCCTCCGCAAAGTCCACCTGATCCTGCCATTCAAGGCCCCGCTCCTCGGCAAGACGGCGGAACTCGCTGACGCTCAGCAGCATTCCGCCCGGGAAGATGTAGGTCTGGATGAAGTCCGCACTGCCGGCATAGGCCTCGAACAGATCGTCGCGGATCGCGATGTATTGCAGCGCCGCGCGGCCGCCGGGCTTAAGAACATGGGCGATACGATCAAGGTATGCCGGCCACCACGCGCGGCCGACGGCCTCGACCATTTCGGTGCTGATGACCGCGTCGAACGCGCCCGTAACGTCGCGGTAGTCTTGCCGGCGGTACTCTAGACCCGACACCGCATCAGCGCCGTGCTGCTCGCGCGCCCAGGCAAGTTGCGGCTCGGAAAGGCTGATCGCGGTCACGCTGACCCCATGCTGCTCGGCAATGCGGCGCGCGGTGAAGCCCCAGCCGCAGCCGATTTCGAGCACGTGATCGCCTGCCCGCAGCGTGAGGCGATCCGCCATGAGGTCGATCTTGCGGCGCTGTGCCTCTTCCAGCGCAGCGCCCACTGGCAACCCGGCCCAGCAAGCGGCCGAATAGCTCATCGTGGGATCAAGCCAGAGCGCGTAGAAATCGTTGCCGAGATCATAGTGCGCCGCAATGTTGCGTGCAGCGCGGCTACGACTGTTGCGGCGCAGGGCATGGAGCAGCCGCGCCCCCGCCCGCCACAAGCCCTTGGCGCGCGCAGTATCACCGAGCGAGGCGGCATTGCGCACGAACAGCGTGAACAACTGCACCGGATCGGGGCTATCCCACTCCAGCGCTTCATAGCCCTGATAGCAGCCGACCGAACCGCTGGTCACCAACCGCAGCACGGCGCGCCAATCGTGTACGATGACTTCGGCGGCAGGCCCCTCACCCCGCCCGCCAAGCACGCGTGTCATACCGCCCGGAAAGTGCGCCAGCAGCGATCCCTTCTCCAGACCGGAATCAATGCGCGCAAGGATGCGTTCAATCGGCCCGGCGAACAGGCGCGTAAGCCTGCTGCCCGTGCGGCCGAGGGCCTTGCCGCCGGCGATGAGATGCCCGCCCCGACCGGGCATTTGCGCGTTCATAGGTATATTTATGGAGCCTTCCGGAGCCAAGGGCAACCGGTTGACGGCAGTTGTCCCAAGCTCAGCCGCGCTCGTTCCACTGCGCATAAGCTGCCAATGCGCGGGCTCGGGCCTCGGCATGGCCGACTATCCTTGGCGGATAAGCACGCGGCCGCACTTCAGGATCATGGATCGCCGTATCGCCGAGATGCGCAAGTTCGGGCACCCATTGGCGGATATAGGCGGCGGCATCGAACTTGGGTGACTGGGTGAGCGGAGCCATGATCCGCACGAACATGTTGGAATCGACGCCCGTGCCCGCGCTCCACTGCCAGTTGACCGCGTTCGAGCCATAGTCCGCATCGACCAGCGTATCCCAGAACCAGCGCTCGCCCTCGCGCCAGTCGATCAGCAGGTGCTTGATGAGGAAGCTGGCCGCGATCATCCGCACGCGGTTGTGCATCCACCCCGTCGCCCAAAGCTCGCGCATCCCGGCATCGACGATGGGATAGCCGGTCCGGCCCTGCTGCCATGCTTTGAGGCCCTCGGCGTCATCACGCCACGGGAAATTGGCAAAGGCCTCACGCGCAGGGTTTCCGGCATAGTCGGGCAGCTGGAGGATCACGTTCTGCGCATAGTCCCGCCAGCCCAGTTCGCCGAGGAACGTGCCGACCGAGCCGCCGCGCTCTGCTGTCGCCTGCCAGATCGTCCCTGGTGAGATCTCGCCGAAATGCAGGTGCGGCGAAAGACGGGAGGTTCCGGGCACGCTCGGCAGGTTGCGGCGATCCGCATAAGCCTTGGCCCGCGGCTGGAAGGCATCGAGCCGCGCGGCAGCACCCGCCTCGCCCGGCGTCCATTCATCGCGCATCCCGCCAGCCCAGTCTGGCGCGGTGGGCAGCAGGTGCCAGTCTTCGAGCGTGTCGGACGCAGGCCATGCAGAAGGCGCTGGCAAGCTCTGCGGACCGGGGCTCGGCGATGCGGGCGGCATCCGGGCTTCGAGCGCCCGCCAGAAGGGCGTGTAGATCTTGTAGGGCTGGCCGCTGCCCGAGGTCACCGATCCCGCCGGGGCGAGGTAGTTGCCGTCATGGCGGTGCAGATCGAGAGCCTCGCCAACCGCGCGCTCGGCATTGCGCCACCATGGTTCGTAATGGCGCAAGCAATGGACCGCCCTCGCCCCCGTCTCGCGCGCGAGATCGGCCAGCACCACTTCGCACCGCCCGCGCCGCAGGATCAGCCGGGAACCCAGCTTGCGCAGATCCGCATCGAGGCTGGCAAGGCTGTGATGCAACCACCAGCGCGAAGCCGCACCCATGCGGCGGTGCCGCGGGGTCTCGTCATCCAGCACATAGACCGGGATAACAGGCCCGGCAGCAGCCGCAGCCGCGAAGGCGGCCTGATCGGCAAGGCGAAGATCGCGGCGCAGCCAGACGATGAAGGGTTCGGTCATGACATGGGCCTATCGCACAGGCCTGCGCGCCCGCCCACTACCCCCGAAGGACAGGGTTACTCCACAGTCCAGGTCTGACCCTTGCTCAGCAGCTTGGCGAGGTTCGCGGTCTTGCCGGCAGAGGCGCGGGCGCGCTCCTCGACCACGGCGGACTCGAAGGTCGGACGCGGATCATCGTAGATAACGCCGAGTGCCATCGGGAACGGGCCGAACGGCATCTCGACCAGAAGGTGCGCCATCGCGCGGTTCTTCACGTCATGGACACGCACGCCAGCGGCCTGCCAATCGCCATCCACCAAATCGACGACCTTGAGCGACAGCGTCTCGGTGTCGAGCGCGATGCCCTGAGCGCCCTTGTTGAACAGCATGGGTTCGCCGTCCGCCAGCCAGAGCTGGCCCGTGGCAGCACCGGCTTTCTCGGTGAAATCGGCAAACACGTCCTTGTTGTAGACGATGCAGTTCTGGAAGATCTCGACAAACGCCGCGCCCTGGTGGGCATGCGCGGCCTTGAGCACCGAGGTCAGTTCCTTGCTTACGTCGTAAGCGCGCGCGATGAAGCGCCCGCCTGCACCCAGCGCAAAGGCGCAAGGGCTCGCCGGACGGTCCACCGAGCCCAGCGGCGTGGTGGGCGAGACAGTGCCCATGCGGCTGGTGGGCGAATACTGGCCCTTGGTCAGGCCATAGATCTCGTTGTTGAACAGCAGGATCTGCGTGTTCAGATTGCGGCGCAGCACGTGCATCGTGTGGTTGCCGCCGATCGACATGCCATCGCCGTCACCCGTCACCAGCCAAACGTCGAGCTCGGGATTGGCGAGCTTGAGACCGGTCGCGAAGGCCGGGGCGCGGCCGTGGATCGTGTGGAAGCCGTAGCTTTCGACGTAGTAAGGGAAGCGGCTTGAGCAGCCGATCCCTGATACGAACACGGTCTTGGCCGGATCAGCGCCGATTTCCGGCAGCGTGCGCTGCACCGCCTTCAGGATCGCGTAATCGCCGCAGCCTGGGCACCAGCGCACTTCCTGATCGGTTTCCCAATCCTTGAGCGTGGTCTTGATGGGGGTCGTGTCGTTCATGGTTTCGCTTCCCTCAGGCCAGCGCTGCGGCAATCGCCGCTTCGATTTCGGCAATGGTGAACGGCTGTCCGCTCGTCTTGTTGAGCGGCTTGGCATCGACCAGATACTGATCGCGCAGCACGGTCTTGAACTGGCCGGTGTTCATTTCGGGAACCAGCACCATCTCGTAGCTCTTCAGCAGCTCGCCCAGGTTTTCCGGCAGCGGCCAGACATGGCGCACGTGGATCTGGCTGACATCGAGGCCCTTGCGGCGGGCGCGGCGCACGGCCTGGTGGATCGGGCCATAAGTCGAGCCCCAGCCTACCAGCGCAAGCTTGCCGCCCGCTTCACCAAGGGTGACTTCCTGCGCGGGGATGCTGGCGGCAATGCCGTCGATCTTGTCCTTGCGCGCATTGGTCATGGTCTGGTGGCTGGCGGGTGAATAGTCGATATTGCCGGTACCGGGGTTCTTCTCGATCCCGCCGATGCGGTGCATCAAGCCGGGCGTGCCGGGCTTGATCCAGGGCCGCGCGCCCTTGGCATCGCGCGCATAGGGCAGGACGGCGCCATCGGGGCCGTTGGGCTCTTCGAGGAACGTGACCGGGAACGGCTCAAACCCGGCGGGATCGGGCACCTTCCACGGCTCCGCAGCATTGGCGATGTAGCCATCGGTTAGCAGCATGACCGGGGTCATGTACTGTACCGCGAGGCGGCAGGCCTCGATCGCGCATTCGAACGCGTCTGAAGGGCTGCGCGCCGCAATCACCGGCATCGGCGCATCGCCGTTGCGGCCATAGACTGCCTGATAGAGGTCCGACTGCTCGGTCTTGGTGGGAAGACCGGTCGAAGGCCCGCCGCGCTGCGAATTGACGATGACAAGCGGCAGCTCGGTCATGATCGCAAGACCCATCGCCTCACCCTTGAGCGCGATGCCCGGGCCCGAGGATGACGTCACGCCAAGGTGCCCGCCATAAGACGCGCCGATCGCGGCAGCGATGGCCGCGATTTCGTCTTCGGCCTGGAAGGTGGTGACACCGAATTCCTTGAGCCGCGCAAGATTGTGGAGGATCGCAGAAGCAGGCGTGATCGGATAGCCGCCGAAGAACAAGTCGAGCCCCGCCAACTGCGCACCCGCAACAAGGCCGTAGCTGATCGCCTCGGCACCCGTCACAGTGCGGTACAGGCCCGGCTCGCTGGCGGCGGGCGCAAGGTGATACTGCTTCAGCGGCCCGGAAAGCTCCGCCGTCTCGCCATAGGCGTGGCCCGCATTGAGCGCGGCGATATTGGCGTCGGCCAGCACCGGGGCCTTGGCGAACTTGCCCTTGAGCCAGTGGATCAGCGGCTGCCGGTCACGGTCGAACATCCAAAGCGCAAGGCCCAGCGTCCACATGTTCTTGCAGCGCAGCGCCTCCTTGTTGCCAAGGCCAAAGGGCTTCACCGCCTCCAGCGTGAGCGCCGAGATATCGAACGCAAGCACCTGCCACTTCTCGAGGCTGCCGTCCTCAAGCGGGCTGACGTCGTACTTCGCCTTCTCGAGGTTGCGCTTGTTGAACTCGCCGGTGTCGGCAATGATCAACCCGCCCGCCTTGAGCGCGCCGACATTGGTTTTGAGCGCCGCCGGGTTCATCGCGACAAGCACGTCGGGCGCATCGCCTGCCGTGTCGATCTCGGTCGAGCCAAAATTGATCTGGAACGCGGAAACGCCGAACAGCGTGCCCTGTGGCGCGCGGATCTCGGCCGGAAAGTCCGGGAATGTGGCAAGGTCGTTACCCGCCAGCGCGGTGGAGAGGGTGAACTGGCCGCCCGTGAGCTGCATACCGTCGCCCGAGTCGCCCGCGAACCGCACCACGACTGCTTATGGCACGGGCGAGGGGTCGCTCCCGCCGGTAAGGCCTTCGGGTCCGCTCTCAAGAACTGTCGCCATATGATCCTCTGCTATCCGCGCAGCCTTTTGCCTCTTCGGCAGCCTCGCGTCATCTTGCGCACCTAGGCGCCTATGTCCTCATGTAACGGTACGCAAAGAAGAAAAACTGATGCACCGCAAATTATGCGCTTGCTCTTGATTCCGATTGCCCAGGCCCGTCAAGCTCGCAAAAATGAGTTTTGCCGGTGCGCGCGCGCAGCTACTCCGGTAGATCAAAGCCGAACGAGGAAGAGGAAGATCATGTCAGACACCGCCACCACGCCTTACGTCCGCCCCGATGTGAAGGCCTTCCTCGATTTCATGGGTTCGGTTCCTGGCCCAACCATGGCGGAGATGGGCCCCGAGGCCGCGCGGGTGAGCTATGTGCAGATGGGCGTGCTCGCAGAAGCCGAGCCGCGCGAGCTGGCGGTGATCAAGGATCTCACCTGCCCCGGCCCGGCAGGCGAGATCCCCGTTCGCTTCTATGATCTGCGCGAAACGCGCGAGGCCGGCCCTGCGGTCATGTTCTTCCACGGCGGCGGCTTCGTGATCGGCGATCTGGAAAGCCACCACGCGCTGTGCACCGAAATCGCGGCCGAACTCGATCTGCCGGTGATCGCCGTCCACTACCGCCTCGCGCCCGAGCACCCCTTCCCCGCCGCGCCCGATGATTGCGAAGCCGCGGCGCGCTGGGTCGCCTCAAACCCTGCAGCGCTGGGCCGCACGATCACGGGCCTCATTCCGATGGGCGATTCGGCAGGCGGCAACCTGACCATCGTGGTCACGCAGGCACTCGCAGAAACCCCCGCCGCCGTGCCGGTCGTGCTGCAGGTGCCGATCTATCCGCTGAGCGACGAGAAGCCGGATCATGCCTCGTTCCTTCAGTTTGCCGACGGTTTCGTACTGACAGCGGACACGATGCAGTGGTTTGCCGAGGCCTATCAGGCAGAGCTGGGCAACCCCCGCGCCTATCCGATCCACGGCAACCACGCCGATACCCCGCCGACCGTGCTTGTCACCGCCAGCCTCGATCCGATCCGCGACAGCGGCCGCGTCTATGGCGCAGAGCTGATCCGCGCCGGGGCGGAGGTAGTGTTTCTCGAAATGAAGGGCACCACCCACGCCTTTGCCCAGCTCCGCAAGGCCTACCCCAGCGCGCAGGGCGACATGCAGCGGATCTTCGCGGCAGTCCGTCTGCTGCTGGACCGCGGCTGATGAGCATCGATCCTGCCGGGCTTCCCTATCGCCCCTGCGTGGGGGTCATGCTGGTCAACGGCGCCGGACGCGTGTTCGTGGGCCAGCGTATCGACAGCAAGGAAGGGGATGCCTGGCAGATGCCGCAAGGCGGGATCGACGAGGGCGAGGAGCTCCATCCTGCCGCATTGCGCGAACTGGAAGAGGAAACCGGCGTCACGGCAGATCTGGTCACGATCCTTGCGGAAAGCCGCGAGGAGTACCTCTATGATTTGCCGGACCACCTGATCGGCAAGCTGTGGGGTGGGCGCTATCGGGGGCAGCGGCAATACTGGCTGCTTATGCGGTTCAACGGCGCTGACGATCAGATCCGCCTTGATGCGCACAAGCACCCCGAGTTCCTGGCCTGGCAATGGGTTGAGCCCGAGCAGCTGCCCGAGCTGATCGTGCCGTTCAAGAAGCGGGTCTACCGGCAGGTCGTCGAGGAATTCCGCAACCTGATCTGAACGCTCAGTTGGTTTCGACCTCGGGCTCAGGCTTCACGGCATCGGCTGAAACAACGCGCGCGAGCGGACCTTTTGCGATGATCCCGGCCAGGCTCTGCGCCTCGGGGCAATTGCGCCCGCACAGGCCCTCAAGACGCGCAAGGTTGCCCTTGGCCTTGTCGAGCGCGCCCTTTTCCGCCATCGCCCTGCCTTCGCCCGAAAGCGCAGCAATGTTGTTGGGATCGCGCTCCAGCGCTTCGCGGTAATAGTGGATAGCCTTGCCCTGCATGCCGGCTGCACGCGCCGCATCACCGAGTGCAAGATATGTCGTCGGATTGCCCGGATCGACCGCCAGTGCCGCTTCGAAACTGTCTGTCGCACCGCTTAGATCGCCGCTGCCCAAAAGATCGCGCCCGGTCTCTACCAGAGCTTTCGCGCGCGGATCGATGGGTAGTGAGACACCGGCTGTGCCGGCGCTGCCGGTCACGGCCACGAGAAGAGACAAGGCAACTGCCAAAGGCATGTAACGCATCAACAACTCCCAGAGCCGGCTATCCGGCGCACGCGATCCCCCGGCGTCCATAGTCGCCTTGCCTATCACAGCCTTGTCAGCGTTGCGAAGAAAAACCCGTCGGTTGCATCGTCCCAAGGGGTAAGCCTGAGCCCCGCGCCGCGGGCCGTACCGGCCCCGATGGACTGCTCAGCCGCATGCCATTCCGGATTGTGCGCCAGAAACTGCGCCACCACATCGGCCCCCTCGACATCCAGCAACGAGCAAACAATATAGGTCAGCCTTCCGCCGGGCCGCACCAGCCCAGCGCCGATCCGCAACACATCCGCCTGCAGGCGGGTATAGCGCGCAAGGGCCGGCGCTGTCAGCCGCCAGCGCGCTTCAGGGCCGCGCCGCCATGTGCCGGTGCCAGAGCACGGCGCATCGACCATCACGGCATCCGCCTTGCCCTGCCAATCGGCCAGCGCCTCCGCCTCACGGCCCGGATTGAGCAGCAGCGTTTCGACCTGCGCTCCGGCGCGGGCCGCGCGCGGCGCGAGGCGCGAGAGGCGCGCGCGGTCAACATCGCAGGCGAGCAGGCGGCCTTCACCGGCCATCGCAGCTCCCAGCGCCAGCGTCTTGCCGCCAGCGCCCGCGCAAAGGTCCACCACCGCCTCGCCCGGCCGAACCCCCAGCGCGGCGCAGGCGAGCTGGCTGCCAGTATCCTGCACCTCGAACAGCCCTTCGGCGAAGGCCGGCCAACTTTCCACCGGAGTGCCGCCGGGCAAGCGCAAGGCATCGGGCGCTTGCGTAGTCTCCGCCGCCACCGGCAGCGCCGCCGCCAGTGCATCACGCGTTGTCTTCAAGCGATTGGCACGCAGATCGAGCGGCGCGCGGCCGAGCAGCGCGGCGCCTTGTTCGCGCGTGATGCCGGATGCGGCGAGCCGCTGTTCAAGCCAGGCCGGGGCTAGACCGGCGGCGGCCACAGGTTCGCCCTCCCGGATCGGCGAGGGGCCATAGTTTGAACCATCGAACAAGGGGCCAAGCGCTGGATCGCACTCGGCAAGCGCGAGCATGGCAGCGCGGCCGGTTTCAGGCACTTCACCGCACAGGCGGATCGCGCTCCATGCCAATTCGCGGATCGCGCGGCGGTCCTTGGAGCCGACGAAACGGCGTGTCTTCAGCCAATCGGCGGCGATGCGTTCAGCCGATGCACCTTCGCGGCGCACAGACGCGATAACAGCATCAAGCATCTCGATCGCCGATTGCACCCGCGCAGCGGGGGTCATGATAACGCCTTCTGGAGCGGCTCAGCGCGAGGGATAATTGGGTGCCTCACGCGTGATCGCCACATCGTGGACATGGCTCTCGCTCAGGCCCGCATTGGTAATCCGCACGAACTTCGCGTTGCCCCGCAGCTCCTCGAGCGTGCGGCTGCCGGTATAGCCCATGGCAGCCTTGATCCCGCCAACCAGCTGGTGGACGACATCCTTTGCGGGTCCCTTATAGGGCACCTGGCCTTCAATGCCTTCGGGCACCAGCTTCATCGAATCCTTGATGTCCTGCTGGAAATACCGGTCCGCCGAGCCGCGCGCCATCGCGCCGACCGAGCCCATGCCGCGATACGACTTGTAGGCGCGGCCCTGATAGAGAAACGTCTCGCCCGGCGCTTCCTCAGTGCCTGCAAGCATCGAGCCGACCATGATCGTGCTCGCACCCGCCGCCAGCGCCTTTGCGGCATCGCCCGAGGTGCGCAAGCCGCCATCGGCGATCACCGGCACGCCCGATTTCGCAGCTTCTGCGGCACATTCCAGAACAGCTGTGAGCTGCGGCACGCCAACGCCTGCGACAATGCGCGTGGTGCAGATCGAGCCCGGCCCGATGCCAATCTTGATCCCGTCCGCCCCCGCGTCGATCAGCGCGCGCGTCGCCTCGGCCGTGGCGACATTGCCGGCGATGACCTGCACGGTGTTGGACAGCGCCTTCACAGCTTCAACCGCGCGGGCCACGTCGCGGTTGTGGCCGTGGGCTGTGTCGATGATGATAACGTCGCATTCTGCATCGACCAGCGCGCGGGTGCGCTCAAGGCCCTTGTCACCAACTGTCGAGGCAGCGGCGACACGCAGGCGGCCGGCGGCATCCTTGGTGGCATTCGGATAAGTGACCGCCTTTTCGATATCCTTGACGGTGATCAGCCCGATGCAGCGGAACGCATCATCCACCACCAGCAGCTTTTCAATCCGGCGCTGGTGCAGCAGGCGGCGCGCCTCGTCGCCCGAGGTGCCGAGCTTCACCGTCGCCAGATTCTCGTGGGTCATCAACTCGTGCACGGGCTGCGCGGGATTGTCGGCAAAGCGCACATCGCGGTTGGTGAGAATGCCGACGAGCTTGCCGCTCTGCTCGACCACCGGAATGCCGCTGATCTTGTTGGCGCGCATGATCGCCTGTGCATCGCCCAGCGTGGCTTCGGGGGTGATCGTGATCGGATTGACCACCATCCCGCTTTCGAAGCGCTTCACTGCGCGGACCGCAGCAGCCTGCTGCTCAACCGTCAGGTTGCGGTGGAGCACGCCGATGCCGCCAAGCTGCGCCATGACAATCGCCATGTCGGCCTCAGTCACCGTATCCATCGCGGCCGAGATCACGGGGATATTCAGCGTGATCGAGCTGGTCAGCCGCGTGCGGGTGTCAGCCTGAGTCGGCACCATGTCGGATGCGCCGGGGCGCAAAAGAACATCGTCGAAGGTGAGGCCGAGAGGGATATCCATGGGGTGTGCCACTTGCGTGAGGGGGACGATTCGTGGCGGCCCATGTAATCAAGCCGGGCGGTTTAGGCTAGGGCCTTGGGGTCATGTTTGCACCTGCAGCCGGCCAGGCTTTGATGTCTGCAAAAAAACGCACGAGTTCGGTCTGGATCAGCACGTCGTCGACCATGCCGCCATAAACCACGCGCGAGGCCTCGTCGGACGGGCGGTGGTAGACATTTTCCATGAAGGCTTCGAGCCGCGCGGGATCGGAATAGCTGGTGCTGACCATGACCGAGGGCACATCGTGCTGCATCAGCACCCAGCTGTCCTGCCGCCGGGCAAAGGCATTGGCCTCGTCACCGGGCACAAGCTTGCGCTTCATGGACTTGAGCACCAGGGCAATTCCGGGATCGAGCCGGGTCATGCCCCGCCCAACCACACTCACCGGGAGCCCCGCCTGCACCAGTCCGGTGCTGTCCACATTGAACGC
>CANGJB010000067.1 GCA_947453945.1 Sphingomonadaceae bacterium
GTATGCAGTGGTGCGCGCAATCCGATCCTCGTGCCCGAAATCTCGCAGCACGAGATTCAGGTGAGGCAAGGGTTTACAGGGGCCGATCTGCTTCTGTTCGGCGCGATCCTGACGCCCGAGGGCGCGCGCGCGGCGGGCGATTATGACATCGTCGTGCTGCTCGAAGGGCCGACCCGTTCGATCGTCGTGCGCGAAAAGCGCAAGGTGGCAGGCATCTGGGTCAATGCCAGCAGCACCGAGTTCCGTTCGGCGCCCAGCTTCTATGCGATGGCGTCCTCGCGCCCGGTTGCCGCGCTGGTCGATGCCAAGACCGCCGCTATCTACGAGATGGGGCTGAAATGGCTGCAACTCTCGCCGGTCGGAGTGATCGATCCGATGGAGCAGAAGCGGTTTTCTGGTGGGCTGGTCGATCTGATGCGGCGACAGGGGCTGTATCAGGAGAACGAGAGCGCGGTGAAGATCAGCGGCCAGGTGCTCTATCAGGCGCGCATCGCGCTCCCCTCCAGCGTGCAGACCGGGACTTACACGGCAGAGACTTTTGCGGTGCGCGACGGGCGGGTGGTGGCGTCTGCGATCTCGCGCGTCACGGTGCGCAAGGAGGGGTTCGAGCGGCTGGTGGCTTACAATGCCGAACGCAACGGCTTTCTTTACGGCCTGTTCGCGGTGCTCGTGTCGATCTCGATGGGCTGGATTGCCGGACGCCTCTTCGCGCTGGTCTAGGCAAGGGCCGGCGGGCCGCGATAGGGGACTCCACGGGCCCGGCTGCCTTGCGATATTAGCCACTTTTTAACCGTCAAAGGTTAGGCATTCCCTACGCAAAGCCTTCATAGGCGGGGATCAGGTGGCAATGAGCGATATGAGCATCAACAGCCTCGAGAGCGCTGGCCGGGCAACGCCCGCTGACCTCGCAGGTGATGGATCGCGCCCGGCAGTCAATGCCGATGCGCGCGGCGCCCAGCGTCCGGCTTCGGACAATGCCCGCCGCCCCATCGGCTATGTGCTCGATGTTTCGGGCTCGGGCAGTTCGATCGCGCTCGATCTCACCCGGCTTGAAGAATGCATGGCGGATGGCGATCCCTCGATCTCGCTGGCCGGGCAGGTCGGCAGCCAGCTCAAGATCCGCGTCGGGAGCGGCTGGCTGCTTGGTAGCGTGCGCACCCAGCGCCAGGACATGACCGCCGGGCACGACGGCGTGATCATCGCGCAAGTCGACTTCCTCGGCGAAGGCGATGAAGAGCGCCTCACCGGCAAGATCTATGGCTTCCGCCGCGGTGTGACCCGCTATCCGGTGCCCGGTTCGCCGATCTATCCCGCCACCAGCACCGATCTGAGGCAGATCTACGCCAGCGACGGACGCACCAACGTGACCATCGGCACGGTGTTCCCGACGCGCGATATCCGCGCCGGGCTCTATGTCGATGCCCTGCTGGGCAAGCATTTCGCGCTGCTGGGTTCGACCGGCACCGGCAAATCGACCAGTGCCGCGCTGATCCTGCACCGCATCTGCGAGCTGGCGCCCGAAGGCCACATCGTGATGATCGACCCGCATGGTGAATACATGCAGGCTTTCCGCAGCACCGGCCAGCTGCTCGATGTCAACAATCTGGCCATGCCCTACTGGCTGATGAACTTTGAAGAGCACTGCGAGGTGTTCCTTACCTCGACCGGCACGGACCGCCAGATCGATTCGGACATTCTGGGCAAGTGCCTGCTCAATGCCCGGCACAGGAACCGGCTTGCCGAACAGATCGGCAAGATCACGGTCGATTCGCCGATTCCCTACCTGCTGTCCGACCTTCTCAACATTCTCAACAACGAGATGGGCAAGCTCGACAAGGGCCACACTTCGGTGCCCTATCAGCGGATCAAGACCAAAATCGAGGAACTGCGCGGCGATCCGCGCTATCAGTTCATGTTCTCTGGCATGCTGGTGGGCGATACGATGGCCGAATTCATCGGCCGCGTGTTCCGCCTGCCCTCGCACGGCAAGCCGATCTCGATCATCGATGTTTCGGGCGTGCCTTCGGAAATCACCTCGACCGTGGTCGCGGTGCTCTCGCGCCTCGTGTTCGACTATGCGATATGGTCACGCGATGAGGAAACCCGGCCGATCCTGCTGGTTTGCGAAGAGGCGCACCGCTACGTGCCAGCCGAAAAGAACACCGATGGCTCTTCTGTGGGCCGCATCCTTTCGCGCATCGCCAAGGAAGGCCGCAAGTACGGCGTTTCGCTGGGCCTGATCACGCAGCGCCCTTCGGATCTTGCCGAAGGCGTGCTGAGCCAATGCGGCACGATCATCGCCATGCGTCTCAACAACGAGCGCGATCAGGCTTTTGTGAAGGCAGCCATGCCCGAAGGCGCGCGCGGTTTCCTCGATTCCATTCCCGCCTTGCGCAACCGCGAATGCATCATCTGCGGCGAAGGCGTTTCGATCCCGATCCGCGTGGCATTCGACGATCTCGCAACCGACCTGCGGCCGGCTTCAGCCGACCCGTCGTTCTCCGAACTCTGGGGCAAGACCGGCGGCGAGGAAATGGCCGTGGAGCGCACGGTGCAGCGCTGGCGGGCGCAGTCGCGCTGACGGTTGGGGAGGGCCTGTGGTCTTCCTCACCTCTTCCTTTCGTCATTCCCGCGAAGGCGGGAATCCAGCCTCTAATGCGCAGCGTCTGCCGCTCTGGATTCCCGCCTTCGCGGGAATGACGAGGGTTAGATAGCTTAGAGCGCCGGGGCCATGCGGCCGTCGCATTCCCCGTCCGCGTGGGTTTCTTCGCTGCATTCTTCCTGATCGACTACGCGGGCCTTCTGCCGCCAGCCGGGGCGGCGGTAGGCTATGGTGGCCATCAGCATGGCGGCAGCGGAGCCGACAGGGAAGGAGAGCCAGATCGCATCGGGGCCGAGGTACGGGTAGGCGAAGGCATAGAAGCCGAGGCGGACCGGGTACATCGCGACGCCGAGCACGATAATGGGCGCGATGACCACGCCGCCGGCGCGCATCGTGCCAAACAGGACGATGGTCATGCCGAACAGCACATAGCTCCAGCTTGCTAGGAACTGGATGTGGCGCGCGGCATCGACTGCGGGGCTTGTGGGGCCGAGGAACAGCGATAGCACCGGGCGATCGAAACCGAGCAGCAGGAGGGTAAGCGCGCCGGTGATCGAAATGTTGAGGATGAGCCCGGCGCGGGTGATCTTGCCGAGGCGGTCTGCCAGCCCGGCGCCGATGGTTTGGGCGGCCATGGCGCTGAGGGCGGCGGAAATCGCCATCGCGGGCATCTGGAGGTAGGTCCAGACCTGGAGCGAGGCGCCGTAGGCCGCGCTCAGCATCGCGCCTTCCTGATTGACGAGACCGATCATGATGAGGCCCGAGGCGGCAATCATCAGCATCTGCGCGCCCATCGGCAGGCCCTTGGTCAGGATATAGCGCAGTTCCACAGCCTCAGGGATGAGATAGGCGAGCTCCTTGCCGCGCAGGCGCAGCGGGAGATTGCGCGCGTAGACGTAGACGATGAGCCCCGCCATCGAGACATGGGCGGCAATGGCGGTGGCGAGCGCGGAACCGGCGATGCCGAGCGGGGGGATGGGGCCAAACCCTGCGATCAGTAGCGGATTGAGCGCGATATCGAGCACGACGGAGACGACCATGAAGCGCAGCGAAGTCTGCGCGTCTCCCGCGCCGCGCAGGCCCATGCCGACGATCACGGTGATCGTGGAGGCAGGCATGGCGACGAAGATCAGGCGCAGATAAGTGAGCGCGAAATGGAAGATTTCGGGTGGGGTCCGCATCGCGGTGAGGAGGTGCGGCGTGAGCACCCAGCCCAGCGGCGCGAGGACGAGGCTGAGCCCGACGCACAGGCCGATTGCGGTGCCGAAGGTGCGGCGCGCGGCATCGGGATTGCCGGCTCCGAAGGCTTGGCCGACCTTGACTGTGGCGGCCATGCCGAAGCCGAACACGGCGGCAAACACGAGGAACATCACGACATTGGCATTGGCCGTGGCGGCAAGCGCGCTGTCACCCAAGAGGCGCCCGACCCAGATCGAATTGACCGAGCCGTTGAGCGCCTGAAGGATATTCGAGGCCAGCGTCGGCGCGGAGAAGATCAGCAGGGTTGTAAGGATGGGCCCCTGCGTCAGATCGCGGTGACCGGTCGTGGGGCCGGCCTTTGATCCGTGCTGGGGTCCGCGCGTCGCCATGGGGTCAATCCTGCTTTTTCAGCGCGGCGAGCGCGGCGAAAGGCCCGGTGACGGCTTCGCCATCGAGGCCATGCGCTGCGCGGAAGGCATCGGCGTTCGGGCCTTCGGCGAAGGGATCGAGGGCGAGCGCGAGGGTTTGCGCGAGGGCCTCACCCAGATCGAAGGCGGTGCCGTGGTATTCGATCTCGTCGCAGTCCTCCGCGGTCAGCTCGATTTCCTCGTCCGGCGTGATGGCGCCCGCCGGGGGCACGAAGCGCAAGTGGACGGGCTCGTCGATCCGGACGGGGAAATCCTCGGCCGAGACGCGGCAGGCCTGAATGACATCGGCGGTGAGGCGGCCGGTGGCCGTCACGCGCTCGCCCTCTCGCACGAGGCTGATCGTCGCCTGCATTGCGGGGATCGAGGTGATGCCAAAACGGCCCGAGAGGCGGCGGCGCGCGGCCTCATCGGGCACGAGGGTTAGCGGCGCGTCGGCCACTTGCCGGATATCGACCGGGTAGCTGTATTCCGGGGTTAGGTCCGGCATGCTCACCGCCCGATCTCACCCGCCAGAACGCGGTATCCCGGGACAAGCGCGAGCCCGGCGGAAAAGGCACGGGCGCGCTGGGCGACGAGCAGCGGATCGGTGCCCGCAAGGAGCGTGACATTGCGGCGCACCGCCTCTGCCATCGCGTCTTCACCCCCGGCAAGTCCTTCGCGGTAGCCGCCGAGCCGGCCGCCGAGCGTGCCCATGAGCTTGCCGATATGCTTGCCCACGACAACATCGCCCACGCCCTGTTCGCGCAGCTGCCCATCCATATCTTCTACGAACAGTTCGGTAAGGCGGGCGGAAGGCGCGATCAGTGCTTCCTCGTGTTCCATGCGCAGCATGACGAGACAGAGCACCAGCGTGATCATGTCGAACCGGCCGGCCAGCGTATCGGAGACGCCGCAATCCCGATACCACTCCTTCTCGCGCGCGATGGCAACGACGCGGTGCCACAGCTCGCGCACGGTATCGCGATCATCCTGCCGGGTGCCGAACAAACGGGCGAGCAGTGACATGAGGTACGTCCTTCCAGGATCGGGGCCAGTTCAGCGCGGGGAAAGAACCTGCGCGCCATTGCAGTAATCCGCCGCGCGCCTTAAGGCACGAGGCGATCAGTGGCGATATAGGGCGCGCCTGCCAATTGGCAAACGCCCCGATCGGGCACGGCAATCGGCCGGCACCATGGAATGCGGAGTGACAGATGCGTAGCGATGGCAAGTTGAAGGGATGGCGTGGCGGTGCGGCGCTGTGTGCGCTGGCGCTCATGGCCGGCGGCTGTGCCAGCATCAAGGACCACCGCGGCTATCTTATCGATCCGGCGCTGACGGGATCGGTGCAGCCGGGGATCGACAACCGCACTTCGGTGGAGCGGGCGCTGGGCCAGCCCACGTTCAAGAGCGAGTTCGGCAAGTCGATCTGGTACTACGTCTCGATCGATACGAAGCAGCGCCCCTTCAAGCGTCCGCAGGCCAAGACGCAGAACGTGCTGATGGTGAGCTTCGACGAGAAGGGCAACGTGGCCAACGTGGAGCGGCGCGGGATGGAAAAGGTCGTCGCGCTCAATCCGGATGGCCACAAGACCCCGACGCTGGGCCGCACGCGCAGCTTCTTTGAAGACCTGTTCGGCAATATCGGCTCGGTCGGCGCGCTTCCCGGCGGGCAGGGCCAGGGTGGCGGTCCGGCTGGTTCGGGACCCAACGGCAGCTGAGCGGTTCGAACCTAACGCTTGAACCGGATTTTGTGCGCCCCATATCGGGGGCATGAACGACAGACATTCCGCACACGGGCTCGTGCAATGGCACGGCACCACGATCATCGGCGTGAAGAAGAACGGCCGTACCGTCATTGCCGGTGACGGGCAGGTTTCCATGGGCAATACCGTGATGAAGCCCAATGCCCGCAAGGTGCGCCGCATCGGAGACGGCAAGGTCATCGCCGGGTTCGCGGGCGCGACCGCCGATGCTTTCACCTTGTTCGAGCGGCTGGAGCGCAAGCTGGAGCAACACGCCTCAAGAAGTGGGGGCGGACAGCTGATGCGCGCGGCGGTCGAACTCGCCAAGGATTGGCGCACCGACAAGTATCTGCGCAATCTCGAAGCACTGATGATCGTGGCGGACGCCGAGGTGATGCTGATCCTGACGGGCAATGGCGATGTGCTGGAGCCGGAAGGCGGCATCGCGGCGATCGGCTCGGGCGGGAATTACGCTCTGGCGGCTGCGAAGGCGCTCGATCCCTATGAAGACGATGCCGAGAAGATTGCGCGGCGGGCCATGCAGGTGGCGGCCGAAGTCTGCGTCTTCACCAACGACCGCGTGACGGTCGAAGAAATCTGAACCTTCTTCGTTCGGTTTTGAGTGGCTCGACTTCACTCGACACGAACGACGCATTGGACATTGCCATGATCGAGACCCTGACCCCCAAAGCCATTGTTGCCGCGCTTGATGCGCATATTGTCGGCCAGGCCGACGCCAAGAAAGCCGTGGCGGTGGCTTTGCGCAACCGCTGGCGGCGGCAGAAGCTGCCGCCCGAATTGCGCGATGAAGTGACGCCGAAGAATATCCTGATGATCGGGCCGACGGGCTGCGGCAAGACCGAGATCAGCCGGCGGCTGGCGAAGCTGGTCGAGGCGCCGTTCGTGAAGGTTGAAGCGACCAAGTTCACCGAAGTCGGCTATGTCGGCCGCGATGTGGAGCAGATCGCACGTGACCTTGTGGAGGAAGCGGTGCGGCTCGAGAAGGATCGCCGCCGCGATGCTGTGCGCGAGGCAGCGAGCAAGGCGGCGATGGACCGGCTGCTGAAGGCGCTGGTTGGTGACGGCGCGAGCGAGGCGACGCGCGAGAGCTTTCGCCAGCGGATCACCGAAGGCTCGATGAACGACGTCGAAGTGGAAATCGAGATGGAGGACGCGCCTGCCGCGCCGATGGAGATCCCGGGCATGGGCGGCGGTGTCGGCATGATCAACCTGTCCGATATGATGGGCAAAGCCTTCGGGCAGAAGCCGCTCAAGCGGCGCAAGCTGCGGGTGGCGGATGCGTGGGACAAGCTGGTCGATGAAGAGGCTGAAAAGCGCATGGATCAGGACGACGTCGCGCGCGCGGCGCTGATCAATGCCGAGACCAACGGCATCGTGTTCATCGACGAGATCGACAAGATCGCGGTAAGCGACGTGCGCGGCGGCTCTGTCAGCCGCGAGGGCGTGCAGCGCGATCTGCTGCCGCTGATCGAAGGCACGACGGTGGCGACCAAGTATGGGCCGATGAAGACCGACCATGTGTTGTTCATCGCATCAGGCGCGTTTCATGTGGCCAAGCCCAGCGACATGTTGCCGGAACTGCAGGGCCGCCTGCCGATCCGGGTGGAGCTGACCGCGCTGACCGAGGATGATTTCGTGCATATCCTCTCTTCGACGCGGGCGAACCTGGTGGAGCAGTATTGCGCGCTGCTGGGCACCGAAGACGTGACGGTGGTTTTCACAGCCGATGCGATCCGGGCCGTGGCGCGCACGGCGGCGCAAGTGAACGAGAGCGTCGAGAACATCGGCGCGCGGCGCTTGCAGACGGTGATGGAAAAGCTGCTCGAGGAAGTGAGCTTCGAGGCCGAGGACCGGCGCGGCACGACCGTCACGATCGATGCGGCCTATGTGGCGGACAAGCTGGCAGGGCTGGCGGGGAATACGGACCTTTCGAAGTATATCTTGTAGTCTGATCCTTCCCAACGCCCGCTCATCCTGAGCTTGTCGAAGGGTGTTGGCGCAGCGGCCGCGCGAGATGCTTCGACAAGCTCAGCATGAGCGGTGTTGGGCGATTGGGCTTCAAGCCGCATCCTGCGCGAGGAGGCGGTTGAGCAGCGGCGCGCCGAGCAGGATGCCGATCCCGGCGCCGGTGCAGATTGCCGCGTTTATGAGCCAGAACGGGGCGGGACCCAGGCTTTCGTACAGCCCGCCCATCCAGCCGCTAAGAATGCTACCCGCAGCGGTGGCGAGCATGCAGATGCCGACGAGTGTGCCGCGCAAGCTCTGCGGCGCGCGGGTGCCGTAGAGCCCCATAATGACGGGGGCGTAGTACATCGCGCCGAAGTTCGAGGTGATGTGGAACAGCAGCGGGAGCGTGATGGGGGCACGGCCTTGCGCGTTGGCGAGAAGCGGCCCGGCAGCGAGTAGGCCGACGCTGAGGCCGAAGATGATACTGCCGATGGCCAGCTTGGTGAGCACATCGGGTTCGCGTCCGCGCCGCGCCTGCATCGAACAGATCCACAAGACGAGGGGGATGAACAGGCCCGGGGCGAGGCCGTCCAGCGATTGGAACCACGGAACCGGGACGCTGAAGCCGCCCACATCAAGGTTCACGCTATCGCGCAGCCAGATGTTGTAGACGTTCCAGATTTGCGCCTGCGCGGTCCAGTAGCAGACCACGAGCGGCCAGATGAGGAGGAGGCCGAAGACGCGGCGGCGTTCGGAGGCGGTGAGGGGCGGGCGCTTGCCCGAGGCTGTGGGAGCGCGCTGCTGTTCGGGCGGGAGCCAGGGCTGCCCGCCGAGATAGACCACGAGCCCGATCAGCATCCCGAAACCGGCGACGGCAAAGCCTGCGTGCCAACCCCAGATTGCGGCGACACTGCCGCTGAGGATTGGCGCGGCGGCCGCGCCGAAATTGATGCCGAGATAGTAGTACTGGAAAGCGTTGACCTCTCGGGCATCGCCATCGGCGTAGAGCGATTTGACCTGCGCCGAGAGATTGCCGCGCAAGAGGCCCGCGCCGCACATCAGCAGCACGAGTGCGATCAGGAATGTGCGGTCGAACGCGAGCGCGAAGTGGCCCGCAGTCATCATCGCGGCGCCGCCGCCCACCGCGAGCTTGCGGCCCGTGATCCGGTCTCCGATCCAGCCGCCCGCCAGCGGCAGGCCGGTGACGCAGGCGTAGTAGTAGCCAAAGGTTTGCAGTGCGAGCGCCTGCGGGCCGAGCGGGCCGGACAGGCTTTCGAGCGCGGTGCGGAAGGGGCCGAAGCCGATCACCGTGGCGACCCGGTCTGGATGGAGCAGCAAATCGCCGGTCATGTAGAGCACCAGCATCGCGACCATGCCGTGGAACGAGATCCGATCCCAGAATTCGGTGCCGGCGAGGACCCAGAGGCCGCGGGGCTGGCCGAAGAGTTCGTCCGGCTTTTGCGGCAGTGCTTGATCGGCCATTGTTGTGTGCCCCCCAGCGTGCAGGGTGAACGAACCGGCCCGTAATGCAAGGTTTGCTGGTGCGCTTCCGCGCCGATTGCCCTATGGTTCAGGCATGTACACGACGCCTGAAGATCGCCCGATCTACCGCCTGCTGACTGGAAAGGACGACCGCGCCTTTTGTGAGCGCGTCTCCGAAGCCCTCGCGCAGGGCTGGCGGCTTTACGGTTCGCCCGCGATGACATGGGACGAGGAAGCCGGCTGCATGAAAGTTGCGCAGGCAGTGCTGTGGCATGAGGCTGATGTGGTGAAGTGAGCGGGGCGGGGTTTGGCCGCTCTGGATTCCCGCCTTCGCGGGAATGCCGAGGGAATGGGTCAGCCTGCGGGCTGATAGACCATGAGGCTCGTCGGATCGAATTCGGGCTGATCGTCGCCGAAGATGTGGAAGACGCCGATGCCGCTCAGCAGTCGCCAGTAGCTGTCGGTGCGAGCCGAGCGGCCATAGGGGCCGCAGGGCGCGTCGAGCGCGGCGGTCTGGCGGGCTTCGGCAGGGGGAAGATCCAGGACAAGCGCGTCGTAGGGATAGCCCGGGCCCGGCGGGACGCGCAGGGCGCAGCGCCGGGCCTGCGCTTGCGGCACGCCGGGCATGACAAGGGTGTAGACCGCGAGGTGTTCTTGCCCCGCTTGGCCATCGACGATGATGAGCGTCTTGCGGTCCACTAGCCCGGCATTGCGCGCCGTTTCGGCGTAGCGCAGCACGAGCGCGCCGCCTTGCTGCGGGGTGACGGCAAGCCGGGCGGTGCGTTCGCCGCAGCGCAGGGCGGCATAGAGCAGCCAGCGGCCACCGGGGAGCTGGGCTTCCTGCGCGGCGGTATCGCAGCCTTGCGGCGGGCTCCAGCCACTGGGCTGGGGCTGGGGCAAGCGGGCGAGGGCATCGGCGCGGCACAGACCCGAGCCGGGCAGCTGGCCGCCCGCATTCGCGCATGGAACGGGCGGCGGGGGATTGGCGGTTTCAGCAGCAGGTGGCGGCGGCCCGGCTGCCTGCGCGGCGAGCGCGAGCAGGAAGGGAAGGGCCGCTATCGCCATACGCCGGGGGGACTATTCCGCCGCTTCGCTGAGGTCGCTCTGCTCGGCGGCCTGCCGTGCCCACATTTCTGCATAAAGCCCATCGCGCCGCAGCAGTTCGAGGTGGCTGCCGCTCTCGGCCAACCGGCCCTGATCGAGCACGAGGATCTGATCGGAATCGGCAATGGTCGAAAGGCGGTGCGCGATGGAGATTGTTGTGCGCTGGTCTGCCACGCTGCGCATGGTGGCGAGGATGTCCTGTTCGGTGCGGGTATCAAGCGCGCTCGTGGCTTCGTCGAAGAGGACGATGGGCGGGTTTTTCACCAGTGTCCGCGCGATGGCGACGCGCTGCTTCTCGCCGCCCGAAAGCTTGAGTCCGCGTTCGCCGACTTCGGTTTCGAGGCCCTTGGGCAGGCGCGAGAGGAGATCGGTGATCGCCGCGCCGCGCACGGCGTTGGCGACGTCCTCTGCGGTCGCGCCTTCGCGGCCATAAGCGATGTTGTAACCTATGGTGTCGTTGAACAGCACCGAATCTTGCGGGACGATGCCGAGCGCGGCGCGCAGGGAGGTCTGCGTGACCTGTGCGATATCCTGCCCGTCGATCAGGATGCGCCCGGACCACGGATCGTAGAAGCGGAACAGCAGGCGCGCGATGGTCGATTTGCCAGCGCCCGAGGGGCCGACCACAGCCACGCGGCTGCCGGCGGGCACTTCGAACGAGAGGCCGTGGAGGATCGTGCGATCCCGGTCATAGCCGAACAGCACGTTGTCGAAGACCACGCTGGGCTGCCGGATAAGCAGCGCGGGCGCGCCGGGGATATCGGCCACTTCGACTTCGGTATCGATCAGGCGGAACATCTCGGCCATGTCGATCAGGCCCTGGCGGATGGTGCGGTAGACCATGCCGAGCATATCGAGCGGGCGGAACAGCTGTGTGAGGTAGGTCTGCACGAAGACCAACTGGCCAGCGGTGTACCAGTCCTTCGACCAGCCCCACGCGGTGTAGGCGAGCGCGCCGGCCATCAGCAGATTGACGACGAGCGCCTGCGCGATGTTGAGCAGGCCAAGGCTGTTTTCGCTGGCGACGGCGGCTTCGGCATAAGCGCGAGTGGCCTGCGAATAGCGCGCCTGCTCGCGCGCTTCGGCGCCGAAGTACTTCACCGTTTCATAGTTGAGCAGCGAATCGACCGCGCGGCTGAGCGCCTGCCCGTCGAGCCGGTTCATCCGTTCGCGCAGATGGCTGCGCCATTCGGTGATCGCGCGGGTGACATATATATATGCCGCGACCGCGACCGCCGTTGCCGCGACAAGGCCCCAGCCGAAGGTGAAATAGAAGATGATCGCGACGATGATCAGCTGGAGGATCGTGGGCGCGATATTGAACAGCATGAAATAGAGCATCGTATCGATGCTCTTGGTGCCGCGCTCGATTACTTTGGTGACCTCACCCGTGCGGCGCGCGAGGTGAAAGCGCAAGCTGAGGCGGTGGAGGCGGGAGAAGACGTTTTCCGCCAGCGCGCGGGTTGCGTCCTGCCCCACGCGTTCGAACACGATGTTGCGCAGATTATCGAACACCACGCCGAGGAAGCGGCCAGCGGCATAGCCGAGCACCGTGAGCATGACGAACATCGGCAGGCGCTGTCCGGCAACGTAGCCGGGGCCGGTGTTCATCGCATCGACCGCCCATTTGAGCAGGTAAGGCAGCGCCAGCTGGGTGCCGGTGGAGAGCAGGATCAGCGCGCTGGCGACGACAATGCGCCACCGCAGCGCCGGGTTATCGTGCGGCCAGAGATAGGGCAGGAAGCGCTTGAGCGTGAGCCACCCATCGTGGCGGGCATTCGGATCGTTGGTTGCGGTATCTGGTGGCATGCCACCCAGATAAGCGTTCTGGCGCGTTTCGCCAGCCCCGAGGTTGCCCTGCTAGAACCGGATCGGGATCTCGGCGTTGTCTGGCAGATCGAACAGGATGCGCTTGGTCGAGAAATCTATCGCGACGCGGCGGAACATCTTGAGCTGGTTCATGCCCATGAACATGGCGGGGCGCTTGACCATCTCCAGCTTGTCGAAGGCAGGGGTATCGGCAAACACCAGCATCGAATTGCTCATCGTCATCGTGCCGAGCTTGAGCGTGCGGGCCATGGCGATATCTGCGGTGATCGTCTGACCGGTGACGGACTGGAGCTGCGTTGTCTCACCCTTGCGGCGCTTTGCCAGGGCCTTCTGCAGCGCGCGGTTGCCGATCGAGGTATCGGAGCCAGTGTCGATCACGATGTCGGTGCGCACGCCATCGATCAAGGCATTGGTCATGATCAATTGGCCCGAGCGGCGGCGGGCCTGCACGACGATCTCGAACCCGCGGCTGCCGCCGAGCTGGATCGCATCGCCGATGGTCATGCGCTTCCTGGCGAAATCGAGGAGGACGCGCTGGTCCTGCAGGCTGTCGAGCCCGATGATCCCGTCCGCGCCGATGTTGTAGCCCTCTAGCAGCGGGGCGGTGAGGCCGTAAAAGCTGCGGCGGCCGAGGTTGATCTCGTCGATCTCCACCAGATCGACGCTTTGCGTGCCGGCAATACCGATGAGCAGGCCCTGACCCGAAGTGGGCAGCCTGAGGCGCATGGCTATATCACGCGCGAGCACGGTGCGTTCGGCCCCAGTATCGACGAGGAAATCGAACGGGCCGGCCTGCCCGATGCGTACGGGTACAGTCATCCGGTCGTGCCGGTCGATATCGGCCTTGACGACATCTACGCCGCCCTGCCCGGTTTCGACCTGAGGCAGCGGCGCGGGGGTAGCCAGCGCCAATGCGCTGGTCGAGGCTAGTGCGAGCAGACCCATGAAGTCCTTCTCCCGGCGATCAGCATACGCCGGTTTTGCCCGGCGCACCATGGCGATCGTCCAGGTCGATCAGACCGGCCTCGGCCAGCAGGGCAACGAGGTGTTCGTCTGCCACGAAGCGCGCAGGATCGAAGGCGCCGGCGTCCTCGCGGTCGTTCTTCCAGTTGTTGGAGACGCCCTTGAAGTGGCGGAAGGTGAAATCGGGCGAGACGGCGCGATTGGCTTTTGCACCGAAGAGGTTGTGTACCGACCAGGTGTGCCGCCAATCATCGAACGCAGATGGCACGATGCACCACTTCGGCGGGCAGGTATCCCTCTCGTGCAGATCGCGCAGGACGAAATCCCGGTGGCGGCAATCGGCGGTGGTCACGGGATGTGTGGTCGCGTTGGAGACCCACTGCCCAGGGAACTTGATGAACCGCTCAGGCGCCGCCTCTGTCGCGGCGAAGATCGGGCCAGGGCCGACGACCAGTTCGTCGATATCGGTGTTGAGCACGCTGCGCGCGCGGCGGAGGAAGCGGTGGCGGGCGTGCTGAAGCGAGCCGGCCTGGCAATAGTCCGAATCCCACGGCGCCTCCCGGCCATCGACAGCGCCGGCCATGCCGCCTTGAGGGCCATACTTGAATGGCCAGTTGACGACGAGGATGACCATGGCCGGGAAGGCGGCGGCAAGCTCGGCCTGCAGTTCCCCGGTCGTGTACCGGGTGGAGGCGTTGTCGTAGACAAGTACGGCATCGGCGCCGTGGATGCGCTCGTGATAGCGGATCCAGTCGATGATCCAGCGGATGTGATTGTCTTTCGAGAGCGTGTGCAGAACCCGCCGGCCGGCAAAACGGTGCGCTTCGTTCGGTTGGACCGCGATGTCGAAAGTGCCGGCGGTGGTCTCCAGGCGGACATGATCGGCAGAACTGCGCAGCCAAATCTCGCTGGCGTTGTGCCGCTCCACCCGCCGGGTGCGGCGCAGCAGGGGGCCCCAGCGATTGCGTAGCGCCGGCGCGGCGAGCACGGGGCCGGCAAGGTTGCGCAGCGGCGGACCCTGCAGGACGATATGGTCTTCCACCCGGTAGGCATCGTAGAACAGCGTGTCCCAATCGAACTGCTCGGCATAGCGTTCGTTGCGCAGTTCCGGTGGGCGCGGGCTTTCGCGGCGCAGGCCCGCTTCGGGCGCGAGCGTGACCGATGATAGCGCGACGGGAGTGGATGCGCTCATGCGGCGGGATCGAGCCGGGGCAGGAACCGCCGGTAAAGCGGCAGCCGAGCGGCAAGCGCGCCGAATTCGGCAAGGGTCGGGTGGCGCAGCACGACAAGCGCGGCGAGCCATGCGGCGCCGCCCGCCGCCACTGCGGCCAGCAGGGCAGGAAAGCCGATCGTCGCAGGCGGCGCCCAGAGCAGATACGTGAGGGCAAGCGGGGCGATGGCGGCAAGGGTGGCGCCCGCGCTACGCGCGTAGATCACCAGCAGCGCGCGGATATCGAACTGCACGAGGCTGTGCATGAAGCGCCAGTAGAGGCACAGCCAGAGCAGGCCATAGACGAGGCGCGAAGCCGCCGCGCCTTCCACACCCCACAGGCAGCCAAACGCAAGGAGGCCGAGCGATAGGGCAGTGTCGATCATGTTGTAGGCCAGGAGGCGGTTGAGCCGGCCGAGCAGGATCGGAAGATCGCTAACCAGCGGCAGGGAAATGAGCATAACCTCGGTAAGCGCGATCATCGACAGCAGCGGCGCGGTGGGCAGCCACGCCTCGCCATAAAGCATGCGCACGAGCGGCTGCGCGCAGAGCGCAAGGCCCGCCATGCCCGGCCAGATGATCGCGGAATAGCCGGCGCAGACCCGCAGATAAGCCGGCCCCAGCGCTTCACCGCGATCACGGATGCGGGCAAAGGCGGGATAGAACACGCTGCCGATAGCGCCAGCGACGAGCATCCGGAACTGGTCCGAGAGGCTGACCGCGCGGCTGAAGTAGCCCACGGCGCTGAGATCGAGGAGCTTGCCGATGACCAGATCGGGCGAGCGCGAGCCCAGAGCACCAGTGAGATAGAGCACGCTGGAGCGTGCACCGAAGTGCAGCACGGGCCGCACTCCGTCCAGCCGCAGCGGCCAGGGCGGCGATGGGCACAGGCCCTGGGCGATCACCGCCCGCGCGCAGCCCATGGCGAGGGTCGCCCAGGCCAGCGAGAAAGACGAATACCCGAGCGCGGCAAGCGTGACCGCAACACCCGCCTGGATGACGGCACCGCCCACATTCACGGCGAAATGTCCGCCGAACCGCATCGCGCGGCCCATGCGCGCCATCGGGATGACCGCGAATGGCACGACCAGATACGTCGCGGCGATGATCAGCATGATCGGCAGCAGCGCGGGCTGTCCATAGACCCACGCGAGCGCAAAGCCGCCAGCGGCGATGAGGGCTGCCACCAGCAGCGAGAAGATCAGCGCAACCGAACTGCAGCGCAGGATGTCTTCCGGCTCAAGGACTGGCAGCCCCGAGATGTAGCGCGACAGGCCGAAATCCTGGAAGATCGCCACCAGCATCGCAGCCGCGAGGGCAATCGAGAACAGGCCCACTTCGGCCGGGCTCAGGAAGAGCCGCGAGATCACCACAGAACTGGCGAACTGGATCGCGAAAGAGAGGTATTGCCCGGCCATGGCCCAGACCGCCGCGCCGCGCACGCTCATCGCGGCGGGTTCGCGATCCGATGGCGGGATCGGAGGCTGGGGCGCTACGGGCGGCACAGGGGGGCGTTACCGATGGCCTGCCGGCGCGGTACTCGGCAGCAGGCCCCGGGCGATGGTCGTGGCGGCCAGCGCGAGTGCCAACCGGGCAGCGCGCAGGGGCGCTCCGAAGCGGACAAGCCGGCCGACAGTGCGCCACATGCCATCGTGCGCACCGCCATCGCGCAAGTAGTGCAGGACAAGATCGAAACCCTGATCGTGGAGCCCGGACCTGGAATAGAGCAAGCCCGGGGCTACTTGCTCGCGGACCCGGCGCGACAAGCCTTTGCGGCCGAACAGCGCATCGAGTTCGTCGATCGGCGGAAGGGCGTCGAGCGTGGCGGTCGGATCTAGGCGGCCGGCATGCCGCTCCTCGTAGGCGATGCGCGTAACCGCAGCTCCGATCTGCTGCTCGGTCGCATGACGGCTGGATACTTGCTCAGGATAGTGGCGATATTGCACGAGGCGCTCGGGCAGATTGCCGAGCCGGGTCACGCTGGCAAGGCGTAGCCAGAGGTCGAGATCCTCGCAGTGGCGGAATGCCTTGTGATAGCCGCCGACCGCCAGGACAGGGGCACGCCGGTACATGACCGCGGGGTGGCAGAGCAGCGGTCCGCGTGTGCCGATCCCGGCAAGGAAGTCCTCATGCGTTACAGGGTGGTCCGCACCGCCCAGATGATAGGGCTCACCGTATTCGTCGATGTCGGCGGTCCAGCAGCCGACAACGCCATAGTCCGGATGGTCGGCGAGGAAGGCCATTTGTTTAGCGAAGCGATCCGGCGCGCAGATATCGTCGGCATCCATGCGCGCGATGATTGGTGCGCGCGCTTCCTCGATCAACTGGTTGAGGCTGACGACGAGACCGCGGTTCTCACGCGCGATCACGCGGATGCGCGGATCGCGAGAAGCGTAGTGCCTGATGATTGCCAGCGAACCGTCGCGTGACCCGTCGTCGAGTATGAGGAACTCGAAATCCGTGAACGTCTGCGCGAGCACGCTCTCGATTGCGAGGTTGAGAAAACGCTCGGCATTATAGACGCTCATCGCCACGCTGAGGGGAGCGGGAATGATCTCCGGCATTCCCATTGGTTGTTCGACTCCCTCATTTTGCACGCGCGGCTCCGTGCCTCGAATACGTTCACGCGTGTTATCCGAATGCGGTAAACAAAACATGACCGATGGGCCGCGCGGGCCAGTGCCGGGCGCTCCATGCAGCGGCCAAGCCGGATGATCGGCTAAGGTGCCGGTGCGGCATAGTCCGACCGGGCGAGTCGATTGCCGGCGAGGTCGATTCAGGGAAATCGCGACACCTGATTCGGTTCGAAAGGTCGGCAAGCTGTGTAGGCCAAGTGCACAGAACCCAGTGTTTCCGGGTGGAATTGCGGATGTTTCAATTGGATTGCAGAAAGGCGTTGACGGGTTGGGGGCTGGTCCATATATGCCCGGTCACCGGAAGGGACGGCGGCGAAGGCTTCCAAC
>CANGJB010000068.1 GCA_947453945.1 Sphingomonadaceae bacterium
AGCAAGGCGGCCCCGCCGCGCGTCGCCTCGACGCTGATGGGCGTCGCCTTCCTCTCCCCGGTCGCCGCGCACGTCACGGCGGGCGGGGTCGGCAGCTATTTCGACACGATGAGCCCTTCGGCGTTCTGGACCATGGACGCGGCGATCGGTGTGGTCGGCGCGTCCGTGATCCTGCTGCTGCGAAAGCCGCTCATCCGCGAGCTTGATGGCACTCCGGAGGCCAAGCCCTGATGGAAGAGGCCGAGTGGCAGGCGCGCGTCGATCTTGCGGCGGCGCACCGGCTGGCGGTGCACTACGGCTATCACGAGGGTATCGACAACCACTTCACCCTGCTGGTGCCGGGGCATGGCGACCGCTTCCTGCTCGCGCCGTTCGGCCTGCACTGGTCCGAAGTCCGTGCGAGCGATTTTCTGGTGGTGGACTTTGCCGGCAAGGTTCTGGCGGGCAGGGGGCCGGTGGAGGACACCGCGTTTCACATCCACGCGCCGCTCCACGCCGCGCGGCCCGATGTGGCTTGCGTGATGCACACCCACATGCCCTATGCCACGGCGCTTTCCATGCTGGAGGAGCCGGAACTCCTGATGGCCAGCCAGAACGCGATCGGCTTTGCCGGGCTGGTGGCGAGCTGCGACTATCACGGCTTCGCGCTCGATAGCGGAGAAGGGCGCCGCATGGCCGCCGCGCTGGGACACAAGGCCGTGCTCATGCTGCGCAACCACGGTGTGGTGGCGACGGGCAGGAGCGTGGCCGAGGCGTTCAACACGCTCTATTTCTTCGAACGTGCCGCGATGACCCAGATCCTCGCGCAATCGAGCGGACACAAGATGCGCCTCGTGCCAGAACCGATGCTGCGCCTGACGGTGGAGCAGTATACGGCCTCCGCTGAAGTCGAGGGCCTTGACCGGATCGACCTGCACTTTGCAGCGCTCAAACGCATGCTGGACCGGCAGGGATCAGACTATGCCGGGTAAGGGCCGGACGGCCCGGACCACCGGTGCGCTTGTCCTTGTCGGCCTGATGGCGACGAGCCTGTTCATCAACTACATCGACCGCGGCAATCTCGCCACGGGTGCCACGCAGATCCGCGCCGACCTCAGCCTCAGCGCCACGGGCTATGGCGCGCTCGCGGCGGGGTTCTACTTTGCCTATGCCTTCTGCCAGCTGCCCGCCGGCGCGCTGTCCGACCGGCTGGGCGGCAAGCTGGTGCTCGGGATCGGGGCGCTGTTGTGGTCGCTCTCCACGCTGACGACCGGGTTCGTGCAGGGGTTCTACGGCCTGTTCGTGCTGCGCCTGATGCTGGGCATGGGTGAAAGCGTGGCCTTCACCACTACGTCCAAGATCATCGCCAGCAACGTGCCGAAGGCGCAGATGGGGTTGGCCAACGGGCTGATCGGGTTCGGCTATCTTGTCGGCCCGGCGGTGGGCACGCTGCTGGGCGGTTTCATGATGGCCCGCTGGGGCTGGCGCGCGACGTTCCTGATCTTCGGCGCGGTCTCTCTGCTGTGGCTTATCCCGTGGAGCCGGGTGCAGATCCATGAGCCGAAACCTGCGGAAACGCCTGATCAGGCGCCGGTGACCATGCGTCAAATCCTCTCGCGCCGGGCGCTGTGGGGCGCGTCGCTGGGTCACTTTGCCGGCAACTGGAACTGGTATTTCATCCTCGGCTACCTGCCGATGTACCTCGAAATGCAGCGCGGCTTTTCCAAGGAGCACATGGCGACGGTCGTCTCCAGCGCCTACCTCGTCAACGCGCTGGCCGCGCTGTTTGCGGGCTGGGCCTTCGACAAGGCGATCCTGCGCGGCTGGTCACCCTCGCTCACGCTCAAGGCGCCGTTGGCCGCTGCGCATCTGGCGGGGCTGGGCTGCATGCTGGCGATGCCGTTCATGCCGATCGGCACCTGCATCGCTCTGCTGTTCGTCTATGAAATCTTTCTCGGGCTTTCTTCGCCCGCCTACTTCATGATCCCGCAGATCATGGGCGGGCCCGCCGCAGCCGCGCGCTGGGTGGGGGTGCAGAACATGATGGGCAATATGCCCGGGATCATCGGCGTGTTCTTTGCAGGCGTGCTGATCGATGCGGGCGGCGGCTCCTATGGCACGGCGTTCCTGCTGGCGGGGCTGGTCAACGTGCTGGGGCTGATCGGCTGGATCGCAATCCTGCCGCGTATTGCTCCGGTGGACTGGTCCATGGACCGGAACGCGCCCTAGCGGCCCTTCCACTCCGGCGCGCGGCCTTCCCCGAACGCGCGCGGGCCTTCCAGCGCATCGTCCGATTGCAGCATCGCCTGATAGGACGGAATTGCGCCGCTGCGCATCAGCTTGTAGCCGGCTTCCACTTCCATACCCTCGGTCTGCCGCAGGATGTCCCGCGCGGCGGCGATGGCGAGGGGTGCTGAGCGGGCGATGGTGGCGGCAAGTTCCAGCGCCGCTGCCAGCAAGTCCTCGGCCGCAACGACCCGGCTGATGAGGCCGAGCGCCGCCGCTTCGTCTGCTTCCAGCCGCCGCCCGGTGAGGATCATCTCGCGCGCCAGCCGCGCCGGGATCGCCTTGGGCAGGCGCAGCAGGCCGCCTGAGTCCGGGAGCATGCCGAGTTGCGCTTCGGGCAGCCAGAACTTCGCGGTCTCGCTCGCGACAATGAGGTCTGCCGCCAGCGCGAGTTCGAACCCGCCGCCAACCGCGAGGCCGTTGACCGCGGCGATGACCGGCTTGGTCAGGCTGAAGTATTCGGTGAGGCCGGCAAAGCCGCCGGGGCCGTGATCGGCATCGACCGCCTCGCCATCGGTGGCCGCGCCAAGATCCCATCCGGCGGAGAAAAAGCGCCCGGTGCCGGTGATGATCCCGACGCGCAGGGCCGGATCATCGTTCAGCGCCTTGAAGGCGGCATGGAGTTCGAGGCTGGTCGCAACGTCAATGGCGTTGGCTTTGGGCCTGTCGAGCGTGATGATCAGGATTCCATCACGCGCTTCGAGCTTCACGGCGGTCATGGCAGGGGGTCCCTCATCCGGATCAGTGCATCGACGGCCACCGCGCCTCGGGGCAGGGCGAGCAGCGGATTGACGTCCATTTCCTCAAGCCGGTCGGCCTGGGCCATGGCCCAGGCGGCGATAGCGGCAATGGCATCTACCAGCGCGGGCATGTCGCAGCCCGGTTTGCCGCGATAGCCTGACAGCACCTTGTGCAGCGGCAGGCGGGCAAGTGCGGCTTCGATATCGTCGCGGCTGGCGGGCAGCAGGACTTGCTCCGTCTGGCGCAGCAATTCGACAAAAATGCCGCCCGCGCCGAGTGTGAGGAAGAGGCCGAACTGCGGATCGCGCGCTACGCCGACGATAAGCTCCGCCACGGCGCCAGAGGCCATTTCCTCGATCAGGAACTGGTCCGAAAGGCCGGCCATGCCATCGGCGGCGGCCAGCAAGGCTTCGCGGCTCGCAAGGCCGAGTGCGACGCCGCCGACTTCGGTCTTGTGCGCGAGGTCAGCTCCGACGGCCTTGAGAACGAGCGGGAAGGGCGCGGGCAAGGCGCAATCGCCAAGTTCGGCGCGGCTGACCACGCGCCCGCGCGGCACGGGCACACCGGCGGCGGCGAGCGCGGCCTTGCTCTGTACTTCGTCGCGTACGGTGGCTTCTCCGGCGCTGGGCGGGGCCTGCTCAGGCAGCGCGGCGGGGGCCGGGCGCGCCCAAGCCTCGCCGATGCTGGCAGCTGCGGCAATCGCGCGCAGGGCTTCGGCAAGGCCGGCTGCGGGCAGGATACCCTCTGCAATCAGCGTTGCGGCGATGGCCTCGGGCATGGTTTCGGCAAGGCTGCTCACGACAATGCGCACTGTGCCGGCAGCAGCAGGGACTGCCCGTGTGGCGGCGCGGAAGGCGGCTAGCGTGACGTCCCAGTCTGCGGCCGTGCAGCGGTCGGCGCGGGGGAAATCGAGGATCAGCAGCGAGGCTTCGAACCCCGCGCCCATCATCGCGCCAAAGCACGCGGCCTGCGCGGCAAGATCGCCCCAGATGTAGGTGTGGTAATCGAGCGGATTGGCGACATTGACGCGCGGGCCGAGGACTTCTTCCAGCAAGGCCTGCGTGGGCGGCGGGAAGTCGGGCGTTTCCAGCCCGGCTGCTTCGGCCAGATCAGCGGTGAGCGAGGCTTCGCCGCCCGAGCAGCTGGCGCTGGTGATGCGCCGTCCGGCAAGCGGCCCTGCCACATGGAGCAGCTTGAGCGTTTCGAGGAAGGTGGCGGGATCATGCGCGCGGGCAACGCCGAAGCGCGCGAACAGCGCATCGCACAGCGCATCGGCCCCGGCGAGCGAACTGGTGTGCGACATGGTGAGCGCCGCGCCCTTGGCCGAAGCGCCGGTCTTGAGCGCGACGATGGGAACCCCCGCCGCACGCGCTGCAAGACATGCCTCGGAGAAGCGCGAAACCGAGCCCAGCCCTTCGAGATGGAGGCCGATGGCGCTGACTCGCTTGTCGGCAATCAGCGCTTCGATCAGGTCTGCGGGCGTGACATCGGCGCAATTGCCGACCGAGATGACATAGCCGATGGGCAGGGCGCGCGCCTGCATGGTGAGGTTGAGCGCGAGATTGCCGCTCTGGCTGACGATGGCGACGCCTTTACCTCTGTCGATGGGCAGGCAGCCATGCTGATCGGGCCAGAGTGCCACGCGGTCGAACATGTTGAGCATGCCGTAGCAATTGGGGCCGACCAGCGGCACACCTTGTGCGGCATCGAGCAGCGCGACCTGCCGTTCGCGGCCTTCCTCGCCGCTTTCGGCAAAATCGGCCGCATAGCAGATCGCCCCGCCGGTCCCGGCAAGCGTACCAGCCAAGGCGATGGTGGCAGGGGCGGGGGCGGCGATGAACACCGCGTCTGGCGCCTCAGGCAGCGCCGCCATTTCGGCAAAGCAGGGCAGGCCGCCCATCTCCGCGCGCTTCGGGTTTACCGGCCAGATCGGCCCGGCAAAGCCCAGCGCGCGGCACTGGCGCACGGCTTCTTCGGCGGCCTTGCCGCCGACAATCGCCAGACTGCGCGGGCGCAGCAGGCGGGAAAGTCGATTTTCGCTCATGCCTCCAGCGGACGCAGAAGTGCGCGGCTGATGATATGGCGCTGGATCTCGCTGGTGCCGTCCCAGATGCGCTCCACGCGGGCATCGCGCCAGAAGCGTTCGATGGGGAGTTCATCCATCAGCCCCATGCCGCCGAAGATCTGCAAGGCATTGTCTGTCACGCGTGCCAGCGCTTCGGAGGCAAAAAGCTTGGCCATCGCCGCGTCTGTATCGGTCATCGTGCCCTGATCGTCCTTCCACGCGGCGCGGAAGGTGAGGAGTTCGGCGGCTTCCAGTTCAGTCTTCATATCGGCCAGCTTGAAGCCGGTGCCCTGAAACTTGCCGATGGCCTGCCCGAACTGCTTGCGCGTGGCGGCCCATTGGGTCGCCATTTCGAGCACGCGCTGGCCGCGCCCGACTGAGGTGGTGGCGACCTGGAGGCGGGTGGAACCCAGCCACTGGCCCATGAGATCGAAGCCCTTGTCGAGCTCACCCAGAAGGCTGGAGGCGGGGACGCGGCAATCCTCGAAGATCAGCTCGCACTGGTGATAGCCCCGGTGCGAGACGCACTTGGGCCCGCGCCGACGCGTTAGGCCCGGCGTATCAAAATCGACGAGGAAGCAGCTGATCGTCTTCTTCCCGCCTGCCTCGCCGGTGGCGGCGCAAAGGATCACGAAATCCGCCACATCGGCGTGGCTGATGAAATGCTTGGTGCCGTTGATCACGAAGTCATCACCGTCGGCCCTCGCAAAGGTGCGCATCGAGCGGACGTCGGAGCCGGCATCGGGCTCGGTCATGGCAAGGCAATCGTGGCGGTCGCCCTGGATGCTGGGGAGGAGGTATTCCTCGATCTGGCTGCCCTCGCAACCGCGCAGGATGTTGCTGGGCCGCGCGATCATCATCTGCAGGCCATAGCTGGCGCGGCCGAGTTCGCGCTCCATCAACGTGGTATCGAAGGTGCCGAGGCCGCCGCCGCCCAGATCAGCGGGCATGTTGACCGCATAGAGGCCGAGCGCCTTGGACTTGGCGCGGATCTCGGCGGCGAGATCATCCGGCACGCTGTCGGTCTCTTCGACCAACTTTTCGTGTGGATAGAGTTCGGTTTCGACAAAGCGGCGCACGGTTTCGACCAGCATCTGCTGTTCGGAGGATAGTTCGAAATGCATCACTTGGTATCCCGTCTGATTCCAATGGCGCGCCCGGCCTGGGCTGGGCGTTCGAGCCCGGTGTGCGCGGCGAGCAATGCCTGCACGCGGGCGTGAAGGTCTGGCGGCATGGGCGCCGAGCGGCCCGCCGTCATATCGACATGCACCAGCATCTGCTCGCCCGTGGCGAGGAGTTCGCCGGTTTCGCCGTGGTGCATGGTGTGGAAGATGTGGAGGCGCTTGTCGTCCGCATCGATCAGCTGGAGCGAGAGATCGAGCGGATCGCCGAGATGCGCTTCGGCGAGGTTGAAGATCATCGTCTGCACGGTGAACAGCGAATGCCCGGCGGCGCGATAGGCCTCGTCGATGCCCAGCTTGCGGAACAACGCGTCAGACTGGTCCCCGAACACGAGAAGATAGCAGGATTCGCTCATGTGGCCGTTGTAATCGACCCATTCGCGCGGCACTGTGGGGCGGATCAGGCGTAGCGGCGCGGGGATCACCTCTCCGGCCGCGAACGGCTGCGCGGCCACGCCTTCAAGCGGCGTGCGCAGGCCGTGGCTATCCTGATCATTCTGCGGAGGCATGGCCTGATATCCAGTTGGTGGCGCGAAGTGGTGAGACGGCAAAGCGCGCGGCTTGGCAAGCGGGGGTGCAGAGCCCATCCGCAAATCTAATCGCCGGCATCATGGCTGGTTGGGAGCGGCGGCCTGCCACGCGCAGACACCCAGCGTGGAGCCTTTGGGCAAGCTTGCGGGTGCAACGAGGCCGGGCAGGAGCCGGGCTTTGCCCCGCGCGCAGGCCAGCGTTTCGCCGCCACGCCCTGCGACATCGAGCAGGAGCTGGTCCCAGTGGCGATATTGCACATCGTGGCCTTCACCCGGATAGCGCCGGAACGTGACCTTGCCGATGGCTCTGCCGGCCCAGTATTCGCCTTGCGCGGGCGGCACGAGTGGGTCCGCCTCGCCGTAGTAGAAGTAGGCCGGAGCCGGGAAGGCGGCGAGGGCTGCGGGCGCATCGCAGAAGCGGTGGTATTCGCGAGCCACGCCGCGCGCATCGCCGCGCTGCCCGGCGATGAAGAAGGCGTGGGCGCCTTCGTCCGCCGTGCGGTCGGCAAAGCCGCGGACTTTGGCAGTCACTCCTTCCGGCGGCATGGCCCAGAATTCACGAGGTGCGCCGACCTGTTTGGCGAGCATGGCTTCCAGCGTGGCGGCATCGGCTTTGCACACCGGGCTTTCGGCAGGTGCTGAGGCTATGGCCGCGAGCATGTGCCACGATATCACGCGCTCTGGCATGGCGGCGGCGATATGCCCGGCATAGGCGCCGCCGCCCGAGATCGCGACGAGGGCAAACTTCCCGATACCGAGGCGCTGCAGTACTTGGCGCACTTCGCCGGTATAGTCGGCGAAAGTCCACGCCGGATCATAGGCGGTGTCGCCCAGGCCGTTGCGTTCGACCGCGATGATCCGCACCTTGAGCCGGCGGCGCAGGGTATCAAGAAACGCGACGAGTTCAGGTGCGCGCGCGCTTGTGCCGACGCCGCCGATGAACAGCATGGGGCGCCAGCCCGCCTCGCCGGTATCGGTGTAGTACACGGTGCGGCCCTCATTGGTCTTGAGGCTGTGCACCGGGGTGCCGATGGGATCGAAGCTGTCCGGGAAGGCGATGGGCCGCGCGATTGCTGGCGCTGCCATGGCTGCCAGCAGCAGTGCCAGAACACAGCGGATCACCGCACCGGCTCCGTTTCGAGATTGCGGTCCAGCTCGGGGATCATCGCCAGCTCCTTGGCGAGATCGAGGTTGCGGCACAGCAGCAGGTACACCGCGGCGGAGACTGGGAGGCCGATCAGCATCGAGATATCTGCCCTGCCGAGGCTTCGGGCCACCGGGCCGACGTAGAGCTCGGTCTTGAAGAAGGGGATCATCGCGGTGAAGCCCACGGCATAGGCGGTGAGGCCGCGCCAGTTCCAGCGGCCGTAGATGCCGTCTGCCATGAACATCGCGCGGATCGAGTAGACGCCTTTGCGCACGAAGAAGAAGTCCGCAAGGTTGATCGCGGTCCACGGCGTGAAGAGGTAGACGAGCACGCCCAGAAACGCCTCGAACCCGTGGAGCACGTTGCCGCCCATCCCGAGCGAGAGCGAGAGCGAGGCGATGAGGCAGACGACCAGCGCGGCGATGCGGGCGGGGGCGCCGAGCCGGACGGGCCGCACGCTGTCGATCACGCTGAGCAGGGTGAGCGAGGAGCCATAGAGATTGAGCGAGGTGATCGTGATGAGGCCGAAGAAGCTGGCGGCGAGCATGAAGAGGCCAAAGCCACCAAACATCGCATCCGCGCTGCGGCGCAGCGCGACGACGATATCGGGATCAGTGAACGTCGCGCCGGCAAAGGCGCCGACGAGCATCATCCACGTGCCGCCGATGAAGGCGCCGCAGAATGTCCACAGGAAGGCGGACTTGATGCCGACTTCGCGCGGCAGATAGCGCGAGTAGTCAGAGACGTAGATCGACCAGCTGAGCTGATAGCCCGCCGCCGCAAAGAACTGGACGAGGAACAGCGTGGGCTTGAATTCGCCGGGCTTCAGCAGTGCGCCGAGATCGAAGGCGGTGAAGAAGCCGACCGTATAGACCGCGAGCGCTGCCAGCATGATGTAAGCAAGCACGCGCTGCGTGGCGTGGATCACGTCATAGCCGATCCCGGCCACTAGCGCGGCCAGCAGCCCGAAGCCGATGATCGCGGGCACTTCGGGCAGGCCGACGAGCTCGTGCAGCGTGCTGGCCGCCAGCGACTGGTTGAGCGCATTGAACCCGATGTAGGTGAACAGCGCCACGATCCACACCAAGAGCGCGCCGATATAGCCGAACTGCGGGCGCGACTGGATCATCTGCGGCAGGCCGAGGTGCGGCCCTTGCGTGCAGTGCAGCGCCATCAGCACCGTGCCCAGCGCGCATCCGCCGATCACCGCGAGGCTGGACCAGAACAAGTCGAGCCCGCCCACCACGCTGATCGCGCCGGTGGCGAGCGTGGCGAGATGGGCATCACCCATGAACCAAACCGGCCAGAGATGATGCACCTTGCCGCGCCGTTCGGCGAGGGGAATGTAATCGATCGAGCGCGTTTCAACCAAGGCCATGCGGTATGCGTCTCCCCCCGAAGTGCTTTGCGGCGCTAGCCCGGCATCCTGATCTGGCGGCCCATCCCATCGGGCGCAGGCAGCTGGGCCTGTCCTTCGACGAGTGCGCTGGCGGCCTGCTGCATGGCCTCTGGCGCGAGGACCGATTTTTCGGCCGCTGCGTTCACATGGACCAGCATGTGCTCGGCTGTAGCAATCACGACCGCTTCTGAGCCGCGCACCATTTCGTGGAACAGATGGAGCCGCTTTCCATCGCAGCCCAGCACACGGGTGCGCACTTCGACGCCATCACCCAGCCGCGCTTGTCCCAAGTGGCGGATATGTGTTTCAACCGTGTACCATGAATGACCCGCTTCGACATAGGCGGGGCCCGCGCCGATGGCGGCGAGCACGACATCGGTCGCATCACCGAACAGCTTGAGATAGCAGTATTCGGTGAGGTGCTCGTTGTAGTCGATCCATTCGGGCTGGACGGGCGTGTTGATAGTGAGCATCCGCCCGTCACCCATCAGCGAACCGATGGCTGGGCCTGCGCCTGTTCGCTCAGCAAGGAGCCGCGAGCGGTGCGCGCGCGCGATCTGGCCCGAGGCGAAATCGTTGCGTTCCAGCGCGTGAGTCAGATCGACAAGGCAATCGTCGCGCAGCTTTTCATAGGTGCGCAAGTCGATCCCGCCGGCCTGCTCGTCGCTCTGGCGGGAAATCGTGTCGATCAGCTCGTCGGTCAGCTTGGGGCCGATCAACTTGGTCCAGGGCCATTCCATCGAAGGGCCGAACTGGTGGAGAAAGTGGCGCATGCCGTCCTCGCCGCCCGCCAGCCGGTAGACGAGGAACGTGCCCATGAACGACCAGCGCATCCCCGCGCCAAAGCGGATCGCATCGTCGATTTCCGAAGCGGTCGCGATCCCGTCATTGATCAGCCACAGCGCCTCGCGCCACACGGCTTCCAGCAGGCGATCGGCGATGAAGCCATCGATTTCCTTCTGGACGCGCAGCACCTTCATGCCGATCCGTTCATAGACGGCGGCGGCAATGTCCTTGGTCTCTTGGCTGGTCTGATCGCCGCCGCACACTTCGACCAGCGGCAGCAGGTAGACCGGATTGAACGGATGGCCGACGACCAGCCGGTCGGGGCGGGCCATGCCGGATTGCAGCTTTGTGGGCAGCAGGCCCGAAGTGGAGGAGCCGATCACCGCATGGGCGGGCATCGCCGCGTCCACTTCGGCGAGCAGGCGGATCTTGAGATCCTCGCGCTCGGGCAGGCTTTCCTGAATGAAATCAGCCTCGCGCACTGCATCGGCGATGCTCTTGGCGAAAGTGACAGTGCCTTCGCCGGGCAGGGCATTGCCGAACAGACGCGCCAGCGCGCGGCGCGCATTGGCGATCACGGCAGTGGTCTTGCGCTCGATTTCAGGGTCGGGATCGTAGATCGAAACATCGATCCCGTTGAGCACGAAGCGCGCGGCCCAGCCTGCGCCGATCACGCCGCCGCCGACAATGCCAACCCGATTGAGTTCTGGCCGAATTTCAGAAGTCATGGTCAGTCCCTCAGCGCTTCTGCAGCTTGAGCTTGGTGCGCACTTCTGCCGGGCTCAGGATGCGCGCGCCCATGCCCGTCAGGATCTGCACGGCACGTTCCACCAGCTCGCCGTTGCTGGCAAGCTGTCCGCGCCCGAGATAGAGGTTGTCCTCCAGCCCCACGCGCACATTGCCGCCGGCCAGCGCGGCCATCGCCACGAAGGGCAGCTGGTTACGGCCAATGGAGAAGCCGCTGAACACCGCGCCCGGCGGCAGCTGGTGGACCATCGCCATCGTGGTCAGCGGATCATCGGGCGCGCCATAGGGGATGCCCATGCACAGCTGGATCATAACCGGATCGTCGAGCAGCCCTTCACGGATCAGCTCCTTCACGAAGACGAGGTGCCCGGTATCGAACACTTCGAGTTCGGGCCGCACGCCGAGGCGCTGCACTTCGGCGGCCATCGTGCGCAGCATGCCGGGCGTGTTGGTCATCACATAGTCGGCTTCGGCAAAGTTCATCGTGCCGCAATCGAGCGTGCAGATCTCGGGCAGGAGTTCCTGCACATGAAGCAGCCGTTCCATCGGGCCGACCATATCGGTGCCTGCGGCATCAAGCGGGAAGGGGTTCTCGCCCGGGCCGAACACGATATCGCCGCCCATGCCGGCGGTGAGGTTGATCACCACATCGGTGTCCGACGCGCGGATCCGCTCGACCACTTCGCGGTAGAGCGCGACATCGCGGCTGCCCCTGCCGAATCCTGGGCCGGTTTCCGGATCACGGACATGGATATGGGCAATGGCTGCGCCGGCCTTTGCCGCCTCGATCGCGGCATCAGCGATCTGCGCCGGCGTGATCGGCAGGCCCGGGTGCTTGTCTGCGGTGTTGCCCGAGCCGGTCACGGCACAGGTGATGAACGTTTCGAAATTCATGGGGCATCCTCATCCGACTTTGCGCGCGACCATAATCGGGCCGCGTGCGATTGGAATGGCGAATTGTGCTGATCCGGCCAAATGCCGGGGATACCAGCGAAGCCAATGGATCCTATCAGTTTCCGCGATAGGTGGAGTAGCCGAAGGGGCTGACCGCCACCGGCACGTGATAGTGCGCGGCAGGATCGCTGACAGTGAATGCGATCACGATTTCCGGGAAAAACGGTGCGGGCGGGCCGGCACGGTAGCGCGTCATGTCGAATTGCAGGCGGTAGGTGCCGGGGGCAAAGCTTTCTGCCGGACCGAAGCTGCGCACACGCCCATTGGCATCGGTGCTGGCCTGGGCGACAGCTATCCAGCTACCTGCGGCATCGCGCCGCGCAAGGGTGACGGGCACGCCGGCTCCGCCGGCCCCGCGGGCCAGATCAAGGATATGGGTCGAGATTTCCGCAGCAGCGACGGGCGCGGCGCAAAGCGCCAAAGACAGCGTGATGGCGGCGGTTGCGGCCTGCGATGCGGTAATCATGGCGCTGATCCTGCAAGGTTTGACGGTTGCAGATCGAACTAGCGCCGGGTTTCTTTCCTGAACAGACCTGTCGCAGCGTCAGACGGCTGGCTGGCGCAACTGGCGGATCGTGTTTTCGCGGTAGTGCTGCATCAGCGTGTGCAGATTGATCGCCGAAGGGTTTGCAAGCCACTGATAGACCAGCCCGAAAATGAACGCACTGAATTCAACCGCGAAGCTTTCCGGATCGACGCCCGCGCGCACTTCGCCATCCGTGATTGCCTGTGCCAGCCAGCGGGCGGTGTCCTTGCGGTAGGCGATGTGGTTGGCGGCAAGGCGGCGGCGCACGAGCGGGTAGCTGCTGATCGATTCAAACCACAGGATATACATCGCCTGCATCTGCTTGGTGCGGTTCAGCAGAAAGAACTCCACCGCATCCAGCGCACCCTCGATGGCGGCGAGGCCGGTGTTCTTGCCCACAAAACGGCGCAGTTCGGCCGCCCACTTCTCGTTGAAATCGCGCACCAGGAAGCCGAACAGCGTTTCCTTGGAGCCGAAGCGATTGCTGGCAAGGCCGCGGCTGTAGCCCGCGCGTTCGCCCACTTCCTTGAGCGTGGTGTTGTGCGTGCCATGCTCGCAAATGAGGTGCATCGCTGCCTCGAACATGCGCGCGTCTGAAAGCGCGGTGCGTTCGCCCTGGGTGAGCCGCGGGCGCTCGACCGGAAATTCGCCGGAAGGGGAGATGTTCACATTCAATCCTAGTCTCCGGAGGTGAAACCCGTTTCCACGATCACAGCCATCCCTCCGGTGTCGAACTGCTCCCTGAGTGTCCTCTTGTCGTACTTGCCGACACTGGTCCTCGGGATGAAGTCCGCCCGGGCCCAATACTCGGGTATCATGAACCTTGCAAACCCCTCGCGCAGGGCCGCGCGCAGTGCGGTGGGGACAAATTCGCAGCCCGGTTCTGTCACCACAACCGCAAGCGGGCGTTCTTCCCAGCGCGGATCGGGAATGGCGAAAACCGCCGCCTCGGCCACGCCGGGCAGCGCGGCAATGGCGTTTTCAAGATCGGCGGAAGAAATCCATTCGCCGCCGGACTTGATGAGGTCCTTGGCGCGGTCGGTCACCTCGACAAAGCCGAGCCGGTCGATGCGCCCGACATCGCCGGTGCGCAGCCAGCCATCGGCGGTGAGGCGCACGTCTTCGGGGGCTTCGTTGAGATAGCCGCCCGTGACCCATGGCCCGCGCAATTGCAGGTGGCCCATGGCCGTGCCGTCTTCAGGGAGGGGCTGGTCCGCGTCATCGACGATGCGCACATGCATGCCCGGCACAGGCCGCCCGGCCTTGGCGCGCCAGCGGGTTTCGCCTTCCGGTCCGGTCTCGCGCGGGGGAAACGAAAGGACGCACATCGGGCTGGTTTCGGTCATGCCCCAGCCTTGCACCACATCGACGCCCCACGCGGCCTTCACCCGCTCGATCAGGCTGGCCGAAACCGCCGAACCGCCCGAGACGATGGTGCGGAACGAGGCGAGATCCAGCGGCGTTCGGGCGTGGACCTGCAGCAGGTCATTAAGGATCGTGGGCACGGCGGCCATCAGCGTCGGGCGTTCCTGCGCGACCAGAAGGGCGAGGTGCTGGCTCTGCAGGTGGGGTCCGGGGAGGATGAGGTCGCTGCCCGCCAACCAGCCCGAATAGGGCATGCCCCATGCGTTGGCATGGAACATCGGCGGGACCATCAGGATCCGGTCGCGGTTGGAGATGGCGAAAGTGTCTGCCGCCATCGAGGCGAGGCTGTGCAGATAGACCGAGCGGTGCGAGTAGGCCACGCCTTTGGGCAGGCCTGTGGTGCCCGAGGTGTAGCAGATCGCCGCCGCATCGGTTTCGACGAGCGTGGGCCAGTCTAGCATCGGCGCGGCGCTGGCGATGAGATCTTCGTACGCGTGGACTGCGCCGCCGAACCCTTCGATCCGCGCCGGGGCATCGCCGACCACGATAACATGGGCCAGCGCTACGCATTCGCCCAGCACCGGCGCGATGGCGGGCAGCAACACGGCATCCACGATCAGCGCCCGGTCGCCTGCGTGGTTCATGATGTAGCGGATCTGGTCGGCGGGAAGGCGCACGTTCAGCGTGTGGAGCACCGCGCCCATCGCCGGCACCGCGAGGTAGGCTTCAAGATGGGCCGGGCTGTTCCAGCAATAGGTCGCGACCGGCTCGCCCATGGGCAGACCCAGTGCGGCCAGCGCCCCGGCAAGTTGGCGGGCGCGCCGGGCGGTTTCAGCGAAGCCGCGCTCGTGCGTGGCGGCGCCGTCGTAGGCGACAATCCGGCTGTCGGCGAACAGGCGTTCGCCGCGATCGAAGATCATCTGCGTCGACAGCGGATGATCCATCATCGTCGATTTCACCGCACTTTCCCTTTCTCGAGGATGGTCGCTGCTTCGGCCAGCAGGGCAGGGACATCCCGCTCAAGGCCGCGCGAATAGGCGGTGTCGACCTTGCCGCGCGCATGAAGCACCCATGCGCCCTCGACGATGGCTGCAAGGCGCCAGGCGGCGAACACGATGTAGAAGTCTATGGCATCGTGGCTGAAGCCGGTTTGCGCGGACCAATGCTCGGCCAGCGCGCGCGGGCAGGGCGCCGGGGCGGTTGGTCAGTTCCTGAACAAAGGCGAAGCCGCGCTGCGTGGCAGGATCGCGCCGCCAGAAGAACAGGCACAGGCCGAGATCGACGAGCGGATCGCCCAGCGTCGCCATTTCCCAATCGAGAATTACCCGCAACTCGGGCCGGTCTGGCGCGACGAGGCAATTGTCGAGGTGGAAATCGCAGTGGATCACGCTGGCGCGGCTGGATGCAGGCTGGTTTGCCAGGAGCCACGCGCCGATCTCTTCCAGCAGCGGCAGATCGCGCACACTTTCGCTCGCCCGAACTTTGAGCCAGCGTTCGACCTGCCGCGTGACGAAGCCGTCCGGCCGCGCGAAATCGGCTGGGAGCACCTCGCGCCAGTCTACGGCATGGACGCGGGCGAGGCCCTCCATCATCGCCAGGCCAAGCTGATTGACCGTCTCGTCGGTATCCGGCCAGTGCGCGGGGAGCCGGTCGGTCAGGGCCACGCCCTCAACCCATTCAGTCACGGCAAAAGGCTGGCCGATCACGGCGGGATCATCGCACCAGGCAATGGCCTTGGGAACGGGCGCGCGGCCCGCCAGTGCCGAGATGACGCGGTATTCGCGCTCAATCCCCGCGGCCGCGCGATCCGAAACGACATGGATCGGCGGGTGACGCAGCACGAGCCGGCCTTCACGGCTTTCGATCAGGCGCGTGACGTTGGAATTGCCGCCGGCGAGCACCGGGCCAAGGGTGATGTCCCCGCGCCCGGTCGTCTCCGCCAGCCATGCCTGCAGTCGCCTCTCGGCGTCTACAGGTTGCACATCAGGCCTCCGTCGGTGAACACGACGGACCCTGTCATATAGGGCGCGCCCGCAACCCACCAGCACACATCGGCCATTTCCTCGGTCGTGCCCATGCGGCGGAGCGGAATGCGCGCGATGATAGCTTCGCGCGCGCGCTCTGAAATGGTGGCCGTCATGTCGGTCTGCACGAAACCGGGCACGACCATGTTGACCCGGATCTGTCTCCGCGCAAGTTCGACCGCTAGCACTTGCGTGAGGCCGGTGAGCCCCGCCTTGGACGCGCCGTAGCAGCTGTCTCCGGGAAAACCCCGGAAGCCGACCACCGCGCCTACATTCACGACCGATCCACCTTCGGGCATGAGCCCCGCCAGCGCCCGGATCATGCGCATCGGCCCGGTCAGGTTGGTGGCAAGCGTCGCCTCCCAGTCCTCGTCCGCAATGCGTTCAAGGCCGCCGCCCCGGTGTAGCCCGGCATTGTTGACCAGCACATCCAGACCGCCCCAGCGCGCCTCGACCGCAGCAGCAATGCGGCTGATGTCGTCCTTGCTGGTGATGTCAGCTGAGATACCGAACACGTCCGGGCCCATCGCTGCCGCGATCCCGGCAATGCCGGGA
>CANGJB010000069.1 GCA_947453945.1 Sphingomonadaceae bacterium
CCACTGTAGAACTTGCGCAGCACGCGCGGGCCAACGCCGCGAATGTCGAAGCCGCGCAGCTGCGGCTGGCCGAGGAAGAAGCGGTCGGTGAGGCGCACATCATCGATCGTGGGATCATCGGTGCGGTTGCCGAGCGCCTTGATCGCTCCGCCCTCGCCGCGCAGCGAGAACACGAAGCCCTTGCCGAGCGAGAAATAGCGCGAGGCATTGGCGCTGATACGGGCATAGCGCACCGAACCACCAAGCCCGGCGAAGTCCACGCCCACCACGGCCTGCGAACCACTCGTCGGGCGCATGCGGTTGTCGAGCGTATCGTAAACCAAGCTGGCGCCGAGCATCGAGCTGGTGCGCTTGCCGATCGCATCGCACAAGTACCGGCCGGCAAGGTAGATCGAGCACTGCAGGTTGCCGTTGGCGTCCGGAAGGTAATACGTGTTCTTGTCGAGCGTCACGTTCTCGAGGTTGAGCGTGTAGCGCCCGATCAGCGACATGTACTCGGTCAGCGGCAGACCAGCGCGAACCTGGAAGCCAGTGGTCGACTGCTTGTACGTCGTGTTGCGGTTGGCGTTGTAGAAGTTGAAGCTGTTGAAATCGCGGCGATAGACATCGACGCCCAGCGAGACATTGCGATCGAACAGGTAAGGCTCGGTAAAGCTCGCCTGCACGCTGCGGGAATAGCGCGAATAGTCCACGCTAAGCCCAACCGTCTGGCCGCGCCCGCGGAAGTTGTTCTGCTGGATCGAGGCCTGGAAGATGAAGCTTTCAAGGCTGGAGAAACCGGCGGAGAGCTGGAGCTGCCCGGTGGGCTTCTCCTCGACGTTCGCCTCGAGCACGATGCGGTCCTGCGCGGAACCGGGCTTCTGCTCGACCTCGAACTTCTCCTGGAAGTAGCCCAGCGACTTGACGCGGTTCGATGATCGCTTGATCTGGAACGAGTTGAACGCATCGCCCTCGGCCACGCGGAACTCGCGGCGGATGACCTTGTCCTGGGTCAGCGAGTTGCCGTTGACGTCAACGCGCTCGACATAAACGCGCGGCGCTTCCGCAATACGGAAGGTGACCGACATCGTCAGGTCGTCCTTGTTGCGGTTGAAGTCAGGCCGGACATCCGCAAACGCATAGCCGAAGCTGCCTGCCGTCTCGGTCAGGCTATCGACGGTGTCCTCGACCAGCTTGGCATTGTACCACTGCGTGGCCTTCAGCGGCAGGCGCTTGGCCAGCGCGTCGCCATCGAAATCGCGCAGCTGGCTATCGACCTTCACATCGCCGAACTTGTAGCGCTTCCCCTCCTCGACCACGTACGTGATGATGAAGTCCCGCTTGTCGGGCGTGAGTTCGGCCACGGCGGAAACCACGCGGAAATCGGCGTAGCCGTTGGTCAGGTAGAACTGCCGCAGCTTCTGCTGGTCGAACGCGAGGCGATCAGGATCGTAGCTTGTGCCGCTTGAGAACACGCGGAACACGCGGGCCTGCTTGGTCACCATCTCGCCGCGCAGCTTGCTGGCGCTGAAGGTTTCGTTGCCGATGATGTTGATCTGGCGGACGCGCGACTTCGGGCCCTCGCTGATCTCGAACACGATATCGACGCGGTTCTGGTCGAGCATGACCATCTTGGGCTCGATCGACGCAGCGAAGCGGCCCTGGCGCTTGTAGAGCTCGATGATGCGAGCAACGTCGGCGCGCACCTTGGAACGGGTGAAGATCTGCCGCGCCGCGAGCTTGATCTCGGGCAGGATCTTGTCCTCTTTCAGGCGCTTGTTGCCTTCGAGGATGATGCGGTTGACGACCGGGTTTTCCTTGACCTCGATCACCACATCGCCGCCGTTGTCGCGCAGCTGCACGTCGGCGAAGAGCTCGGTGGCGTAAAGGTCCTTGAGCACCTGGTCGGCTGCGGCCTGGCTGTAGCGATCACCTTCCTTGAGGCGGATGTACGAACGAATCGTATCAGCCTCGAGCCGCTGGGCGCCGGAGATGGTGATCGAGCGGACCAGTTCGACCGGAGCTGGCGCGGGGACAGGCGCCGGCGCAGCTTCCGCCGGCGCTGCAGCTGGAGCCGCCGCGGGAGCAGGAGATGCCGGGGCAGTGGCCGCCGGCTTCGCCTTGGGCCTGCTCTGCGCTTCGGCAGCAGCCGGCATCCCGGCGAGGCACGTCGATGCGGCCAGTGCCACAAGCGTTGCACTACGGGTCACGCTGCCCACGGGCCGGAGCGAGTTCGAAACATTCATCACCAAGCGCCATCCCGTCTATTCGTGCGGCCAACCCGCTGGACCCGGAAACCCCGGCACCATGGGTCGTGGCGGACATGTTCCGTCACGGACCGCGATGCCGCTCCCTGCCCGATGCAGGCCCGCCAATCAAGCAAGCTCACCGCAGCAGACCGTAATTGCCCCGCAATTTGTGGAAAATCCGGCTCCCCTGTTCGTCCGACACCAAAGCGCGGACGCAAGTGCCGTTCAAGCCGGTCGATTCAATTCTCCTCACCCTCCGAAAACGCCCGGCGAAGCGACGTCGTTGAAGGTCACGAACAGCATCAGCGCGACAACCAGAGCAAGACCGGTACGGAAGGCCCATTCCTGCCCGCGCTGGCTGACCGGCCGGCGGCTGACCGCCTCGATCGCATAGAACGCGAGGTGGCCACCATCGAGTACCGGAATTGGCAAGAGGTTGATGAACCCGAGGTTAATCGACATCAGCGCGATGAACCAGACGTAGTTCGCCCAGCCCAATACCAGCTGTTCACCGGAATACTTGGCGATCTTGATCGGCCCGCCCAGTTCCTTGATATCGCGCTTGCCGGCGATGATCTGCCCGATGCCGGTGATCATCATGCCCATGATGTCGCGCGTCTGGATCACCGCATCGCCGACCGCGGCCACAGGCCCGACCGCAACGTGCTCTGCCGTGGCAGGGCCGATACCGAGATAGCCGATCTTCTGCGTATTGCCGAAACGGTCGGTCACGTCCTTGCTGGCCGCAACGGCAGGCAGCGCGAGGCGCCGGCCCTGCCGCTCGACCACGAGATCAAGCGGCTCGCCCGGGTGTTGCGCCACGGCAAGGCGGACCTGAAGGAAGCTATCGATAGCGGAGCCCTGCAGCGATACGACCCGGTCGCCCAGCTTCATCCCGGCCTTTTCGGCAGCCGATCCTCCCTGGATCATTCCGACCACGGGGGGCGCCACGATCTTGCCATAGGCCATGGTGAAGCCCGCCAGAATCGCGACGGCGAGCAACAAGTTCGTGACCGGCCCCGCGAGCACGATCAGCGCGCGCTGCCACACGGGCTTGGCCTGGAAGGTGCGCTCGCGCTCCTCAGCAGGCAGTGCCAGCCATTCTGCGCTAGGCGTGCTGGCAGGGTTCATGTCTCCCGCGAACTGGACATAACCGCCCAGCGGCAGCGCCGAAAGCTTCCAGCGCGTGCCGCGCTTGTCAGTCCAGCCGGCCACTTCCTTGCCGAAGCCGATGGAAAAGCTGTCTGCCTTCACGCCGAACAGGCGGCCCACGAGGTAGTGGCCCAGCTCATGAATGAACACCAGCGGCCCCAGCACGAGCACGAAGGCCAGCACAATCAGCAGCAGGCCGGGGCTTTGCACGGCAGGGTTCAAATGACGGACTCCATCAATTCGGCGGCGCGCACGCGGGCTTCCAAGTCCACCGCGATCACCTCTTCGAGGCTGGCGGGAGGCGTGGGCAGGCCGCGTGCCAGCACATCTTCAGCGCATTGCACGATGCGGGTGAACGCGATCTGACCAGCGAGGAAAGCTGCGACGGCAATTTCATTCGCGGCGTTGAGCACGGCGGGCGCCGCGCCGCCCGCAATCACCGCTTCACGCGCGACACGAGTGGCGGGAAAGCGGACTTCGTCCGGCTTGAAGAAACTCAAGCTGCCGATGGCGGCGAGATCGAGCGGCGCGCAAGGCGTGTCCATACGCGCGGGCCAGGCGAGCGCCGAGGCAATCGGCACACGCATGTCCGAAGGGCCGAGCTGAGCAAGGGTCGAGCCATCGCGGTATTCGACCATCGAATGCACGATCGACTGCGGGTGGATCACGATCCGCAGCTTTTCCACGCCCACCGGAAACAAGTGGAAGGCTTCGATGAATTCGAGACCCTTGTTCATCATCGTGGCGGAATCGACGCTGATTTTGGCGCCCATCGACCAAGTGGGATGCTTGACCGCCTCGGCCGGCGTGGCGCGGTGGATGCGCTCCATGTCCCATTCGCGGAACGGGCCGCCGCTTGCCGTAAGGGTGATCGCGTGAACGTGCGCGGGATCGTTGCCGGCAAGGCACTGGAAAATCGCGTTGTGCTCGCTGTCCACCGGCAACAACGTGGCGCCGGTACGCGCGACGGCGGCAGTCATGACCTCGCCGGCCGAAACCAGCGCTTCCTTGTTGGCGAGCGCGACGGCCTTCCCGCATTCGATTGCCGCCATCGTGGGGGCAAGGCCCGCACAGCCCACAATCGCGGCCATGGTAATGTCCGCGCCGCGCGCCGCCGCTTCGATGACCGCCGCAGCGCCGCCAGCGGCGGCAATGCCGCTCCCGGCCAGCGCCTCGCGCAGTTCGGGAAGCGCGGCTTCGTCGGCCACTACCGCGACTTCGGCGCCAAATTCACGCGCCAACGCCGCGAGCTGCGCCGCATTGCCATTGGCAGTGAGCGCGACGACCCGGAACATGTCACGGTTGCGCCGCACCAGATCAAGCGTCGACGCGCCGACCGAACCTGTTGCGCCAAGAATGGTAATCGTTCGCGTCGCGCCACCTGCGGTCACAGTCCTGCTCCCCCGCCTGCTGCCCAGGCTGTCCCCGCTATGATCGCGACCGGGAGCAATCCGTCAACCCGATCGAACAAGCCGCCATGCCCGGGAATGAGCCGCCCGCTGTCCTTGACCCCGGCCCGGCGCTTGAGCCAGCTTTCGTAGAAATCCCCGGCCTGCGCCGCCACAGCAAGGCCCGCACCGGCCAGCGCGGCCATGCCGAGGCGCGTCGTGCGGAAGGCTTCGGCCAGGCTCGGCCCGGTCGGGCTCATGGCCGAAAGCACATAGCCGGCAAAGAGGATGAACAGGCTGGCCCAAAGCGCGGCCGCCGCCATGCCGCCGGCGAGGCCAGCCCATGTCTTGGAGGGGCTGATGCTCGGCGCGATCTTCGGGCCGCCAATGGCGCGCCCGGCAAAATAGGCACCGGTATCGGTGCAGATGACCAGGCCCAGCACCGCAACCAGCAGCACCACGGGCATCACGATCAGCGCCAGCGCGGCCCAGCCGATGTAGAGTGCGCCCGTGATCACCGCCGTCACCATGCGCGCAGGATCAGGGGCAATCTTCGCCGCAAGCGCGGCATATTCGGCAAAGACACCGAAGCCGATGAGCGCGATAAAGCCCTTGAGCACCACGCCGCCCTGCCACAGTGCAAAGCCCGCAAGCGCCAGCATGACAACGGCAGAGGCCACGCGCACCGGCAGATCGCTGCGGGTCGGCGCGGCCGGTGGCGGGGCGGGCTCAGCGCCCTCCATAGCGGCGCTCGCGAGTGGCATAGTGATCGAGCGCCTCACGCAGGTGTCCGGGGGTGAAATCGGGCCAGAGCACATCGGTGAACCACATCTCGGCATAGGCTGCCTGCCACAGCAGGAAGTTCGAGAGGCGCACTTCGCCTGATGTGCGGATAAGGAGATCGAGCGGCGGCAGATCGGCTGTATCGAGTTCGGCCTCGATGGCCGCCACCGTAACATCGCCCTTGGCCGCAGCTGCCGCTGCTGCGCGCGCGATTTCCTGCTGCGAGCCGTAGTTGAGCGCGATGGCCAAGGTGGTGCGGCTGTTGTGCGCGGTGCGCGCGAGCGCATCCTCGATAAGGCCGACGATATCGGAAGGCAGACCCTTGTAATCGCCAATGACCTTAAGCCGGACGTCGTTGGCGGCAAATTCATCGATATCGCTGCGGATGAAGGCGCGCATCAGGCCCATGAGATCGGATATCTCGTCTTCGGGCCGCTTCCAGTTCTCCGAGGAGAAGGCATAGAGCGTGAGCGCTTCAAGGCCCATGTGGCGGGCGGCGCGCACCACTTCGCGCACCGCATCAACGCCGCGCTTGTGGCCCACAGCGCGGGGCAGCAGGCGTTTTTTGGCCCAGCGACCATTGCCATCCATGATGATCGCGACATGACGCGCAGGGCCGGTGTAGCCCCCGCCAAGCTGGGTATCGACCCGCTCATCCTGAGCTTGTCGAAGGGTCACTTGCCGAGGATTTCCTTTTCCTTCTGGGCGGTTACTTCGTCCGCCGCCTTGATCTGCTCGTCGGTCAGCTTCTGCAGTTCGGTCTCGAGGCGCTTGCGATCGTCCTCCGAGATTTCCTTCTTGTTCTCGTCGGCCTTGAGCGCATCCATCCCGTCACGCCGGACATTGCGGATCGCGATCTTCGCCTTTTCCGAATACTGCGAGGCAAGCTTGGCCAGTTCCTTGCGGCGTTCCTCGGTCAGATCCGGGATCGGCAGGCGCAGGGTGTTGCCATCGTTGATCGGGTTTAGGCCGAGGCCGGCCGAACGGATCGCCTTCTCGACAGGGCCGATGTTCGACTTGTCCCACACCTGCACTGTCAGCATGCGCGGCTCAGGCGCAGAAACCGTCGCCACCTGGTTGAGGGGGGTGTTCGCACCATAGACAGTGACGGTGATCGGATCGAGCAACGCGGTGTTGGCACGCCCCGTGCGCAGGCCCGATAGATCGCTCCGCAGCGATTCAACCGCACCCTTCATCCGCCGCTCAAGATCGGCCTTGTCAAACTTGGCCATGGATCAGCCTTCCCTTTATGCGTTCAATTTCTGGACTATGGTCTGGGTGCCCTCACCCGCCAGCACGCTGGCAAGATTGCCGCGCTCGCGAATGGAGAAGACCACGATGGGGATGGCGTTGTCGCGGCACAGTGCCACGGCAGAGGCATCCATCACTTTGAGATTGGCAGCCAGCACCGTGTCGTAATCGACATTCTCATAGCGCTTGGCGGCTGCGTTCTTCTTCGGATCGTCGTCATAGACGCCGTCGACGCTGGTGCCCTTGAACAGCGCGTCGCACTTCATCTCGGCTGCGCGCAGCGCGGCGCCGGAATCAGTAGTAAAATAGGGTGCGCCGACGCCTGCAGCGAAAATCACCACGCGGCCCTTTTGCAGATGGCGCTCGGCGCGGCGGCGGATCACCGGCTCGCACACTTCGTCCATCTGGATCGCGGATTGCACGCGGGTTTCGACGCCGATCTTTTCTAGCGCACTCTGCATCGCGAGCGCGTTCATGATCGTGGCGAGCATGCCCATGTAATCGGCCTGCGCGCGGTCCATTCCCTTGGCCGCACCCGCCATGCCGCGGAAGATATTGCCCCCGCCGATAACCAGACACAGCTCAAGGTCCGTATCGCGCGCGGCCTTCAGTTCCTCGGCCATCTGCGCCACGAAATCGGTGTCGATGCCATAGGGCTGGTTTCCCATCAGCACTTCGCCCGAAAGCTTGAGGAGCACACGCTTGAGGGGAGGAAGGCTCATCGACCGGGAAAACTCGTCATGGGGAAGGCGCCGCCCTTATACGCAAGGGGCGGCGCGTGCCAAGGGCGCGGGCTCAGTATTGTGCGCGAGCCGGTCAACCGGCCCGCTTGCCGAAACGACGCGGCGCCCCCCGCAGGAAGGCGCCGCGCCGGGTTCGGGCTTACTTGATGCCGGCAGCCGCCGCGACTTCAGCGGCGAAGTCGGTCGCTTCCTTCTCGATGCCTTCACCGAGCTGGAAACGGACATAGTCGGTCAGCGTGATCTTCGTGCCAGCAGCCTTGCCGGCCGCTTCGACGACCTGTGCGATGGGGGTCTTGTTGTCCATCACGAAGAGCTGGCTGAGTAGCGCGTTGTCCTTGGCAAACTTGGCGATCGCGCCATCGACCATCTTGGCCTGCACTTCGGCGGGCTTGCCGCTTTCGGCAGCCTTTTCCGCTGCGATCTTGCGCTCGCGTGCGATCATCTCGGAATCGAGGCCATCGGCGTTCAGCGCCTGCGGGAAGGCAGCGGCGATGTGCATCGCGATCTGCTTGCCGAGCGGCTCCAGCACATCGGCGCCGGCTTCCGATTCGAGCGCGACGAGCACGCCGATCTTGCCGAGGCTCGGCGCGGCAGCGTTGTGCATGTACGGCACGACGAGGCCGGAGGAGACCGAGACAGTCTTCATGCGGCGGACCTGCTGGTTCTCACCGATGGTGGCCACGTTGTTGGTCAGCTTGTCGGTGACAGTGCCACCATCAGGATAGGCAGCAGACTTGAGCGCCTCAACGTCATCAGCCGCAAGGCCGAGCGCCACACTGGTGGTCTTGCGCACGAAATCCTGGAACTGCTCGTTCTTGGCAACGAAATCGGTTTCCGAATTGACTTCGACAGCAACGCCGCGCGTGCCCGAAACGGCCACGCCGACCAGGCCTTCAGCTGCGGTGCGGCTCGACTTCTTGGCGACAGCAGCAAGGCCCTTGGCGCGCAGCGCGTCGACCGCAACTTCGATATCGCCGCTGGCTTCGTCCAGCGCCCTTTTGCAATCCATCATGCCCGCGCCAGTGCGCTCGCGCAGGTTCTTCACGTCAGCGGCGGTATAGGCCATCGCGGTGATCCTTCTTGTCTTGTTAATATGGTTTAGGCCGCAGCACTGCCGCGGCCCGTAGTCAGTGTCCGGGTCAGTTCGGTGACGGTGCCTTGATGGCACCGCCAGCCGAACATGACGGGATCAGGCCTCTGCCTGCTCGGCGGGCTCGATCGCTTCTTCCGCAATCGGCTCTGCCATCGCGCCGAGATCGGCGCCCGAAGCGATAGCCGCATCGCGGCCGCCGCGCGTGGCAGCAGCGGCAATCGCCTCGCAGTAGAGGCGGATTGCACGGCTTGCGTCGTCGTTCGCGGGAACCGGGAACGCGATGCCATCGGGCGAAACGTTGGAATCGAGGATCGCCACGACCGGGATGCCGAGAACGTTGGCTTCCTTGATCGCCAACTCTTCCTTGTTGGCGTCGATCACGAACATCACGTCGGGAATGCCGCCCATGTCGCGGATGCCGCCGAGCGAGAGCTCGAACTTGTCGCGCTCACGCGTCAGCTGGAGCACTTCCTTCTTGGTGAGGCCAGCGGTGTCGCCCGAGAGCTGCTCTTCCAGCGCCTTGAAGCGCTTGATCGAGCCCGAGATGGTCTTCCAGTTGGTGAGCATGCCGCCCAGCCAGCGGTGGTTGACATAGTGCTGACCCGAAGCGCGCGCGGCCTGGGCAATCGGATCCTGCGCCTGGCGCTTGGTGCCGACGAACAGGACCTTGCCGCCGCCCTGCACGGTGGCAGAGACGAACTCGAGCGCGCGGGCGAAAAGCGGCACGGTCTGCGAGAGGTCGAGGATGTGGATGCCGTTGCGGGCGCCGAAGATGTAAGGCTTCATGCGCGGGTTCCAGCGGTGGGTCTGGTGACCGAAGTGTGCGCCGGCTTCAATGAGCTGCGACATGGTGATGACGGGAGCCGCCATAGTACGTTCCTTTCCGGTTGAGCCTCTGGAATGCAGGAACCGCTTGGGGCTGACCCCGGAGCGGCACCGGTATGTGCGCATTCCATGTGGATTTGCAGCGCTTTTGCTTCAGGCACCGTGCCCGACTCTCCAACGTTGCGATTGGCCCGTTAGCGGCACTTGCCCCTTGCGTCTACAGGCAAGTGCTGAGCAGCCCAGCGGCGACACAGACAACAACTGCGTCCAAAATGGCTGACAAATGTCCAATAAGTAGTCAATACTAGTTGTACAAAATTTTGGACATGTCTATAGAGATCCAGACGGGCAAAACCGCCAGTCGCGAGATTTCCCGGCGGTTTTCAAGCCCCCGGAGCCTTCGCGGCTTCTCTGGCCTGAAGCTCCCCCAAGCGGATCTTGTGGAGCGCCATTCGGCTCATTGCCGAAAATGCCCCTGCCGATACTTGTGGCTACTATCAGGTAGCTTGTTTCGATTGCATGTCGAGATTGTGATTGGCCGCACACCCCGCGGCCAAGCCGGCCGCACACCCCGCGGCCCAGGCGGTCGCGCCCTGACCAGGCGCCCTCCCAGACCGCCGCTGCGGTCCCCGCGCCCCGCGCGCGCGGGGACCGCCAACCGGCCTGTACCCGATCGGCCCAGCTCAAACGAATGCACACGCATTGCACCGCGCGAACGCGCCTGCAGCCCTACTTTCGGAATTTTGCGAAGGACCCGCATCGAATCGGCTTGACGCGGTGGAACAAAAAGGGAACAATCAATCCATCAGCGGGAAAGACTTGGAACATCCGATTCTATCCCCATCTTATCCACAGGGCATCCACCGTCTGTCAAGCGGCCTGCCCACGGTTCGAAAGGCAGCGTTTCCATGTCCATGGTCCCCTTCCTCGCATCGCTCGTCATGGCCGGCGCCGGCTGCGCGGCCTTTGCGGCCATCGCTTTCACGCTGCAGGCCCAGTTGCCCGCGGTGCGCCGATTGCTTGCAGAACAGCGCGCGCTTGCCGCAGACCGTGAGTTTCTGGTGCAGATCACCGCCACGGGGACGCAGGCGGCATCGCGCGTGGCTGTCCGGTCGCGCAGGGCGCCGGTGCGTCTCGTCAGGCCTGTTCCGGCTCCGACCGCGGCGGCACGGCGCTGGCGCGCTGCTGCCTGATCCGGCGATAGCGCCAAAGCCCCACCGGCATCAGCGCAAGATACAAGGCACAGATTCCCACCAGCGTCAGCCATGGTTCCGTGAGCAGAGCCACAGTGATCATCCCTGCCAGCGCAATTACCTCGAGCCGGATCGCGCGGCGCGGACGCAACACGGCCCAGCCAAGGGTCGGCATGTTCGAGATCATCAGGAATGCGATAAGCAGCGCCCAGGGCCCGACCACCACCGGCGCGCGCAAGGCATCGAGCCCGCTGGCAAACCAAACGTAAAGCGGCAGGAAAGCGAGGCCCGCCCCCACTGGCGCGGGCACTCCGGTCATGAACCCGGCCGACTTGTGCGGCTGGCCGGGCATATCGATCGAGGCATTGAAACGCGCCAGCCGCAACGCGCAGCACACAGCGAGCGCCAGCGCGGCATACCAGCCAAAGCGCGGCACCGCACTCAGCGACCAAAGGTAAAGTATGAGAGCCGGCGCAACGCCGAAGGCAATCGCATCGGACAGACTGTCGAGTTCAGCGCCGAAGCGCGACTGCGCCTTCATCAGCCGCGCCACGCGCCCGTCAATGCCATCGAGTAGCCCCGCCAGCAGAACCGCAAGCACCGCGGAATGGAAATCGCCACCGATCGCGAAACGGATGCCGGTTAGCCCGCTGCACAGCGCCGCGGAAGTGATCGCGTTGGGCACCAGCGCCCGCAAAGTCAGCCCGCGCGGCAAGCGCCGGCGTCCGAAGTCCTCGCCAGAGAATTCTCTCGAGTCAGCGTCCCGTGCTGCGCCGCGCTGCTTGCCCGGCGAGGACGGCTCGCTCACTGGCGCACGCCCTCAATCACCAGGTTCTCGCCCAGCGCAGCCAGCACGGTTTCTCCAGCCACCACGCGCTGGCCGATCAGCACGCGCGGCTCGGTCCCGGCGGGAAGATAGACATCCACCCGGCTGCCGAAGCGGATCAGGCCGATCCGCTGGCCGCCTGCGACAATGTCGCCCGGCTTGACGAATGGCACGATGCGCCGCGCGACAAGACCGGCAATCTGGGTAAAGCCCACGCGCACCCCGTCGCCGCGCTCGACCACGAAGTGCTGGCGTTCGTTCTCCTCACTCGCCTTATCGAGATCGGCATTGAGGAACTTACCCGGGATGTAGACCACCCTCCGGATCGTGCCACCAATCGGCGTGCGGTTCACGTGCACGTCGAACACCGACATGAAGATCGACACGCGCGTCACCGCCGTTTCGGCCAATGCTGACGATTGGCCGCTGCCATCATCGGCCGTCATCTCACGCGGGGGCATGACAGTGCAGATCTGGGTGATGAGCCCGTCTGCAGGAGCGATGATGAAGCTGTCGTCACGCGGCGTGACACGTTCCGGATCACGGAAGAAGGCGAGCACACCCAAGGTCAGCACAGCCAGCGGCCAACCCAGCAGTGCACCGCCCAGCAGCGCGCCAACCAGGCACAGCGCCGCGGCGATGGCACCGAACTTGCGCCCCTCCGGATGGATTGCGGGCCAAGTGAACCCGGCTGTACCGCGCCCACGATTGTCTAGAATTTCTCCCGGCATGCAGCTCCTCTAGGCCGCAGTGCGTGCGCCGACAAGCACCGAGCGCCCCAAACCCCGCAAGACAGGTCGCAACGGCCGCGACTCCTGCCATTGTGACCGTGACCGGTCAGCGATTGCGGCAAGGTTTCCGGAAATTCACCCTGATTCCGCGAATTTCCTAGCTGTTACGGACTGAAATCAAAAAATTTTTCTAGGCCATCAGGACATTCCCTGAGGGAAATTCGAGACATCCCTACGCAACCCACGCCTCTCGGCGTGACCGATACCCATTTGGTTATTCAATAACTTAATCGCCAACACAGCGAGTGCGCTCGGCTGCCGCGCCCTGTTGGCGCGCTGTGGCAGGCCCGCAACAGCATGTCGCCACCACCCTACCCACGGCCGCTCTGTTCTTACGGGATGTTAACCACGGCGGGTGGAAAGGGCCAAGTATGAATACGTACAGCACCCCTCTCCGCCGGGCTGCAGGCATCGCTGGATGCTCGCTTGTCGCCCCGTCCCTTGCCGCTCTGGCGCTGACAGCGCCGTTTGCGGGCACCGCGCATGCCACCGGCGTGCTCGCGGGCACGCTGATCGAAAACACGGCAACCGCGACCTATCAGACAGGCACGAGCACCGGCACGGTCGTTTCCAACAAGGTGACGGTCAAGGTCGATGAACTGCTCAACGTCGCTGTTACGACGCTGACGACCGCTCCGGTCACTGTCAACAACACCCCGGCTGTGCTGATCTATTCGGTCACCAACAACGGCAACGGTCCCGAGGCGTTCAACCTCGCCGCCGATCCCGTCGTGTCGGGCAATGCCTTCGACAGTTCGATCAGGTCGGTCGTGCTCGATAGCAACAACAACGGTGTCTACGATGCCGGCGTCGATACCGTGCTGACAGCCGGGGCGCTCGCAACGCCGGTCCTGGCGCCCGACAAGAGCATCAAGGTCTTTATCCTCGCCGCTCTGCCTGCGGGGGTGGCCGATACACAGACCAGCCAGGTCCGCCTCACCGCAACCGCACAGACTGGCAGCGGCACACCCGGCACCAGCTTTGCCGGCAAGGGCGAAGGCGGCGGCGACGCTGTCGTCGGCCTCACCACAGCCTCGGCCAATTCGCTTGCAGCGCTGATCGCCAGCCTCGCCAACATTTCGCTGACCAAGTCAGCGACGATCCTTGACCCCTTCGGCACAGCAAAGCCGGTCCCGGGCGCGGTCGTCACCTACTCGCTGGTGGCAAAGGTCACCGGCACAGGCGCGCTCGACGGGCTCCACGTAATCGACACGATCCCCACCGGGACAACGTATGTGCCCAGTTCGCTCAAGCTCGACGCCGCAGCGCTCAGCGATGCTGCCGACGGCGATGCCGGCACCGGCGGTGCCAGCGGCATCGATGTGACGCTCGGCCGGATCTCCGGGGGCACCAACCGCACCGTCGTTTTCGCCGTCAAAATCAATTGATCAACCAGGGAAGCCAACCATGAACGTCACTTTCCTCGCCAAGTCCCTCGCCGGCACGCTTGCCATGGTGGCCATGGCTGGCGCTGCGTTTGCGGCTGCCCCTCATGCGCGTGGAGCCGCGCGGGCACCCGCCCGTGCCCCGGCAGCCGCGGCTGCACCTGTCAGCGCGCCTGCTCCGACAGTCTCGCCGGTCACGCTCAAGGGCGATGTCATGCTCGAAACGACCGTCACCGAGAACGGCGTCAGCACGGTGCAATTGTCCGAGCCCAAGGTCGTCACCCCTGGCGACCATCTCATTTTCACCACGCGCTATCACAACGAAAGCGCGCAGGCGGTGACCAATTTCGTCGTCACCAACCCGCTCCCGTCGGCGGTCGCGCTTTCGAGCGAAGGCTCTGACGGCACCGAAGTCTCGGTCGACGGGGGCAAGACCTGGGGCCTGCTCGGCGCGCTCAAGGTCACGGGAAGCGAAGGCGGTGAGCGCACCGCTGCCGCTGGAGACGTGACGCACATTCGCTGGACCATCCCCAAGATCGCCCCAGGCGCTTCGGGTGAGGTCCAATATCATGGAATCGTTCGCTGAAATGGCGAAACGGGGGGTCGCCATGCCTGTGAGCGACCGGAATATTCGCAGGCAACCCAGTGGAGCATAAAACAATGACGTATCGCAGCAGACTGCTGGGTGCGGCGGGCATCTGCGCCCTTGCCGTTCTCGGCGCCAACCCGGCCCATGCGGCCGGCACCACCGCCGGTTCGGCGATCACCAACACCGTTTCGGTATCGTTCCAGGTCGGTGGCATCACCCAGACTGGCACGACCGCTTCGGACACGTTCACGGTCGACCGCAGAATCCAGCTGACCGTGGCCGAAGTCGGTACCACGACGACGAGCGTGACGCCGGGCGCAACCAACCAGGTGACCGCCTTCACCGTGGTGAACACCTCGAACGCGCCGCTCGACCTTGCGCTTGCTGCTGCCCAGCAGACGGGCGGGGCCGGTGCGCACTCCAACACCGACAACTTCGACGTGACCAACGTGCGCATCTTCCGCGACGTGAACAACAACGGCACGTTCGAATCGGGCACCGACACATTGGTGACGTATCTCGACGAAGTTGCCGCCGATGCTTCGGTCCAGGTGCTTGTCGTGGCCGACGTGCCGCTGGGTCAGGCGAACGGCTCGGTTGCGGCGGTAACGCTGACAGCCACGGGCCGCGAAGCGGGCGGTGCAGGTAGCCTTGGTGCAGCGCTGGTCCAGTCGACTGCCGCGAACACGGCGGGCATGGATACGGTGTTTGCCGATGGTGCGGGCGCAACCGACGCGGCGCGCGACGCTGCGTTCTCGGCCCGCGACGACTACACCGTCTCGAGCGCGACGTTGAGCGCGATCAAGTCCTCGCGCATCATCAGCGATCCGATCAACGGTTCGACCAACCCGAAGATGATCCCGGGTGCGACGATCCAGTATTGCATCGCGATCACCAATGCCTCGGGCAGTGCTGCGGCGACCTCGGTCACCGTGAACGACCCGATTCCGGCGAACCTGACCTACGATGCGACCTTTGGCGTGAAGACCAACGGCACCGCCACGATCGCCAGCGGCGTGGCCACCTGTGCGGCGGACACGACCGGCACGGGCACGATGGCCTCGAACACGGTCAGCGGCACGCTGGCTTCGGTGGCCGGCGGCGAAACCAAGACGGTGGTGTTCCAAGCCACAATTAATTGAGCACGTCCTAGGAGGGCGCCCCTCAAGGAATTGAGGGTCTTGGGAAATGTGGCGGTGGCAGCTCTACGGGTTGCCACCGCCCCACCCCCACATTTTTGTCTTTGGAATGAAAAACACACGCCATGTCGGCATTGCGGAACAGGATTTGGGCATGCACCGCGCTGCTTTTTGCAGCGCTGTTTGCCATGTCCGGCGTTCCCGCCGCGGCGACCACCATCACCAACATCGCTCACGCCCACTGGAACGCGGGCGATGCCGAAATCACTGCAGAATCGAACGAAGTCGCGTTCGAATTGGTGGACGAAAACGCGAAGATCGCGGTCCTCCCCCTGCCCAACGGCAATGAATCGTTCGCGGTCGACAGCGGCATGTGCGCCAACACGGCGCTTCCCGGCGTCAAAATCGATCCCGCAGGCGCCGATCTTACCGCGCCGACCACCGTTTCGAGCATCATCGTCGGCCAGCCGGTCGCTTTTCGCCTGATTCTGGCGCGCAGCGTTCTCAATCCCGGCCAGATCGACACCGTGAAGGTCACCATCACCTCCGCCAGCGGCGACAAGGAACAGATCACTGTCACCGAAACCGGCGCCGACACTGGCGTGTTCTATGGCGCGATCCCCACGAGCGCGATCCCGCCGCAGCCCAAGGATGGTGATTGCCGCCTCAGCGTTTCGGGCGGCGACAAGGTCACCGTCTCCTACAACCGCGCGAGCGGCGATGGCGCAGTCATCAAGACCGATGTAGATGTGCTCGCAGACCCGTATGGCCTTGTTTTTGATAGCGAAG
>CANGJB010000070.1 GCA_947453945.1 Sphingomonadaceae bacterium
GAGAAGAAGCCATCGTTGGTAGCAGAACTACTGCGTTAGGGCCGGCCAGTCAGGGCAACAGAACCTTCTCACTGCCTGCACTAACACGGGCATGCCTATTTCTTGGCTACAATCCAGACGGTTAATTTTATTATACCATTGTTATTATTGAACTTTTTACTGGAGACAGTTCGCTATCGGGCTGCTATCCACGACCACTTCTTCACATCGCAATGATCTTACCCTTTTATGGGGTGAAGTAACGGCGTTGCATGGCGCGACCAGAAAAGCCTGAGCCGAATCGTTTGGCCCGTTTTCTCTCGATCAGCCTCTTTCCCCCAGAAACTCTGATCCGCGCCGGTTAGCCTTCTGAAAACATGCCATTTAAATCAACGGCCTAGGGGGCAGAGTTTTTTGGCAATTGACCTCATTTTCAGTTCGCCCTCTGTGCCGGTTTTCCCTTTCAGGCATGATCCTTTCGGCACGTTGGAGGTCGAAAGCCGGGTCGTCAGTCTGGATACAATTTTGGTCGAGCTGCCCTCTAGATTCGATCAAACCCTCAAGGAGAAGTGATGATGGCAAACCGACATAGCGAGCCCAAGCCGACCAAGATCTATGATGAGGTGATGCACGCCAACCATGGCTACGCGGAATCTTTCGGAGACAAGGCCAATCTTGCGCTTCCGCCTGCGCGTGGCTTTGCCATCCTGACCTGCATGGACGCCCGTCTGGACCCCGCCAAGTATGCAGGCCTTGCCGAGGGTGACGCGCACGTCATCCGCAATGCTGGTGGCCGCGCAAGCGATGATGCCATCCGCTCGTTGGTCATCAGCCACAAGCTGCTGGGCACCAAGGAATGGTTCGTCATTCACCACACGGACTGCGGCATGGAACTGTTTGATGGTCCGACAATGGCCGGCCTGCTGGAAACCAGCCGCGCGACAGCTTCGTTCGATGGTACTTCATGGACCAACCCCCAGTCAGAAGGCGGATCGCCGGATGGTTGGCACGTGGCATGGCTGACGTTCAAGGACTTGGCTCAGAGCGTTCGTGACGACGTAGCCCGCATTCGCAACCACCCGCTAACGCCGAAGGACGTTCCCGTCTGGGGCTTCATCTACGATGTGAAGTCTGGCCAATTGCTGCCAGTGGAATGACGGACGAGGGGGGCGTTACAACGCGGAACGCCCCCCGCACCGCTTCAAATCCCCGAAGCGCGCTCCGCCATCAGCCCGATGAGCACGGTCAGCCCGCCCAACAGAACCGAAAGGTTGCGCCGCAGCGCCATCCAGCCAACCGGCTTTAGCCCCACGCCCAGATCGACCAGCGGCGAGGCCGCGATGCACACCCCCAGCACCAGCAGTTCCGGCCCCGGCCAGGTCCACCCCGCCATCCACGGAAACCAGCCCGCCATTGCGATCAGCGAAGGCGCGACGCCGGCAAGGAATATCCAGCGCGGGCTTTCCGGCCGGGCGATGCCGATGCCCCACCACACTCCGCCCAGAAAACTGAAGATCACTGCCGCGTAAGCATAAGCCAGCGCCAGCGCAGTCCATGCCCATTCGCCGCCCTTGAACACCGCCAGCAGCGCGGCAAACTGCGGCAACAGCCCGGCATAACCCAGCGCCCGCGCGCTTTCCGAAACTCGCTTCAAACTCGGTCCTTCCAGCACTATCCGCCCCGTAGCAGCTGCACGCCCCAGTCCCGTTCGAACAGATAAAGCAGCGCGCGTGCCGCCTGTCCTCGTTGGGATGCCAGCCCGCCGTCGCGCTCCATCAGCAGCCGCGCGTCGTCATGCGCGAGTGGAAGCAGCCGGGCAATCTGTTCAAAGTCCGCTACCCGAAAGGGCGTGTCGCCCGATTGCCGTGTGCCGAGCAGTTCGCCCCCACCGCGCAGGCGCAAATCCTCCTCCGCCAGGCGGAAACCGTCCTGCGTCTCGCGCATCAGCGCAAGCCGCTCGCGCCCCACTTCTGAAAGCGCTTCCCCGCGCAGCAGCAGACACGTCGATTTCGCAGAGCCGCGCCCCACGCGCCCGCGCAGTTGGTGCAACTGCGCCAGCCCGAAGCGTTCGGCCTGCTCGATCACCATCAGGCTGGAGGCGGGCACATCCACGCCCACTTCGATCACCGTCGTCGCCACGAGCAGCTTGGCCTCGCCGCGCACGAAGCGCTCCATCGCCGCTTCCTTGGCTTCGGGCCGCAGCTGTCCGTGAACGAGCACCACAGTATCGCCAAACCGCAGCTGCAGTTCGGCAAACCGCGCTTCCGCCGCCGCCAGATCGGCATTCTCGTTTTCGCGCACCATCGGGCACACCCAATAGGCCTGCGCGCCCGTCGCCAGATGCCGCGCCAGCCCCTCCACCACATCGGGCAGGCGGTCCAGCGCCACCACGCGTGTGTCGATTGGCTGGCGCCCGGGCGGCATTTCGTCGAGCTTGGAAACCTCCATCTCGCCATACTGCGCCAAAGTCAGCGTGCGCGGGATCGGCGTTGCGGTCATCGCCAGGCAATGCGGCGTCGCCTTGCCCTTCTGTGTCAGCATCAGGCGCTGGCCCACGCCGAAGCGGTGCTGCTCGTCGATCACCACCAGCGCCAGATTGCGGTAGTTTACGCTCTCCTGAAAGATCGCATGGGTGCCGATGCAGATGTCTATGCTGCCGTCCATCAGTCCCATCAGGATCGCCTCGCGCGCCTTGCTTCCGCCGCGCTGCGAACTCTTACCGGTCAGCAGCGCGATCTGCACGCCCGTCCCTGCCGCCATGCGCTGCAAGGTCTCGGCATGCTGGCGCGCCAGAATCTCGGTCGGCGCGAGCAGCGCGGCCTGCGCGCCGGCTTCCACCGCGATCAGCATGGCGTGGAGCGCCACCGCCGTCTTGCCCGATCCCACATCGCCCTGCAGCAGCCGCAGCATCGGTGAGCCTTGCGCGATATCGGTCTCGATCTCGGCCACAGAGCGCGCCTGCGCCCCCGTCAGCGCAAACGGCAGGCGCAGCTTCTCGCGCAAACGCCCGTCACCCTTGAGCGGCACCGTGCGCCGGGCCCGATTGCTTGCCTTGACCAACAGCAGCGCCAGCGAATTGGCCAGCAGTTCGTCATAGGCAAGCCGGTCGCGCGCGCCTGCATCGGCATGGCGGTGCGCGGTGCCCAGCGCCTCGCGCCACGCAGGCCAGCCCGCCTTTGCCAGCAGCCCCGGCTCGATCCATTCGGGCAGATCGGGCACCATGCCCAAGGCCTGCCCCACCAGCGCGCCAATCCGCCCTTGCGTCAGGCCATCGGCCAGCGGATAAACCGGCTCGTTCAGCGATCCCGCCAGCGCCGCGCTATCCTCGGCGATATGCTCGGGGTGCACGATCTGCCAGCCTTGGCCATACTGGTCGAGCCTTCCGGCCACCCAGCGCTTCTCGCCCACCGGCATCTGCTTCTTGGCGGTGTAGCTCGCCCGGCCGAACCATACGAGCGCCACGTGGTTGCCCAGCACATCCTCGGCCATGATCCGATATGGCCCGCGTCCCGAACTCGCGCGGTGTTCGCGCGCCGTCAGCGCCACCACGATCTGCTCGCCAGTGCTGGCTTCATCCAGATTGCTCACTGCGCGCCGCGCAACAAACCGGTCCGGCAGATGATAGGCAAGGTCGCGCACCCGGGTCAGGCCCAGCTTGGCCAGCGGCCGCGCCAGTCCCGGCCCCACGCCCTTAAGGCCCTCGGTTTCGGCAAACAGCGGATTGAGGAGATCAGGACGCATGGTCAGCCTGCTTAGGCCATCCTCGCCCCGGGGTGCAACGCGCTTGCCCCGCCCGCCCCCATGCGCGTATCGGCGCCATCATGACTGACACCGACTCTGCCATCGCCCACCGTCTCGCGCGGATGAAGTTCCGCGCATGGCATCGCGGCACGCGAGAGGCGGACTACATGATCGGCTGCTTCTTCGATGTCCGCCACGCAGGGTGGGATGAAGCCGCACGCGATTGGTTCGAGCGCCTGCTTGAGGAAGACGACGTCGATATCATGGCCTGGGCGCTTGGCACCCAGAGCGTCCCCGAAGCCTTCGCCGGGCCGGAAATGGACGCCATGCGCCGCCTCGACTACGTCGATATCCCGCGCTGAACGCGAAGCGCCGTCATGCCCGATCCGTCACGCATCCTCTCGGCCACCACGCCAATCACGCTTGCTTCTGTCGCGCGCGGCGCGCAGCCGCTGGTCCTCGCCGATCTCGCCCGCGCCGCCGCAACGGGCAAGAATCCGAAGCGCACGATCTTCATCGCCGCAGACGATGCCGCCATGCGCGCCGTCACCCAAAGCGCCGCGTTTTTCGCGCCCGAGCTTGACGTCACCGAGTACCCCGCGTGGGATTGCTTGCCGTTCGACCGCGCCTCGCCCGCCATGTCGGTCAGCGCGCGCCGCCTCGCTGCGCTTCACACCTTGCAGCAGCCGCTCGAAGGCCCGCAGCTCCTCGTCACCACGATCAACGCAGTCCTCCAGCGCACGCTCACACCGTTCCGCGTGCGCGAATCAGTCCGTGGCTTGCGCATCGGTCAGGAAATCGCGCGCGATGCGCTGATCGCGCTTGTCCAGCGGCAGGGCTATTCCCGTGTCGATACCGTGGTGGACGCAGGCGAATATGCCGTGCGCGGCTCGGTGTTCGATCTTTGGCCCAGCGGCCTTTCCCACGGCCTGCGCCTCGATTTCTTCGGTGACGAGATCGAGACGATGCGGCTGTTCGATCCGGCCACGCAGCGCTCGGTCCAGCCCGTCACCTCGCACCTCCTCCTGCCCGCGAGCGAAGCGCTGCTCGACGAGGACTCGATCCGCCGCTTCCGTAGCCGCTACCGCGAGCAGTTCGGCGCCAATGCCACCAGCGATCCGCTCTATCAGGCCGTAACCGATGGCCGCCGCCTTGCCGGCATGGAGCACTGGCTGCCCCTCCTCGAAGACCGCCTCGTCACCCTGTTCGATCACTTGGGCGAAGGCGATCTTGTCCTCCTCGATGCCGCCGCCGCCAAGGCCGCCGAGGAGCGCCTGTCCGATATCGCGGACTACCGCCAGGCCCGCGCCGAAAGCAGCGCCCGCGCCGGCGCCACCACCTACCGCCCGCTGGCAGAAACCGCGCTCTACCTCGCGCGCGACGAGTTCGACCGCACGGTGCTCGGCTGGCCCGTCCACCGCATGAGCCAGTTCGCGGAGCCCGAGAGCCCCCGGGTCCTCGATTTCGGCTTCGGCCCCCCGCGCGATTTCGCGCCCGAACGCACGTCCGGCGCCAATATCTACGAAGCCGCCGCGAAACACCTCGCAGCCCTCGCCACGCGCGGCCGCAAGGCCGTCGTCGCCGCCTATACTGCAGGCTCCCGCGCCCGCCTCGCCTCGCTGCTTGGGGACGCCGGCAAGGCCGCGCCGATCCTCGCCGAAACATGGCAGGAAGCTCTCGGCGCCGCTGCCTCTGGCAAGCCCGCCGCCGTCGTCCTGCCGCTTGAGCAAGGCTTCTCCAGCGGCGATGTCGAAGTCCTCACCGAACAGGACATCCTCGGTGACCGGCTCGTGCGCCCAAAGCGCAAGCGCAAGGATGCCGACGCCTTCCTCGCCGAACTCGCAGCACTCGGCGCTGGCGATCTTGTCGTGCACATGGAGCACGGCATCGGCCGCTACCTCGGCCTCGTCCCCATCGAAGTGGGCGATAGCCCGCACGATTGCGTCCAGCTCGAATACCACGGCGGCGACAAGCTCTACATTCCGGTCGAAAACCTCGACGTCCTCTCGCGCTACGGCAGCGACAGCGAAGGCGTCCAGCTCGACAAGCTCGGCGGCGAGGCGTGGCAGCGCCGCAAGGCGAAGATGCGCGAGCGCATTCTCGAGATCGCCGGCCAGCTCATGCAGACGGCAGCCCTGCGCGCGCTGCGCGAGGCAGACGTCATCGCCCCCGATCCCGCCAGCTACGGCCCCTTCGTAGACCGCTTCCCCTGGGCCGAGACCGACGATCAGGAGCGCGCCATCGAGGACGTCCTCGCCGATATGGCCTCGGGCAAGCCGATGGACCGGCTCGTGTGCGGCGATGTCGGCTTCGGCAAGACGGAGGTTGCCCTGCGCGCCGCGTTCGTCGCCGCCATGGCCGGCAAGCAGGTCGCGATCATCGCCCCCACCACGCTGCTCGCCCGCCAGCACTACACCGCCTTTGCCGAGCGCTTTGCCGGCTTCCCGCTCGAAGTCGGCCGCCTTTCGCGCCTCGTGCCCGCCAAGGAAGCCGCCGCCACCAAGGAAGGCCTCGCCGCCGGCACTGTCGATGTTGTCATCGGCACCCACGCGCTCCTCTCCAAATCACTCGAATTCAAGCGCCTCGGCCTTGTCATTGTGGACGAGGAGCAGCGCTTCGGCGTCACCCACAAGGAGCGCCTCAAGGAGCTCAAGACCGACGTCCACGTCCTCACCCTCACTGCCACCCCGATCCCGCGCACGCTGCAGATGGCGATGTCGGGCCTGCGCGAACTCTCCACGATCCAGACCCCGCCGGTCGACCGCCTCGCCGTGCGCACTTATGTCATGCCGTGGGACGACATGACGATGCGCGAGGCGCTGATGCGCGAACACCAGCGCGGCGGGCAGAGCTTCATTGTCGTGCCCCGCATTGCCGATATGCCCGATCTGGAGGAGTGGCTCCGCCTCAACGTGCCGGAAATCCGCGCCGTCTCCGCCCATGGCCAGATGAGCCCGACCGAGGTGGAAGACCGCATGGGCGCCTTCTATGAAAAGCGCTACGAAGTGCTCCTCTCCACCACCATCGTGGAGAGCGGGCTCGATATCCCCAGCGCCAACACCATCGTGCTCCACCGCGCAGACCGCTTCGGCCTCGCCCAGCTCTATCAGCTGCGCGGCCGCGTCGGGCGCGGCAAGCTGCGCGCCTATGCCTACCTCACCATCCCTGAAAATCAGGCCTTGAGTGAAATCGCAGAAAAGCGCCTCAAGGTGCTGAGCGACCTCGATTCTCTCGGCGCCGGGTTCCAGCTCGCCAGCCACGATCTCGATATCCGCGGCGCGGGCAACCTGCTGGGCGACGAACAGTCCGGCCACGTCCGCGAAGTCGGCTTCGAGCTGTACCAGTCCATGCTCGAAGACGCGATTGTCGCAGCCAAGGCCGGCGAAATCGGCCTGACCCGCGCGCGGGAAGCACTCAGCCCGCAGATCACCGTCGATGCCCCGATCATGATCCCGGAGGAATACGTCCCCGATCTCGCCGTGCGCATGGCGCTCTACCGCCGCATGAACGATGCCGAAGGCGCCGACGCGGTGGAAGCCCTCGCCGCCGAAATGATCGACCGCTTCGGCCCCCTCCCCGGCCCGACGCAGAACCTCCTCAAGCTCATCGAAATCAAGCGCCAGGCCATCGAAGCCCACATCGCCAAGATCGACGTCGGCGCGAAGGGCACGCTCGTCTCGTTCCACAACGACAGCTTCCCCGAACCCGCCGGCCTTTTCGCCTATATCGAGCGCTTGGCTGGCACCGCCAAACTGCGGCCCGACAACAAGCTGGTGATCAACCGCGCATGGGGCACGCCCGAAGCGCGGCTCAACGGGCTGGTGCAGCTGACGAAGGGGTTAAGCGCGATTGCGAAGCGGGCGGCGAAGCGGGCCTGACACGCAAAACCCTCTCCCTCGCTCATCCTGAGCTTGTCGGGGGAAAAGGGAGAGGGTTTGGAGAGGGGGCTGTCCGACCAAGCCAAAGTTGAAAAAGAGAAGAGCCTCCGGCGGGCAAGGGCCACAGCCCTTGCAACCCATGAATTCTTCGCCCAGCCTTCCCCCACTTTCGTCATTTCCGCGGAGGCGGGAATCCAGAGCAGCCAACCCGCCGCTCGCGTCGGGATTTCGGAGTTGTTGCAAATGTCACCGTAACTCTATCCCTTGGAGAATTAACGGCTTACGGGCCTGACCTTGAGCCTACCGAGAGCCTTGGATGCTATTCACCCCATGCTTTCGGCGGTTCGACAGGTACACGGCGGAGATTGACGGACTTGAACTCCATCAGCTTCTGGTCAGCGATGGCGACCTCCCGCTCTAATGTTTCCTTGTCGGCAGCCCCATCGATGAGACGCTTTTGCAACCGAACGATGTCGATGTCGCGCCATACAACGTAGCCCATCCGGGCTGCGCACAGCGCCACAAGGCCGCCCACGACGCCAGCTACAACCTGGCGCCCAATCTCAGGCCAAAGCGCAGCGTCCTCCCTTCCAATCACCGACAAGGTGACCAGTCCGAAGAGAGCAGTGGCGTTAATGCCGATGATCCAAGCATATTCAGCGGTGACCGCCACGATGGATGCGGTGAGCTCCTTTCGCTTTTCGGGCTGGAGGCTCTTCCACTCAAGCGTAGGCATGCCTCGGTTGAGGCGAACGAACACTGCCGCGACCATGATTGAGAGGGCAACGATCAAGGGCTGAACTGCACCAAAAAGGCGCATGAGCGGAATTGCCCAAGCGAACAGCCCGGCAGCGAGAACGGTCACAACAGCGGTCAACACTCTGGCCATTAGGCCTTGATCTTTCCGTCCTTCACAAAGCGAGCGTAAACCTCTTGGAGCTGATCCGCGACGTTGTCGAACTCCAGCAAGTTGCTCCCCTCATGGGGCATATGAAACGGCATCCGGGTCCGCAGAATGGCATCACCATCGACAACTCTGCCGTCTTTTCCCTCGACCTGCACTTTGGCGTCTGATTCGTCCGCAAGGTCATTCGCAATCGCTTGGAACTGCTTTCGTGACTCCTCGGTCCGGCTCCCCCTGATCTTCACCGAAGCATCAACCGATATATACTCCTCGGGCCCGAGACTATCAATGAGTGACTTTGCTTTCGCCGGACCGAAGATTGCTGACACGATTGGCAGCGCCTCCTTCATCTCCGCGAACTTGTCTGCGACCCGCCGGATGGTCTTAACCTGCTTCTTCTCGGCTTCGCCCTGAAAGCTGACAATCTGCGGCGCTGACCTTCCGGTCACCCGGAGATTGCGTATCTCGCCGATATCCCCCGCCGTCGCAGTCTTGTCGAACTCTGCATTGAGAGCGAAGCCGGCCCCCGGGTCCATGACACCGCCCCGCGTTTTAAGCAGCCAATCGATATACAGCCGGACGAGCTCCGGGGTCATCGAATGTGTCTTCACAAAGAGCACGTGATTGCCGGTGGCAATCCAGTATGCCAATCCTCGGACGAACTGCGACCCGTGTGGAGCTAGTCGCTCATCAAGGTCGTAGACTGTAGCTGTGGTGATGTCGGACAGCTTCACCTGCGAGGTATTCATGTTGAGGAGCGCCTGCATGTCCTTCTCTTGAGCAAGGCACATCTCCCCAAACACCGCGTCTGACAGGTCAGCGACCTTATTCAGGAAAATCTTCCGGCCATCAGTGCCACCCACGTCGAACACCCGGTCCTCAGGTCGGTCCCAAAGCTTCGAGGTCCCATTATCGGTGTTCAGTGCCTCACGGCAAAGGACCTCAAGCGTCTTGCCGTTCATCACTGTCGCGTCGGCATCGAAACGGCGATAATGCACCATGTGGTAAGCTGTGCTCATCATTTCCCCTATCTATTGGCGAGGTCTATACCCTTATATCGCCTTCCTAGCTCAAAATGCCAAGTAAACAGAGAGACAAGCGGCTTGTTCTCAAAGTCACGCAGGGGGTGCGGTGATATGCGCAACAGCTCCCGAACTCATCCCCTCACCCCACCGTCGCAATAACATCAATCTCCAGCATCAGTTCCGGCAGCGCCAAGCCCTTCACTTCCACAATCGTATCCGCCGGATCAGGCGGCGTGAAATATGTGCGCCGCGCGTCCACGATGGCCGGGAAGTTGTCCATGTCGGTCAGGTAGATCGTCACCTTCACAATGCGGCTGCGATCGCTGCCGCCCGCCGCCAGCACGCGGTCGATATTGGCCATCACTTGCACCAGCTGCGCACCAAAATCGCCCACGCCCACAAGCTCCCCCTCCGGGCTGATCGCGGCCTGGCCTGAAAGGAACAGCAGGTTGCCCACCTGCCACCCCGGCGCAATGGCATAGGGGGCGAGCGGATCGGGGTTCATGCTGATCACTTTGGCGGTCATGCTGGTGCTCTCGTCATAAGGGTTGCCCTGCCAGAAACAGCTTTTCGGCAGCCGGCGCAATATACCCCAATCGCGCCCTCCGCGCGCCAGCACCGAAACCCTGCGGCGATTACCTAGCCGCCGTGGTATGCCGAGCGCGTTCCCGGCTTTCGCGGGCAGTCTGGCTCCGGGCCTTGCTGCGCGGCGCATGTCCGCCGGGTTCCTGCAGGGGAAACGGGTTTGGGCAAAATCATCATGGGCGGGCCAAAGGCTGCGCTCCTCGCGGCCAATGTGGCTCTCAGTCTCGCGCTGGCGGGCTGCGCCACCATCAACCGCGAACCGTTCAATGAACGCCAGCAGGCCGAAGCCGCGATCCCCGGCATGCCGCAGGCGCGCTTCTGGGCCGATGCGCCGGGCGCCGCGCGGCTCATGGCCCCCACTTATGCCGGCCCGCAGGGCGAACGCTCGATGCTCGCGCTCTCGGGCGGATCGGATAACGGGGCCTATGGCGCGGGGCTGCTCAGCGGCTGGACCAAGGCCGGCACGCGGCCTGAATTCACCGTCGTCACCGGGGTCAGCACCGGCGCGCTGATTGCGCCTTTCGCGTTTCTGGGCGCCGATCAGGATGCCACGCTCGAACAGCTGTTCACCGGCATATCGTCGAAGAACATCTACCGGAACCGCTTCCCCCTCGTCATCCCGTTTTCCCCCAGCATCGCCAGCACCAAGCCGCTCGCGCAGATGATCGGCGCGGTTCTCTCCGATGCCCTGATTGATCGCATCGCGGCAGAGCACGCGCGCGGCCGGCGCCTGTTTGTCGGCACCGCCAATCTCGATGCGCAGCGCATGGTCATCTGGAACATCGGCGCGATTGCCGCCAGCAAGGCGGCGGGGCGCTATGCCCTGATCCGGCAAGTCCTCCTCGCCTCGTCCGCCATTCCCGCCTTCTTCCCGCCGGTGATGATCAAGGCAGAGGCAGGCGGCCGGGAGATCAGCGAAATGCACGTCGATGGCGGCACCACCGCACAGATCCTCACCCTGCCGGATGAGGCTATCGTGGCCGGCGCAGTGCCCGCCGCCGCGCGTCCGCTGCACATCTACATGATCGTGAACAACAAGCTGAACGGCGAATTCAAGCTGGTGAAGCCGCGCACCGTGCCCATCGCCAGCCAGGCCATCTCGCTCAACTTGCGCCGCGCGACGGCAAGCACGGTGGGCCTGAGCTATCTCTACGCCAAGGCGCACGGGATCGATTTCAACCTGACCTTCATCGACAAGGACTACCCCGCATCGGACCACAACTTGTTCGATACGGCCTTCATGCGCGGCCTCTTCGCCTATGGCCGCAAGCTGGGCGAAACCGGCACCTTCTGGGCCAAGCGTCCGCCCGATCAGGACGAATAGGGCGTATTCAGGCCGCCAGATAGATCCACGCGGAAACCACGCCCCCGGCGGTCTCCACCAGAACATCCCCCCGCCGATACTCCGCCCCCTCGAACGCATCGAGCCGCGCCCAGTGTGCCGGCAGGTCCGCTGATGTGAACAGGTGGACGGCGATAGCCTCGCCCTCTGCATCGAGCACCAGCGCCGGATAGCCCAGTGCCGCGCCCCATCCTGTTTCGACAAGGCGCCCCCGGATCGTGCCGGTGGTCCATTCGCCCTCCAGCCCGGCCAGCTGGTGGTGGTTCACCCGCCCGGGCGCGAGCGTGCCATACGTGGCGAGGCGGTGGTCAATGCTCATGGCCCCGGTTTATCCGGAATGGAGCCCCGCACAAACCCCTGTCCTACACGCGGGCACCTGCGATATCCTGTGCCGATGCCCCACGCCCCTCGCCCAACCCTTTGGCTTTGCACGTAATTCGTGCCGCGATAGGTGCGCGCGAAAAGGGCCCGGGAGTTTTCCCCCAGGACCGTGTCAACCGTGTCAACTTGACCTAAATTCAGCGCAGGATGGTCTCGATATCCACCAGCACCACATCCCCCATCAGCGTGAGGTAAGCGTCGTAAAACGGCTTGTGCGAGGCCCCCACCACATTGAGCACCCGCGCTCCGGGATGCGCCGCAAACGCCGCGCGGATATGGGAGACCATCCTGAGGTTGCGGGTCTCCCACCAGGCGAAATACATCCGGCCATAGTTCTGCGGTGAGGCTGTCTGCATGGCGCGCTGTTGGTCGACCCGCACAAACTCGCGCAGCATCTCCGGCTGGTTGAGAAGGCGGAAATAGGTCAGCACGTCCCCGCCGCTCTTCAGCCCAGCCTCCCGCTGCCGCAAGCCATCGACCAGCGCAGACTGCGAACCCTTCCAGAAGTTTTCCATATAAGGATCGAAGCCCGCCCCGCCCTCCGCCTGCACCGCATCTGCCGTATGGTCATCCACCGGATAAACGCGCTGGAGGCCAAGCTTTGCAGCCAGCGCCGCCGCAATGGCATAGCTCTCGCTCTGCTTGCCCGCCTTGGGGGTTAGGATCGCCAGCAGCGCCGCATCCACCCCGTCGCCCGTGGTGCGCTCCTCCGGCGCGAGCTGCAGCCACTGCACCCGCGCCGAGGGGCGGTCCCCCGCCGCAATGAACACCGCCGCCAGATGCCGCCGCTGCGCCGCTGTGGGCGCGGCAGGCCAGTTGGCCAGCGTCCGGTCAATCTCGACCATCGCGGCTGCCAGATCGAGCCCGGTCGCCTTCACAGCGTCGTCCAGTGGCCAGCAATAAGTCTCGAACATCCCCGGATAGCGCGCCGGATAGCGCCTGAACGCGTCGCACTGTTCGCCCGAAATCCCCTCATAGGTAATCATCTCGGGCTTGAACGCCGCCAGCTTGTCGAGCAGCGGCACCAGCATCTCGCCCGCCACCACCGTTTCCATCTGCCCTAGATGGGAACTGCCCAGAGTCAGCACCTGGGTCGGCGCGCCGGCCTGCTGGCCCTTCCAGCTGGCGATATCAATCGCCGGTGTGGTCTGGGCCAACCCGGGGGTGGCCATGAGCAGGCCCAGCAGGGCCACAATCAGTTTGTGCATTCAGCCTCCCGCTACCAGCGCAGCAAAGTCTTCCGCTGAGATCGGCCCCGCCCGCAAAAAGCCCTGAAACACGTCGCACCCTTCTGCTTGCAGGATCGCTAGCTGGCGGGTGCTTTCCACCCCTTCGGCAATCACCTTGAGGCCGAGCGCGCGTGCCATCGCCACCATGGCGGAAAGGATCGCCCTGTCTCGGGCGTCATGCTCGATATCGCACACCAACGACCGGTCGAGCTTGAGCGAATCGAGCGGCAGTGCCTTCAGCGCGCGGAAATTGGAAAAACCCGTGCCGAAATCATCCAGCGCCACGCTCACGCCAAGCGCGGCCAGTTCGCGCAGCGCGGCGGCGCAAGCTTCGAAATCGGTGATAAGCGTCTGCTCGGTGATCTCGATCGTCAGCCGCTCGGCTGGAAACGAGCTCGCCACCAGCGCAGATTTGAGGCTTGCGGCAAAATCGCCAACCGCGAAATCCTCCGCAGTCACATTGAGCGAGAGCCGCAAGGGTTCCGGCCATGCCGCCGCCTGCGTCAGCGCGCGCGTGGCGATATGGCGCGAAAGCTGGGCAACGTGGTCCCCCCTGTCGGCCACGGCAAACAGCGTTTCGGCGCTGATCCGGCCAAAGCTGGGGTGCTCCCACCGCGCCAGTGCCTCAGCGCCTGCAAGTGCCCCGGTCGCAACGGAGAACTGCGGCTGGAACAGCATCATGATCTCGTCGCGGTGGAGCGCGCCGAGGAGATCGCCCTCGAGGTTGGCGGCACTGCGCCCGCGCGCAGGATGGCTGCCATCGGCCCACAGCACGCGCCGTCCGCTTCGCCTTTGCAGGTCGCCCGAAACCTGATCGAGCCGGTCCAGCAGCGCCGCGCCGGTTTCACCCGGCCGCCCGCGCAGCAGCGCCATGCGCGGCGCCAGACTCAACCGCTCGCCATCCACCACCAGCGGCCGCGCGATTGCGCGCCCCAGCGCCTCGGCCAGCCATTGCCACCGCTCGCGCGAAAGCGCCGCGTGGCTGGCAACAAGGAACGCCCCGCCCGCCGCGCGCGCTACCATGGCTTGCGGGCCAAGCTCATCCGCCACGAAATCCCTGAGCCGCCGCGCAACTTCGACCAGCACCCGGTCACCGCCGGCCATGCCATAGGCGAGGTTCACCGCCGGCAAACGCTGCAGGCTGACCATCATGGCCTGAACAAAGCCCGTGTCGCCCGCGCCGTCTAGCCACACGGCAGCACTTTCAAGGCCCGGAAGGCCGGTCAGGACATCGCGATCATCGCCTGGAAGGAACACCGTGCCGGTCATCGGCGCCAGTCTTAAGCGATCATCGCGGCGAAATCATCCTCGCTGTGGCATTTGCCATTGCACCAGTTTGGGTCGCTCCATATCACTCGGGCGCCGGACGCTGATTGCTGCGCCGGCGCGAGGAGAGCTTTACCACATGCCTGATAGCCCACGGCTGGCGCTGCTCGCCTCCCCCACAGATCGCGCTCAGGAAGCCGAAGCGACCCTTGCTGCTTCGCATGATTGGGTGAGCATCGAGGACGCGGACATCGCTGTTGTCCTTGGCGGCGACGGGTTCATGCTGCAAACGCTGCACCACATGCTCGATACCGGCCGCGTTATCCCCGCCTACGGTCTCAATCTCGGCACGGTCGGCTTCCTGATGAACCGGCACAAAGCCACCCGGCCCATCGCCGAGCGCGTTGCCAAGGCGCGTGCAATCGACGTCGCCCCGCTGCTCATGGAAGCGACGACGCAGACCGGCGAAGTCCATTCTTCCTGGGCAATCAACGAAGTTTCGCTGCTGCGTGAAACGCGCCAGACGGCGAAGCTGGAAGTCTCGGTCAACGGCAAGGTGCGCATGGCCGAACTTTCGTGCGACGGCGTGCTGGTGGCGACGCCGGCGGGTTCGACTGCCTACAATCTCTCGGCCAATGGCCCGATCCTGCCGCTCGGCAGCGCGATGCTGGCGCTCACGCCGATCAGCCCATTCCGCCCGCGGCGCTGGCGCGGGGCCATCCTGCCGGAAAGTTGCGAGATCCGCTTCCGCTCACTGGAGGCGGACAAGCGTCCCGTTTCGGTGGTGGCAGACCAGAAGGAAGTTCGCGACATCAGCGAGGTGCGCGTGAGCGCGGCGCGCGAGCATCGGCTCACACTGCTGTTCGACAAAGGCAAGAGCCTGGACGAGCGCATTTTTGCCGAACAGTTCCTGGTGTGAATTTCTGAGCGGTTTTTGGGCAATCAGGAGCTTGCCAAACCGGAAACGCCTGCTATTAGCGCGCTCCTGTCCCGGGCAACCGGGCCTGGTCCCTGATAGCTCAGCGGTAGAGCTCTCGACTGTTAATCGAGTGGTCGTAGGTTCGAATCCTACTCAGGGAGCCACCTTCCCCCCATCCCCAAGCTCAGTGGACTGAGCCGATCCGTCCATCGAGGATCGCATCGAGCACGGCTGGATGCAGCGGCGCTTCAAAGCGCAGGCCGGCGGTGAAGCCGCTGGTCCAATTGACCGTTGCGGGCCGCGCCTCGATGCCGGGTAGCGTGATCCACACCAGCATCCCCGGCCGCAGCGCCTCCATCGAATCGATGCGCGCAGAACTGCAGGTCAGATCGCTCAGCGTGACTTTTGCGCGCAGCACGCCGCGGCGATACGTCGCGGGGATGAGCGGACCGCAGGTAAGCGCTGTTCTGCCCCCACCTTGCGTGGGTGATGCCCAGCGTGGAGTTTGCGCGACCTGATTGGGGCTGAGGGCGCTACTCCTATGATAATCCCGTGTGATGATCCTGTGAGCAAGGGCGCGCAGCGGTTCGAGATCTTCACGGGC
>CANGJB010000071.1 GCA_947453945.1 Sphingomonadaceae bacterium
TGCGCTGACTGCCGCAAGCAAAGAGGACCATGCATATGCGCGCTTCACTTTCGACCTCTGCCATTTCGACTTTGGCCATCGCGCTTCTGGCCGCGATGCCGGTTGCCGCCCACGCTGCCGATGCGGCGATGACCCCGCCGACTGCCGCCGCCGACAAGCCGACCACCAACAAGGACTGGTGGCCCGACCAGCTTGATCTGACGCCGCTGCGCCAGAACGAGAACACTGCCGCCAGCCCCTATGGCGCGGACTTTGATTACACCAAGGCATTCCTCAGCCTCGATCTCAAGGCGGTAAAGGCCGATATCGCGCAGGTTCTGACGACCTCGCAGCCGTGGTGGCCGGCGGACTATGGCAACTACGGCCCGTTCTTCATCCGCATGGCCTGGCATAGCACCGGCACCTATCGCACGATGGACGGTCGCGGCGGCGGCGCGGGCGGCGAGCAGCGCTTCGAGCCGCTGAATTCGTGGCCCGACAACGCCAATCTCGACAAGGCGCGCCGCCTGCTCTGGCCGATCAAGCAGAAGTATGGCCGCAAGCTTTCGTGGGGCGATCTCATGGTGCTGACGGGCAATGTTTCGCTCGAGCAGATGGGCTTCAGGACGCTCGGCTTCGGCGGCGGCCGCGCGGATACGTGGCAGCCGGACGCGGTCTATTGGGGCACCGAGAAGAAGTGGCTCGAAGCCAATGGCAACCGCTGGAACGAGAAGCGCCAGCTCAAGGGCCCGCTTGCGGCGGTGCAGATGGGGCTGATCTACGTGAACCCCGAAGGCCCCAACGCAAACGGTGATCCGATTTCGGCGGCGCATGACATTCGCCAATCGTTCGGCCGCATGGCGATGAACGACGAGGAAATCGTCGCGCTGATCGCGGGCGGCCACACCTTTGGCAAGGCACACGGCGCACATGCCGCGACCTGCGTGGGCGCGGCCCCTGCAGGCGAAGGCATCGAAGCGCAGGGCACCGGCTGGAAGAACAGCTGCGGCACCGGCAAGGGCGCAGACACTGTGACCAGCGGGCTGGAAGGCGCGTGGTCGGCCAATCCGATCGCGTGGACGAGCCAGTACCTTGATAACCTGTTCGGCTACGAATGGGTCAAGGTGAAGAGCCCGGCAGGCGCGACGCAATGGCAGCCGGCCAATGCCGCCGACGCTCAGATCGTGCCCGACGCGCATGTGGCAGGCAAGACCCACGCGCCGATCATGTTCACCACCGACATGGCGATGAAGCAGGACCCGGCGTTCCGCGCCATCGCACTGCGCTTTAAGGACAAGCCCGAGCTCTATGCCGATGCCTTTGCCCGCGCGTGGTTCAAGCTGACCCACCGCGATATGGGGCCCAAGACGCACTACATCGGTGCGGACGTGCCGGCGCAGACCTTCACCTGGCAGGACCCGCTGCCGGCTGATGGCCACCCGCTGATCGGCGCGGCGGAGATTGCCACGCTCAAAAGCAAGGTTCTGGGTGCGGGGCTGACCCCGGCGCAGCTTGTGCGCACGGCATGGGCTTCGGCCTCCACGTGGCGCGGATCGGACCTTCGCGGCGGCGCCAATGGCGCGCGCATTCGCCTTGCGCCGCAGAAGGACTGGGCGGTGAACGATCCGGCGGAACTGGCCAAGGTACTTGCGGGCCTCGAAAAGGTGCGCGCCGAGTATAACCGCAGCGCGCCCGGTGGCCGCACGGTGAGCCTGGCCGACCTGATCGTGCTGGCGGGCAATGCCGCGGTCGAACAGGCGGCGGGCAAGGCAGGCGTTGCGCTTGAACTGCCGTTCACGCCGGGCCGGGTCGATGCGAGCGCCGAGCAGACCGATCCTGCCGCGTTTGCGCCGATGGAGCCCAAGTCTGATGGCTTCCGCAACTATCAGGGCGCGGACGCGTGGCAGTCTCCGGCTGAGGCGCTGGTGGACAAGGCCAGCCTGCTCGGGCTGACCGTGCCGGAAATGACCGTGCTGGTGGGCGGTCTGCGCGTGCTCGATGCCAATGCCGGCGGATCGAATGCGGGCGAGTTCACGGGCGGTCTCGGCACGCTCTCGAACGACTTCTTCGTCAACCTGCTGGGCATGGACACCGTGTGGAGCAAGGCGGGCACGGCTTATGAAGGCCGCGACCGGACGAGCGGCGCGTTGAAGTGGACCGCGACGCCGGTGGACCTGATCTTCGGCTCGAACTCCGAGCTGCGCGCAGTGGCCGAAGCTTATGCCAGCGACGATGCGCGCGAGCAGTTTGTGCGTGATTTCGCCAAGGCCTGGACCAAGGTGATGAACGCCGACCGTTCGTAAGCTTGTGATGTATAGGAAAGGGCCGGGGCGCTGGAGCTTCCCGGCCCTTTCTTGTGTCAGGCGTTCGGGCGGTTGGCGAGGAGGTTGTCGACCACCGACGGGTCCGCCAGCGTCGAGGTATCGCCGAGGTTGCCGATGTCGTTCTCGCCGATCTTCCTGAGGATGCGGCGCATGATCTTGCCCGAGCGGGTCTTGGGCAGGCCCGGCGCAAACTGGATCACATCGGGCGTGGCGATGGGGCCGATTTCGTGCCGCACCCACTGGACCAGTTCCTTGCGCAGCGCCTCATCCGGCTCGACATCGGCGTTGGTCGTCACGAACGCGTAGATGCCTTGTCCCTTGATCTCGTGCGGCATGCCCACGACTGCGGCTTCGGCCACCTTGGGGTGCGCCACCAGCGCGCTTTCGATTTCGGCAGTGCCCATGCGGTGGCCCGAGACGTTGATCACGTCATCGATACGGCCCGTGATCCAGTAATAGCCGTCCTCGTCCCGCCGGCAGCCGTCACCGGTGAAGTAGTATCCGGGGAACGTGGTGAAATAGGTCTGGAAGAAGCGCTCGTGATCGCCCCAGACGGTGCGCATCTGGCCGGGCCAGCTTTGCATGATGACGAGGCAGCCATCCGCCGCGCCTTCGAGGACCTGGCCTTCGCCGGTAAGCAGCATGGGCTTTACGCCGAACATGGGGCGCGTGGCGGAGCCGGGCTTCAGCGCGGTGGCGCCGGGCAGCGGGGTGATCATCGCGCCGCCGGTTTCGGTCTGCCACCAGGTGTCGACGATAGGGCAGCGGCTGTCGCCTACGACCTTGTGATACCATTCCCACGCCTCGGGATTGATCGGTTCGCCCACCGAGCCGAGGAGGCGCAGCGACTGGCGGCTGGTTTTCTTCACCCACTCGTCGCCCTCACGCATCAGCGCGCGCAGCGCGGTGGGGGCGCCGTAGAAAATCTCGACGCCGAACTTGTCGACCACCTGCCAGAAGCGGCTGGGATCGGGGAAGTTTGGCACGCCTTCGAACATGACGGTTGTCGCGCCGTTGAGGAGCGGGCCGTAGACGACGTAGCTGTGGCCGGTGACCCAGCCCACGTCTGCCGCGCACCAGTAGATCGGGACAGAACCATCGGGTTTGGGGCGATAATCGAAGACGTACTCGTGCGTCATCGAGGCCCAGACCGAGTAGCCGCCAGTGGTGTGGAGCACGCCCTTGGGCTTGCCGGTGGAGCCGGAGGTGTAGAGGATGAACAGCGGGTCTTCGGCGCTCATTTCCTCAGGCGGGCAATCGGTGCTTTGCGCAGCGACAGCGCTGGCCCAATCCAGATCGCGGCCCGCCACGTGCGGCACATCGGCACCGGTGTGCTTGAGCACGATCACGGTATCGACGCCGGCGCACTGCTTTAGCGCTGCATCGACGTTGGCCTTGAGCGGCACCTTCTTGCCGCCACGCAGGCCTTCGTCCGCCGTGATGACAAGGCGGCTGTCGCAATCGGTGATGCGGCCGGCCAGCGCATCGGGCGAGAAGCCGGCGAACACGATGGAGTGGATTGCACCGATCCGCGCGCAGGCGAGCATCGCGACGGCGGCTTCGGGGACCATCGGCAGGTAGATCGTGACCCGCGATCCGCGCACCACGCCGCGCGATTTCAGCAGGTTGGCAAAGCGGCAGACGGCTTCATGGAGCTCGCGGTAGGTGATGCGGCGATCCGGTGTCTCCGGGCTGTCCGGCTCCCACAGGATGGCAATCTGGTCGCCGCGCTCCGCAAGGTGGCGGTCGAGGCAATTGGCGGCGAGGTTGAGCGTGCCGTCCTCGAACCACTTGATGCCGAAATCCGCCTCGTGGAAGCTGGTGGTGCTGACCGTGGTGAAGGGCTTGATCCAGTCGAGCCGCTTGGCCTCTTCGCGCCAGAAGGCATCCGGGTCGTCCAGCGACTGCGCATACATCGCCTGATAGCGCGCATCGTCGATCAGCGCGGAGGCAGCCCACTGCTGGGGGACCGGATAGGTGGTCTGGCTCATCGTGTGGGCGTCCTCTCGGCTTGTTTGGTTTGCCGCCGTATAAGACTGAATCGCCGGGGTTTGCCAAGCCTTGAAATAGCCCCTCCGACCCGCCTGCAGCGGGCTACCTCCCCGATGCACGCTCCAAGGAGGGGTGGGCGGTCAGTGCGCTTCGGCGAGCGCGGTGAGGAACATCATGACGACGGGGTGGGGTTCGATCGTCGCCAGCTGGGCTTTCACCGATTTGAAGGCTTCGTCTGCGCCGTCGAAAATCCGGGAAACCGCTTTGTGGGTGACGACCCTCAATTCGACGCGGGGGATATCCTCAATTGCGCCAGTGATCACGCAGGACCAGATAAACTACAACGATCCGCGCACGTTCGGCGTGCAGCTGGTCGCGCATTTCTGATCGGTCTGCAGCCGCAAGAAAAGGTAATATTTCCGGATGCTTGATGTACATGGCTGGCTCGAAAAGCTCGGCGCCGCGCTGAATGGCGGCGATGGCGGCGCAGTGGCGGCGCTGTTTCTGCCCGATGGGCTGTGGCGCGATTATCTGGCGCTGGGCTGGACGCTTGCGACGCATGAAGGGACAGACGCGATCACGGCGTTCGTGAATGTGCGGGGGCCGGGCTCGGGCATCGGTGGATTTGCGAGCGATGCGCCGGCGGGCGCGACCGAGGGCTTCATCACCTTCGAGACCGCGCAGGGCCGGGGCGAGGGCTATGTCCGGCTGGTGGGCGAGCGCTGTCTGACCTTCCTGACGGCGCTCAGGGAGCTCAAGGGCTTTGAGGAACCGCTGCGCGGACGCCGGGCCTCGGGCGTGGTAGACGAGACCGGGCAGCGCACCTGGGAAGACGTGCGCCACGATGATGTGGAGCAGTGGAACGAGACCAATCCGCCCTATGTGCTGGTGATTGGTGCGGGGCAGGGTGGCCTCGCGCTGGGCGCGCGGCTCAAGATGCTGGGCGTGCCGTGCCTGCTGATCGACACGTATCCGCGCGTGGGCGACCAGTGGCGTTCGCGCTACAAGTCGCTGCTGCTGCACGATCCTGTGTGGTACGACCACATGCCTTACGTGCCGTTTCCCGATCACTGGCCGGTCTATACGCCCAAGCAGAAGATGGGTGACTGGCTGGAATACTACGCCGGGATCATGGAACTGGGGATCTGGACCAGCACCGAATGCAAGGGCATCGCGCGCGATCCGGCGACGGGCAAGTGGCAGGTTGCGCTGGAGCGGGACGGCAAGCCCATTACCCTTTCGCCTTCGCATGTGGTGATGGCGGTGGGCAATGCCGGTTTCGCGGTCGAGCCTGATTTTCCGGGCAAGGAAACGTTCAAGGGCCATCAGTGCCATTCGAGCGCGCATCCTGGCGGTGAGGGACTTGGCGGCCAGCGCGTGATCGTCGTCGGCGCGAACAACAGCGCGCATGACATCTGCGCCGATCTCGTCAGCCACGGGGCCGATCCGGTGATGATCCAGCGCTCATCCACCTTGATTGTGCGCCAGAGCAACATGGAGAAGATGCTCGGCGGAGCCTATTCGCAGGAAGTGTTCGATGCCGGGCTGACCACCGAGAAGGCGGACCTCCTCGGCGCTTCGGTGCCGTTCCGCTTGGCGGAGAAGGTCAACAAGGCGGCGTGGGACCAGATCCAGGTTGATGAGGCACCGTTCTACAAAAGCCTGACTGATGCCGGCTTCGCTGTCGATTTCGGGCCTGACGGCACCGGCATCGCCATGAAGTTTCAGCGCACGTCATCGGGCTATTACGTCGATGTGGGCGCTTCGGACATGGTCGCTGACGGGCGGATCAAGGTGCGTTCGGGCGTTGGCATCGACCGCGTGGTCGAGGATGGCCTCATGCTTTCCGACGGCAGCCATGAGCGCGCCGACCGGATCATCTACGCGACCGGATTCGGCGACATGAAGCAGTGGGTGGCGCAGCTGATCAATCCCGAAGTGGCCGAGCGGATTGGCAAGACCTGGGGCTACGGCTCGGGCTTTCCGGGGGACGAAGGGCCATGGGAAGGCGAGATGAAGAACTTGTGGAAGCCAACGGCTGAGCCGGGTCTGTGGTTCATGGCCGGCAACCTTGCGATGGCGCGCAGCTTCTCCCGCTATCTCGGCCTGCAATTGAAGGCGCGCTTTGAAGGGCTGCCAGTGGAGCCCTATACCCCGGGCTGAAACTGCCAAAGCCGCCGTTCTTCGCGACATCGTCCTTTCCGGGATTGTGACCCCCCAATTGCCGCCACTCAACGCGCTGATTGGTGTTCCAAAAACCCGCCGTTTATTCGCGCTCGGTGTCTTGCACCTGTGATGGTCCGGAACTGCGACGTTGCCGCCGTTCCAACGCAACATGTCGAACGGCAGCTCCTGTCAGACGTCGTCGTTCAGGGCTCGCCCGACTAGCATCGCAGAGCGAAGTAAACTGGGTTGCTTCCTTCGTTCCCTGTTCTGGCGAGCGAAGTCCGGATAACGCCCTTAAAGACATCACCGTTCGCGAATGTAATTTCCGCATATGGTGGCAAGCACGCCGAGATCCTGCAGCTTAAGCGCAATTTGGCTCGGATGACAAAGGGGCGCAACAGCCACTCGATAGTGACTAGCCTCGGCCGGAATTATGGCAGCATATTGGTTAACTAAAATGGGTATGAAATTAACAATATGATAAAGTGGTTTTTGGGGTTTGCACGAGCCACTTAACGACCATTTCAATAAGTTGCGTACCGTATTGAACGTGCCTTCGAGAATCTAAAATTGGTTCGCAATTGAGAGTTTTTGGCGATGTTAAACGGTCCTTTCAGGTGCACTCTGGCCGTGTTAGCGTTGGGCATTATCGGCACTCCTAGCATGAGCTGGGCCGCCACAACATCCTCGACGTTTCAGGTGACGCTTACGATACAGAAGGCCTGTACGGTAACCGCAGGCTCCTCGTCGAACATCGCTTTGGGTACCCAGCCGGCGACTGCAACGGACGTCTTGGGCAACAACACTATCACCGTCAACTGTTCCAAAACCACGCCCTACTTCATTGGTCTTGCACCATCGAATGCCAACACGGCCGGTGCTGGAACACTCGCAGGTACAGGGTCGAATACGGATCATGTGCCTTACAAGCTTTCATCCACCGTAGGGCCCAGCGGCACGGTATGGGGCAACACCGCCACTGCGATAGCGGTCGGCAATGGTGTTTCGGGCACCGGCACGGGCAACAACCAGACAATTACTGTCTATGTAACTGTCCCCAGCGCCAACTTCACGCCCGATACCTATACCGACACCGTCACCGTCAACGTCAACTACTGAGGCGAAGATGGCCCATTTTCGCCGCAAAGTCCGATGTGCTCTTGCGCTCGTCCTGGCTCTGCCGGGTTTCGCCCACGCCTCTGGCCTGCAGGTCGAGCCGGTGTCTGTGACGATCGACAAGCGTTCAAACATCGTTTGGCTTTCAAACACCGCCGACACGCCCTTGCTCGCCCAGATCCGCGTCTATCGCTGGACGCAGAGCCCGGATGGCGATGAACTGGTACCGACCGACGCGCTGCTCGCAAGCCCGCCGATCACCAATCTGGTGGCGGGTGAACGGCAACTGGTGCGGCTGGTCGCGGTCAACCCGGTGTCCTGCGAGGATACCTTTCGCCTAGCCATCGACGAAGTGCCCTCGCTTGCGCCCAAAGGCTCGGGTCTGCGCTATGTGCTGCACTATTCGGTTCCGGTCTTTGTGAACCGGAGCGGCTGCGAAAAAATCCGGCCCGAACTGGCATGGAGCCTCGCGCGCACGGCCGATGGGATCGCCCTGACTGTGTCGAACCACGGGGCCATGCATGCCCAGTTGGTGCAGCTGCGATTTGTCGGCCCGAAGGGCGCTCGCGTCGCGCTCGCAACCGGCCTGCTCGGCTACGTTCTACCCGGAAAGGAACGCAAGTTCATTTTGCCGGTACCAGCCGAAACCTCCAGCCAGATGGCTGGGGGTGGCACTCTCGAACTCGCCGTCAACGGTAGCGATGTCACCCAACAGCTGGCACTTGCGCCTTTGGGCCGCTGAAGCTGCGCTTGCCTTGGCCGCATCTCCGGTTCTGGTCAGCGCTGCGACGCCCACGCCCGCATTCAGTTTGCTTGACGCGCCGCTGGCCGATGGCGATGCGGCGCTAGAGCCGTATTTTGCGCAGCCTGACCGATCCGGCACTGTGGCCGCCGCTTCGGTGCCGCTTATACCCTTGGCCCCCGATGAGGAGGCAGTGGGCGCAGGCGTGCAGATGGCGCCAAAGTTCAAGCCCGAACAGGGCATGGGAAACGGGCCAGGGGGTGAAAGTGGTGCAGCGCTGGCACTGGCTGTGACCGTGAATGGGCAGGATCGCGGTGTCGCAGAAATTTGGCAGGACAAAGACCACCTGTGGGCATCGCTGCAAACACTGCGCGGGCTTGGGTTGGCGCCGCCGCCGGGCACAGCCGATCCCTTGGCAATCGATGCGATGCCGGGCGCCACCGTTCAGTACCGGGCCAGCGACCAGTCGCTTGATCTGGTGGTGCCAGTCACCTGGCTGGACGCGGGCCTGACCCGCGCCAACCTGCCGGAGGCACAGGAAACTCGTGCAACTGCCTCGCCCGGCGCGGTGCTCAATCACAATACCCAGGCCAATTTCGGTCCCGGTGGAACGCGGATTGGCTCCATCCTTGATCTGCGCGCCTTTGCTGGTCCCGGCATTCTCGAGAACTCTCAATCGATCACTTTGAATCCCGAGTCCGGGCTCATGTCTGTTCGGCTCGACACGAGTCTGGCTTTTTCTTTCCCCGACCGGCGCATCACCGTGCGTGCGGGGGATACGGTAACGTCGTCCTCACCCTGGTCTCGCCGAACACGGATCGGCGGGCTTCAGATCGGCACCAATTTTGCGTTGCAGCCCTATCTCGTCACCGTGCCGCTACCGGCCTTTTTCGGCTCGGCGGTGCTACCTTCCACGGCAGAGATCTATGTGAACGGCCAGCGCCGCTTTGCCGGCAGTGTGCCGCCCGGCCCCTTCCAGATCGGCCTTGGCCCGGCGCGAATCGACGGCGCCGGGCGAGCGCAGCTCGTGCTTACCAATTTGCTGGGGCAGGTTACCACCCTCGCCATGCCAATCTATGAAACCCCGCTGGTGCTGCGCAGGAGGCTCACGGACTGGTCGCTCGAAGGGGGTCTGATCCGCCGGCGCTATGGTTTGTCCTCGTTCGCTTATGGCGCTGATCCTGTCGCGAGCGGAACCTGGCGACGGGGGCTCACCGACAATTTCACGTTCATCCTTCACGGCGAGGGCAGCCGGACCGTGGCCAATGCTGGCGGCGGCGCGGTCTGGGTGCTGGGAACTGCGGGCGTTGTCACGGCCTCTGCCGCTTACAGCCGCTCGGGCGCGAATGACGGCATGCTCTGGGGCGCAGGCTACAGCTGGGCGGCGGGGCGGCTTCGTTTGGCCGGCTCTGTCCAGCGGTCCAGCGGCCGCTACGCCGACCTTGCCACAACCATCGGCGAGCCAGCGCTGCGCGCCTTCGATCTGGCGCAAGTCAGCTGGTCAAGCCCGATCTTCGGCAACATCGGCGCGAACTATGTGCGCCAGCAGGCGATCGGCCAGCCTGATGCGCGCTACGTCGGTCTGTTTCTCAGCAAGCCGCTGGGACAGCGTGTGTCGCTATACCTTTCAGCAAACCAGAACTTTGCACGCAGACGCGACCGCAGCCTATTCCTCACCCTCAGCCTCACGGAGCGGCGCCGCCAGGCCAGCTTAAACGCCAGTTTCCAGAACGGCGGTGCAGCGCTCGACGCCACGCTGCAGCAGGCTCCAGCGCTTTCGGGCGGGCTGGGTTGGAAAGCGGGGCTGCGGCGCGATACGTCTGGACTTGCAGGCGCTGCAGAGCTCGACTGGTTGAATGGCCACGGAGAAGCGCGTGCTGGCCTCGCGACCAGCAGCGGCAGGGTCAGCGGCTATGTCGCCTACAGCGGGGCGGTAGCGCTGTTGGAAGGCGGGCTTTTTCCGGGGCGCCGGATCAATACCAGCTTCGCCGTGGTGTCGACAGGCGACCTGCCCCACGTACCGGTGTTGTTTGAAAACCGGATTGTCGGGCGAACCGATGCCCACGGCCGACTTCTCGTCACCGACCTCAACGCCTATCAGCACAACCACCTTTCCATTGATGTGACCGACCTGCCGGCCGGTTATGAAGTGGAAAAGGTCGATCTCGACATCACCCCGGTTGACCGCGCCGGGGTGACAGTACGGTTCCCTCTCCGCCCGTTCAGCGCCGTTTTGATGACCTTGGTCGATGTCGCCGGCACTGCACTTCCCGCTGGCACGCCAGTCGCCAGCGCGAGTACCGACCCTGATACCGTCGGATTTGACGGCCAACTCTACATAGAGCGCCCTGCCGCCGGGGCCCGCCTGGTGGCGCAAGTCGCGCGCGGGCCATGCCACTTCATCTTGCCGCCGCGGATCATTGAGGGCGATATCATGCGTCTGGGCAAGGTCACCTGCGAGGTCGGTCCATGACCCGGCTGCCTGCCTTTCTCACCATGATGCTTGGATTGATGCTGGCTGCCACCTGCCTGCTCTGGCCAGCCGAGGCCAAAGCGAGCGTCACGTGCTCCTTCACCAGCGGGTCGATCGCGTTCGGCTCGTCCAGCACCGCCACTGGCTCGATCGGCTACAGCTGCACTGGCAACGATTTGCTGGGCACCAGCTTTACTTTGTGCAGCACGCTGGGCACTCCATCGGCGGGAACCCCCAGCCTGCCTCAGATGATCAGCGGCATAAATCAGCTTGGCTTCAATCTTTATACCGACAGCGCCCGCACCCAATTGTGGGCCAATCCCACCGTGATCAGTAAGGCAATCAGCATCCCAGGTACGCTGTTCAGCACCACGGTGACCGGCACCATACCCTTCTACGGCACTATCCCCGCCGGACAATCGCCAGTATCGGGAAACTATTCCGCCACTTTCAGCGGTACCGTCTTGGGTGTTTTGGTGTCGGGCAGTTGCAACCAGAGTTACAGCAACCTCTTTACGCTGTTCTTCTACACCGGTGCCAGCTCAAGCCTCCCGGCCACCGCCACGATTGTCAACGCCTGCACGGTCACGTCTTCCTCCGCGCTGGCGTTAGGCACGGTCAGTGCCGCCGCCTCGGGTGTATCGGGATCGACGTCCATTTCGATCAATTGCAGCAGCGGCACCGCCTATCATGTCGGCCTTTCGCCATCGAACGGCAACACCGCGGGGCTCGGCGCGCTATCGGGCACCGGGATCAACACCGACAAACCGACGTACCAGTTGCGCTCGGTGAGCAGTGCCGGGCCGGTATGGGGCAATACCGCCACAGCGAGCAGTGTCGGCAACGGCGTGGCTGGTACCGGCACCGGCAGCGCTCAGACGCTGACCGCATATGCCACTCTACCGAGTGCGAACTTCACTCCCGACAGCTATAGCGACACGGTAACGGTCAATGTGAATTTCTGACGCTTCCGCACCAACCTCTACCCGAAGCAACGGTCGAGTGCCGTGCGCGCAAGGTTCGGTTTGTGCCGTCCCATCGGCAGCTTAGGCATCGGGAGCCGACATTCATGGCGGCTCGCCTGTACGACCGGCTCTGGTCGGATGCTGCCGCTTTCATCGGCAGAATGTGCGTGGCCATTCCCGCAAGAAGCGCCGACGTTCACGGCGCTTCGGGTGGTCATCGAAGCGGGCCGCTCATTCATACGGTGCCAATGATCGTCAGCACTACCGGGTGGTTTCCGGGAAGACGCAAAGTCAGGTTTTGGCGCGTTCCATAATCCAGTCAGCAGTGACCTGAGGTTGCGTGAGCGGAAACATATGTCCGCCTTCGATCATCTTGAGTTCAGCGCCCTTGATGGCGGCAACGGTCGGAAGGCCATGTACTGAGGGATCCAGAAGGAGATCACCTTTTGCGAACATGATCCCTACCGGCATGGACAGTTCGCCATATCGCGCGGCAATGCCCACCATCTCGGCGCGCGCCGCCTCGACATCGCCGCAGGCCGCCACGAACGCTTCGGGACGAAGGGTCAGCGCCGCACCGCCCCGCGTTTCGAAATCGACAGGGAAGGGTTCGGGGCCGAAGATCTGGGCATTCGCCCCATCTGCTCCAAGGCGCCCTGCTGGTGCCGCCAGCGTCCATCCCAGCATTGTGCGGGCAATGGGCGACCTCAGATCAAGCGCCTTGAATACTTGCGGGATGGCCTCGATGGGCTGGGTGAGCGGTGCGAGCAGTGCAAGGCCACCAATCTTGCCAGGATGGCCGAGGGCCATAGCCAAGGCAACAGCACCGCCGAGCGAATGGCCGACCACCAACGGCCTTTCCAGCCCAAGCTGGTCTATTAGCTCGACAATCATCGCCGCCTGCGTAGCAAGACCGCAATGGCCATCACCTCGGTAGGTTGAATATCCCGATCCCGGCCGGTCGACCAGGATAAGCCGATGGTGCGGCGAGAGACGCTCGCTCAAGGCGTAGGTAAAGTTGCGCAACTGACCGCCAAGACCGTGCACCAGAACGATCGGTGCTCCTTCGCCAATGGCGAGGTAGTGCAACCGGCCACCCTTCACATCGGCGAATTGGCCATCTGGTGGCACCAGTTGTTCGGCGCGCTTGCGGTTCCATGCGGTGAACGCAGCCAGCCCCGCGCTTGCGGCCAGTACGGTGGCACCACTACCCATGATGGTCTTGAGAAAACTCGTCATTGTTTCGCCATCCTTCCCATTGCCGAGAGAAAGCTCCATCTCATGCCCATACCATTTCGGCAATTTCAGATCGCGACTCTTGCCGGCATAAACGGACGTTCACGCGGTCGCTGCTGTATGGCTTGAGTTGGTCGCGTCCGGTCACGCAGGAGAACCTGAGATAGCGGAACGCGCTGGCCGCTTTGCATGGGCGGGGTTTCGCGAGAACCTAACCCCTTCGCTCACCTCGTGTCAGCGGGTGCGTTGGCTTTTTCAGCGCTATCTGGGCCCGACGTGCGGTAATCTCCGAAAGACCCATCGCGCGCATCGAGCGCACCGCGGACGTCACCGGCGCGGAAGCCGGCGAAGGTCTGCCGGGAAGCCTCTGTGGTCATCGCCAATGCCTGCATTTCCGTGCCCGCACGGATTGCAGACCGCAGCCCCATCGCTTCCATCGCCCGGTGCACCGATCGCTTGTTGATCTGCTGGACATCGGGTGGGATCTTCGCGATCCGCTCTGCGATCTTGAGGACTTCGCCTTCAAGTTCCGCGGCAGGGAACGCCCGGTTGGCAAAGCCCACGCGCACCGCTTCGTGGGCAGACAGGGCATCCCCTGTCAGCATCTGCTCCATCGCAGAGCGGAGGCCGCACAGCCAAGGGTGGAACTGGGTATCGGGCGGGCTCATTCCGCGCACCGGCGGGTAGCCGATCTGTGCATCATCGCTCAGGTAAATCAGGTCACAGGCCGTCGCGAGTTCCGTCGCCCCGGCGAGGCACCAGCCGTGAACCTGCGCAATGACGGGATTCGCCAGATCCCAGATTCGGAACACCCCCTCAACGACGTGCCGCGGCCAGAAGCCAGCCCCGCCAGCGGTATGATAGGGCGGCGCCTGCAGGCTGGCCTCCGGCGAAAGGTCATAGCCAGCGGAAAAGCAGGAACCAGCCCCCCGCAAGACGATCACCCGAACGTCCGGGTCCTTGTCCGCGTCTTCGAGCGCCGCAAACAGCTCCGTCCTGAGAGCATTCGAGAGCGCGTTGCGCTTCTCCGGACGGTTCAGTGTCAGACGGCGAATACCGGCTTGCGGCGTGTCGCTCAGCACCAACGACGAGGACGCATCTTCCATCGGGGCAACTCCAGTTCGGTCAATAGATCGTGTACCCGCCATCAAGCACAATGCTGTCTCCGGTGTGGAACCGCGATGCATCGGAGGCGAGGTAGACCGCGATCCCGCCGAAATCCTCAGGCTCGATCCATTGCCGGAATGGCACGCGCGAAATCACCTGCCGGTTGAACTTCTCGTTTGCTTGCGCGGCCTCGGTCATCTCGCTGACCGTCCAGCCCGGAAGCACTGCATTGGCGCGCACGCCGTAGCGGGCGAACTCGACAGCGGTTGCCCGAACCAGCGAACACAGCGCTCCCTTGGCTGCGCCATAGGCCTGGTTGCGGGCCGCGCCGTGGATGGCCGAGGTCGAGGAAATCGCAACCAGCGAGCCCCCCGGATCGCCCGCTTCGGCGCGCGCCTTCATGTGCTTGCACGCCTCGCGCAGCGTGAAGAACACGCCGTCCAGATTGACTGCCATGACCTTGCGCCATTGCTCGGTAGGAAACGCATCGAACGGAGAACCGCCGCCAACGCCGGCATTGGCCACGACCGTATCGACACGGCCGAATTCGGCGACCGCTTTTTCCATCGCCGCGCTCACCGCATGCTCGTCCGACACATCGACGATTTCGCTGGCGATGCGCGCTCCGGTTTCCTCCAGCCTGCTCTTCGCTGCAGCATTCTTTGCCGGGTTCGTTCCCCAGATGATCACGGACGCCCCTGCCTGCGCGAGCGCCTCCGCCATGCCGAGGCCGATGCCGCCGTTCCCTCCGGTCACGAGCGCGACTTTCCCGCCAAGGTCAAAGGGTTGATAGGGCATGGCAATCCTTCTTCATCCGGCACTCACCGTGCGCCTAGTCCGGCAAGGTCCCCCACAAGCCTGAGCTCGTCCACTTCTGCAAAGTGCTAGTGGAAGCGCGGTCGCTGTCGCTCACTCCCGGCTACTTGGCGGCATATACCAGATCGGCGAGGACCAGGCGCGCTGCTTGATGAGGATAGGAATAGCCGGAGATTGGGTGCCTGCCAGAGCCAGTATTGCGGCAACATACGCGTTCCGTTCGGAATGCGTCGTGATAGCTGTGTGATTTCTGGAGCAATGTCAGGGCTTGGATTTGAGCGCGAAAATCACGCTAAGGCACTGAAAAGAATGGTCGTGGATAGCAGCCCGATAGCGAACTGTCTCCAGTAAAAAGCTCAATAATAACAATAGTACAATAAAATTAAGGGTCTGGATTGTAGCCAAGAAATAGGCATGCCCGTGTTAGTGCAGGCAGTGAGAAGGTTCTGTTGCCCTGACTGGCCGGCCCTAACGCAGTAGTTCTGCTACCAACGATGGCTTCTTCTCAATCATGGCTAGCAGCACCTGGGCTGGACCAGTCGGGCGACGTCGGCCATGCTCCCAATTCAGCAATGTGCCCTTGGCTACACCAATGCTCCGGGCGAATGCGCCTTGCGACAGCCCTGTTCTCGCTCTGATGGCGGCGACATCGACGGCAGGCACCTCGACGTGATGGACATTCGAGCCGACATGCTGGCCTTGGGTAAAGGCAAGAGCCTCATTAAGACCCTGCATAATGCTGTCATGTGCGTTCATTGGCTGCCTCCATAGGTATCGACTAGGATCTTGCTTAGCTGGATCGCTGCTGCCTGTTCGGCCTTGGTCAAATTGTCTTTCTCGTTTTTGGCGAACACTGTGACCAGAAATATGGGCATGTGCGTGCCGCCAA
>CANGJB010000072.1 GCA_947453945.1 Sphingomonadaceae bacterium
ATGCCATGGGCACCGCGGTCAAGCGCGGCTCGGCCGAAACGCACTTCCACCGCCGCGGCACGGGCTTCCGCATTCCCGGCATGGACGTCAACGGCATGGACGTGCTCGAAGTGCGCGCTGCCGCCGAGGTCGCGCTCGAATATGTCCGCTCCGGCAATGGCCCGGTGCTGATGGAGCTCAACACCTACCGGTATCGCGGACACTCGATGTCGGATCCGGCAAAGTACCGCAGCCGCGAAGAAGTTCAGGAAATGCGCGATCACCACGATCCCATCGAAGGCGCCAAGCAAGACCTGCTGCGCCGGGGCGTGAGCGAGGACGCGATCAAGGCCATCGACAAGAAGATTCGGCAGATCGTCGCCGAGGCGGCCGATTTCGCCGAAAGCTCACCCGAACCCGCGCCTGCCGAACTCTATACCGACGTGCTGGTGGGGACCTACTGACATGGCGATTGATCTCAAGATGCCCGCGCTTTCCCCGACGATGGAGGAAGGCACGCTTGCCAAGTGGCTGGTCAAGCCCGGCGACACTGTAAAATCCGGCGACATCATCGCCGAGATCGAGACCGACAAGGCCACGATGGAATTCGAGTCGATCGACGAAGGCGTGATTGGCGAACTCAAGGTTGCCGAAGGCACCGAAGGCGTGAAAGTCGGCACCGTGATCGCAACGATCACCGGCGATGACGAAGGTGCAGCTCCTGCTTCTGCTTCTGCTTCTGCTTCTGCTTCTGCTTCTGTGGTAGCTCCGGCACCAGCTCCTGCGCCGGTTGTTGCTGCACCCCTTCCTGCTCCCGTTGCCGCTCCGGTGGTGATTTCGGTTCCCGCTGGCACCGCTGTGGTTTCCACCACCGTGCGAGAGGCCTTGCGCGATGCGATGGCCGAGGAAATGCGCGCCGACGACCGCGTCTTCGTGATGGGTGAGGAAGTCGCCGAGTACCAGGGCGCTTACAAGGTCACGCAGGGCCTGCTCGAGGAATTCGGACCGCGCCGCGTGATCGATACGCCGATCACCGAATACGGCTTTGCCGGCATCGGCACAGGCGCTGCGATGGGCGGCCTTCGGCCAATCATCGAGTTCATGACGTTCAACTTCGCCATGCAGGCGATCGATCACATCATCAACTCGGCGGCGAAGACCAACTACATGTCTGGCGGCCAGATGCGCTGCCCCATCGTGTTCCGCGGGCCCAATGGCGCGGCCTCGCGCGTCGGCGCCCAGCACAGCCAGAACTACGCGCCTTGGTACGCCTCGGTCCCGGGCCTCGTCGTCATCGCGCCTTATGATGCGGCGGACGCCAAGGGCCTGCTCAAATCCGCGATCCGCAGCGAAGATCCGGTCGTGTTCCTTGAAAACGAACTGGTCTATGGCCGCAGCTTCGATGTGCCGCAGATGGACGATTACACCGTGCCCATCGGCAAAGCGCGCACCATGCGCGCGGGCCGCGACGTCACGATCGTTAGCTACTCCATTGGCGTGGCCCTCGCGCTTGAAGCCGCCGAGAAACTTTCGGCTGAGGGCATCGAGGCCGAAGTGATCGATCTGCGCACCCTGCGCCCGCTCGACACGGGCGCTGTGCTGGAAAGCCTTTCGCGCACCAATCGTATGATCGTGGTCGAAGAAGGCTTCCCGGTCTGCTCGATCGCGTCGGAGATCATCAGCTTGGTGATGGAAGAGGGCTTCGATCAACTCGATGCCCCGGTCCTGCGCGTCTGCAATGAAGACGTGCCGTTGCCTTACGCCGCCAATCTCGAAAAGCTCGCGCTGGTCGATACCGCGCGCGTAATCGCGGCGGTCAAGAAGGTCTGCTACCGCTGATCCGATGGAGCCGTCAGAGGGTGATCTTGCACTAAGCCCGCCTGAGCGGCTTGCGGTGCTCTACGCGCCGCGCCGCTTGCAGGCGCTGTGGGAAGGGTTTCTGCTGCTCGACCGCAGGCTGGCCGATGCGGCGCGCGCAGGGCGTGATCCGCTCATGGCGCAATTGCGCCTGGCCTGGTGGCGTGACCGCTTTGATCAAAGCGCTGCCGATTGGCCCAAGGGCGAACCGCTGCTCGCGTTGCTCACGCCGTGGGATGGCGAGCGCGCCGCCTTGCGCGCACTGGTCGATGGCTGGGAAGCGCGCGTTGTGGGCGAGGATGGCGGAGCCGAACTCGGCAAGGCGCGGATCGGGGCGATGACCGCACTCGCCCGGTTGAGCGGCCTGCAGGCTGATGAACACGTCCGCCGCGCTTCCGCCGAATGGCTCGGGCTCGAACCACCGCTTGCCAGCGCGCCGATCCTGCCAGGTGCGCTGCGCCCGCTAGCGATCCTGCGCGGCATGGCTTTGCGTGAGGCGGCCGGCAGGCCCGGCGGCCCCCTGCGCGATTTCCTCGCGATCCTGCGCATAGGCCTGCTGGGCCGCTGACGCTCTCACCAAAATGGTGGGGCTTGCCCCTGCCGCCAGCGCCCGATGCAGCCTATCCTAGGTTTTATACTTAGGGGAGGGCTGGGATGAACCGGATACTCGTGGGCGCGCTTGGCGCGCTGCTGCTGGTGGCTTCGGGCCTGTTCTGGTGGCAGGGCCGCGCCGCCGTCACGCCGCCAGCGGCGCCCAGCCATCTGGCCCTAGCCTCGGCCTCTGCGGTTGATGATGAACTTCCGGATTCCGATGCCGGCGATGCTGTAGGCCCCGGCCTGCCCGAAGCCAGCGAGCAAAGCCGCGAACAGAAGCGCTTCGACCGAGCCGACAAAAACCGCGACGGCAAGATTACACGAACGGAAATGCTCAGCCCCCGGGTCAAGGATTTCCGCAAGCTCGATGTCGATGGCAACAACCTGCTGACCTTCGACGAATGGTCCGTCGCCACCGACAACCGCTTCAAGGCCGCCGACAAGAACGGCGATGGCAACCTGAGCCGCGAGGAATACGCGACGACCAAGCAGAAGGCCTCCAAGAAGGCCGCCTGCAAGTGCAAGTGAGCTAGCCCGCCAGCGGCAGCCACTCTGCCAGATCGGTCTTGGCCCGCGCGGTGTAGGCTTCCTTGCGCTGCTTCTTCTTTGTGGAGGGATCAGGCGGCGGAAACAGCCCGAAGTTCACGTTCATCGGCTGATAGGTCTCGGCCTCAGCATCGCCGGTGATATGCGCGAGAAGGGCGCCAAGTGCCGAGGTGCGAGGCGGCGCTTCCCATGCGCGCCCGGCCAATTGGGCCGCCGTCATCAGCCCGGTCAGCAGGCCCACCGCGCCGCTCTCGACGTAGCCCTCGCAGCCGGTGATCTGCCCGGCAAAGCGGATATGCGGTGCCGATTTCAGCCGCAGCTGGCGGTCCAGCAGCGTGGGCGAATTGATGAAGGTGTTGCGGTGCAGCCCGCCGAGCCGCGCAAACTCGGCCTGTTCCAGCCCCGGAATCGTGCGGAACACGCGCACCTGTTCGGCATGCTTGAGCTTGGTCTGGAAGCCCACCATGTTCCACAGCGTGCCCAGCTTGTTGTCCTGCCGCAGCTGCACAACGGCATAAGGCCAGCGCCCGCTGGGATGCTCCGCTGTTGCCCAGTGCGGATTGTCGAGCCCCACCGGCTTCATCGGCCCGTAGCGCAGCGTTTCCACCCCGCGCGAGGCCATGACCTCGATCGGCATGCACCCGTCGAAATAGGGTGTATTGGCCTCCCATTCCTTGAATTCGGTCTTGTCGCCCGCGAGCAGTTCCTCGCGGAACGCCTCGTACTGGGGGCGGGTCATCGGACAATTGATATAGTCGCGCCCGTCGCCGCCCATCGCAAGGCTGGCTTCCGCGCCCTTGTCCCAGCGCGAGGCCATCCAAGCCACGTCCATGTCAATAGAATCGCGGTAAACGATCGGCGCGATGGCATCGAAGAACGCAAGGGCATCCGCCCCCGTCGCCGCGCCGATGCTGGTGGCGAGGGCAGGGGCCGTCAGCGGACCAGTCGCCACGATGGTGAGGCCATCTGTAGGCAGCACATCGACGCGTTCGCGCACGATTTCCAGCGTCGGCTGGGCGGCGAGCATGGCCTCGACTTCTGCGGAGAACACCTCACGGTCCACCGCCAGCGCCGAACCCGCCGGCACCCGCGCCTTGGCCGCTGCCGCCATCAGCAGGCTGTCGCACTGGCGCATCTCGTAGTGCAGCAGGCCGACCGCGTTCTTCTCGTCATCATCCGAACGGAACGAGTTGGAGCACACCAGCTCCGCCAGCCCGTCGCTGTTGTGCGCCGCCGTGCTGTCGCCGCCCTCTGGTAACTTGGCCCCGCGCATCTCCGACAGCCGCACGCGAATGCCGCGCCGTGCCAGCTGCCATGCCGCTTCGCTTCCGGCCATGCCGCCGCCGATGATGTGAACCTGATGCGTCATGCCCCACGCATTGGCATTGCGTCTCCTGCGCGGCAAGCCCTAGGGAGGAGCCCGGAAGGGAAGGGGACACCATGCAGCACCGCGCCTTGATCGAACAACGGCCTTGGCTGCTTGCCAGCCTGATCGCCGGGATCAGCTACTGGTTTGTGGCCGGAAGCTGGATTCCTGGTCTCTACCTGATCCTATGGAAAGGTGCGGGCGTCGGCCTGCTTGCCTTTTATGCTTGGCGCCATCATCCGGTGCCCGATGCGCACCGCATTGCGCTTCTCATGGTGCTTGGCGCGCTGGGCGATATGGTGCTGGAAGTGAACTTCACCGGCGGCGCGCTGGCGTTTCTGCTCGGGCACATGGCGGCCATCGCGCTTTGTCTGAAGCACCGCCGGCAAGGCATTGATATGGTGGAGCAGTGTACCATCGCCGCGCTACTCCTCGGTGTACCTGCCGCCAGCTTCGTGCTCACCAGGCACCCGGAAGTCGCGCTCTACGCCCTCGGTCTCGGCGGGATGACGGCCGCCGCATTCGCCAGTGACTTCCCGCGCCGGCGCGTCGCGCTCGGCGCGGCCATGTTTGCCCTATCTGATCTGCTGATCTTCGCACGCCTGGGGCCATTGGCAGACAGCGCCGTGCCGCACCTGCTGGTCTGGCCGCTCTACTATTTCGGCCAGTTCCTCATCACCGTCGGCGTGATCGGTGCGCTGCGCCGCAAGGGCGAATTTGCCGCTTTCTGAACTTACCACCGCCATCCGTTTCAACTTCGTCATCCCCGCGAAGGCGGGGATCGAGAGCGGCAGACGCTGGCTTCGGGACACTGGATTCCCGCCTTCGCGGGGATGACGAAGGTAGTTTTTGTCAGGGCAGTAACACGCTTCCATCGGCATCGCGCTCCAGCGGCCCATAGGCCAGCACTGCATTGAGCGGTAGCGGCGCGTAGATATGCGGAAACAGCTGTCCGCCGCGCGAAGGCTCCCATTTTACCGCATTGCCCAGCACGGCAAGGTCTACCGCCGCCACGTGAAGCCCGCTCTGCCCGGCAAAGTGCTTGTCCACCGTTTCGGTCACTTGCCCGGCGGTCGAAAGGTGGATGTAGCCGTCTGTCAGATCGATCGGGGCGCCGAGGAAGACCTTGTCGCGCTGCAACTCGCCCATTTGCTCGGCGGTCAGCACCTTGAAAGCCACACTTGGCGCCGCGCTCATGCTTCCGCTTCGCCTTCCGCTTCCGCCCCAGCTTCGCCTTCGCCTTCTTCCTCGGCCAGACGCACCGCGCTCACCACGTGCTCGCCGCCCGAGACATTGAACAGCCGCACACCCGCCGAACCGCGCCCGATTACACGCAGTGTATCGAGCGGAAGCCGGATGAGCTTGGCCTGATCCGTCACCAGCATCAGCTGATCCGCCTGGCTGGCTGGGAAGCTCGCCACCACCGGACCGTTGCGCGCGATATTGTCGATATTGGTGATGCCTTGGCCGCCGCGCCCGGTCCGGCGGTACTCATACGCCGAAGAGAGCTTGCCATAGCCGTTGGCGCAGACGGTGAGGATGAACTGCTCGCGTTCATGCAATTCGGCCATGCGCTCTGCCGTCATCGCGGGTTCGCCTTCCTTCTCGCCCTTCCATGGCGCGAAGCGAACGTATTCCTCGCGCTCCTCTGCGCTGGTGCCCACGCGGTGCAGGATCGAGAGCGAGATTACCTCATCATCGCCCTTCAGAGTCATGCCGCGCACGCCGGTCGAAGTACGGCTCGTGAATTCGCGCACTTCGTCGCCGGCAAAGCGGATCGCCTTGCCTGCGCGGGTTGCCAGCAGCACGTCGTCTGTCGCTTCAAGCAAAGCGACGCCGATCAGCCGGTCCGCATCGCCTTCCTCGAACCGCATCGCGAACTTGCCGTTTGTGGGGATGTTGGCGAAGGCGTCCATCGCGTTTCGCCGCACATTGCCCTTGGCCGTAGCGAACACCACCGAAAGCTTGCCCCATTCCGCCTCGTCTTCGGGCAGGGGGAGGACCGTGGCGATGGTCTCGCCCACATCGAGCGCAGGCAGAAGATTGACCATCGGCCGCCCGCGCGTGGTTGGCCCGCCTTCGGGCAGCCGCCAAACCTTGAGGCGGTAGACTTTGCCTGCGGTCGAGAAGAACAGCACCGGAGTGTGGGTGGACGTGACGAACATCGTCCCCACCGCATCCTCTTCCTTGGTCGCCATGCCGCTGCGGCCTTTGCCGCCCCGGTTCTGCGCGCGGAAGGTGGAGAGCGGGGTGCGCTTGATATAGCCGTCGAGGGTGATGGTCACGACCATGTCCTCGCGCTCGATAAGGTCTTCGTCCTCGATCCCGTCGGCCGGAGCGGTGATTTCGCTGCGGCGCGGCGTGGCATAGGCATCGCGCACTGCAACGAGTTCCTCGCGCATCACCGCAAAGAGCTTCTCGCGGTCCGCCAGAATCGCCAGATACTCGGCAATCGCCTTGGACAGCACTTCAAGTTCGCCGCCGATCTCGTCGCGGCCCAGCGCGGTGAGGCGGTGGAGGCGCAGATCGAGAATGGCGCGGACCTGTGTCTCGCTCAGGCGATAGCTGCCGCCTTCGCCGCCAAGCGCTTCGTCCTCGATCGCCTCAACCAAGCGGATATAAGGCGCGATTTCGCCGATCGGCCAATCGCGCGCGATCAGCGTCTCGCGCGCCAGCGCTGGATTGCGCGAGGCGCGGATGATCCGCACCACTTCATCAAGGTTGGAAACAGCGACCACGAGGCCGAGCAGGATATGGGCCCGGTCGCGCGCCTTGTTCAGTTCGAACTTGGTGCGGCGCTGGATCACCTCTTCGCGGAACTCGACGAACGCTTCGATGATATCGCGCAGCAACAGGATTTCAGGCCGACCGCCACGGATCGCCAGCATGTTTGCCGGGAAGTTCGATTGAGCGGGCGTGTTGCGCCACAACTGGTTGAGCACGACTTCCGGCGTCGCATCGCGCTTGAGGTCGATGACCACGCGCACGCCCTCGCGGTTCGATTCATCGCGGATGTCCGAGATGCCCTCGATCCGCTTGTCCTTCGCGGCTTCGGCGATCTTCTCGACGAGGCTGTTCTTGCCCACCTGATAGGGGATCGAGGTGAGCACGATGGACTTGCGCCCTTCGCCTCGGCCGCCCTTGGTGTCCTCGATCTCGTGGCGCGCGCGCATCACGATGGATCCGCGGCCTTCGGAATAGGCCTTGCGTGCGCCGCTCGTGCCCAGGATCAGCGGCGCTGTCGGGAAATCGGGCGCGGGGATGATCTGGATCAGTTCGTCGTTCGTGATCTCCGGGTTCGCCATATAGGCAAGGCAGCCGTCGATCACTTCGCCAAGGTTGTGCGGCGGAATGTTGGTCGCCATGCCGACCGCGATGCCGCCGGCGCCGTTGACCAGAAGGTTGGGGAAGCGTGCCGGCAGAACCACCGGCTCGTGTTCCGAACCATCGTAGTTGGGCTGGAAGTTGACCGTATCCTTGTCGATATCCGCGAGCAGCGAATCCGCCACCTTTGCAAGGCGCGCTTCGGTATAGCGCATCGAGGCTGGCGGATCGGGGTCCATCGAGCCGAAGTTGCCCTGACCGTCGATCAGCGGCAGGCGCATCGACCAGTCCTGCGTCATGCGTGCCAGCGCGTCGTAGATCGCGCTGTCGCCGTGCGGGTGGTACTTGCCCATGCAATCGCCGACGATACGCGCGGACTTGCGATAAGCCTTGGTCGAGGTGAAGCCGTTTTCGTGGCTGGTCCACAGAATGCGGCGGTGCACAGGCTTGAGGCCGTCGCGCACATCGGGCAGCGCGCGGCTCACGATCACGCTCATCGCGTAATCGAGATAGCTCGTCTTCATCTCGTCGACGATGTCGATCCGCTGGAACTCGTGGTCCGGCAGCGGAGCAGGCGGGTCGATCAGGCCAGTATCATCGCTCACGTCGGTGGCTTTTCGTTTTGTTATGGGGAATGCTTCAGTCCTAGGCCAATGCCCTGCCAAACGCCAGAAAACCGCCCGAGTGACACGGCCTTATCCACATATGCGAGCGTGGATCCGCAGCTTTCCTGAACAATGAGACGAAATGGCGTTCAATCCGCGTTCAAGCGGTGGGTTCCACTGCAGCAAGGCGTTGCCAAGACGCCGATTCCGCGTCAGAGGTTCGCCGCGGCGGAAGCGTGGATCATGTCCATTCTGCCGATGTTTTGGGATTTGGTCTGTGTCAGAATGGAGTTGGGGACCGGTCCGGTCCGCCGCCATGTGGCCAGGAGGAGATGAAGTTATGCGGGGTAATGCAATGAAATATGCAAAGCTCGGGGCTGCTCGTGCCGCACTGGCCGTCGCGCTGTCGACCGGTGTTGTCGCAGGCGGGATGCTGCTTGGTGCTGCGCCCGCCGCCGCGAAGGAAAAGGAAGCCCCCAAGGCGACCTATTCGAAGGAATTCATCGCCGTTGCCGGCCCGGTTCAGAAGTTTGTTCAGGACGCGCAGGCCGCCAAGGCCAAGGGCACGCCCGATGCGCAGATCAAGGCGTCGCTCGCTGATGCCCCTGCCAAGCTCGCTATCGCCGAGGTGGCTGCAAAGACCGGCCAGGACAAGCTCGCGGCGGGCCAGTTCGCGGTCCAGCTCGGCGGCTTCCTTGAAGACACTCCGATGCGTTCGCGCGGCGTGCGCAACATGCTCGAGAGCGGCATGGTCGAGGCAGACAAGGTCCCGACCTTCAACTTCTATCTTGGCAACTTCGCTTATGCCTCGAAGGACTTTCAGGGCGCAATCGATCCGCTGACCAAGGCGATTCAGGGCAACGTGTCGGAAGACGCAGCGGCCGAAATGCTGGCGGATTCCTACACGCAGGTGGGCAAGCCTGCTGAAGGCATCGCAGCCCTCAAGATGGCCTATGATGCCCGCAAGGCGGCCAATGGCACAGTGCCCGATGGCTGGTACACGCGCGCCAAGATCATCGCCTACAAGGCGAAGCTCGGGTCGCAGGCGATCGAGTGGTCGACGCTCGAAGTTGCCGCCCAGCCCACTGCGCTCAACTGGCTTGGCGCAGGCCAGCTTGCGCGCGAGTTCGGCGGCTTCGGCAAGGAAGAATCGCTCGATCTGGGCCGTTTGTTCCTCCGCAGCGGCGCTCTCGACAACGACAAGCAGTTTGTGGCCCGTGAATTCATCGAATACGTTCAGGCAGCGGACCCGCGTCGTCTGCCCGGCGAGACGGTGAAGGTCATCGAGCTCGGCCTGTCGAAGGGCGCGCTTGATTCGAGCGATGTCTTCGTCAGCGATTCGCTGACCCAGGCCAAGGGTCGTATCGCATCGGACAAGGCCTCGCTGGTCGGCCTCGAAAAGGACGCCCGTGCCTCGGCCGATGGCAAGCTCGCGGTTGCCACCGCTGATGCTTACCTGTCCTATGACAACCCAGCCAAGGCCGAGGAGCTTTATCAGCTCGCGCTCACCAAGGGCGGCGCTTTCGACATGGACCGTGCAGAGACCCGGCTTGGTATCGCGCAGCTCGATCAGGACAAGTTCGACGCGGCGAAGGCCAGCTTTGCCAAGGTCGGCGGCGTGCGCGCGCCGCTTGCCAAGCTTTGGTCGGTTCTCGCGGATCAAAAGGCCAAGCCCTGATCGGTTGAAGCCTCAAGGCAAACGAAAAGGGCGGCCCGCAACGGCCGCCCTTTTTGCAATCTATCTCGAAGCTGCCGCCAGCCAGCTTACGCCACTTCTGCAAACTCGCCCGTTTCCTCGTCCAGCACGTGCAGGAGCCCATCCGAAATCGCGAAGAACGCGCCGCGCAGCCGCAACTCGCCCGCAGCTTCCTTGCGGCGAATGCACGGAAAGGTGCGCAGGTTGGCGAGGCTGACCTTGACGCCCGCCTGCTCCATCGCGCGCTCTGCCGGGCGGCCACTCGTGCCGTGTTTGTGCGCCACTTCTTCGCGTACGCCGCTAAGTAGGCCGATCCAGTCGTTGATGAAGCCACCTTCGCCGGGCTCGGTGCCTTCCAGCTCCTGCGTCAACGCGGCGCGGCAGCCGCCGCACATGCCGTGGCCCAGCACCACGATCTTGCGCACTTTCAGCACCTGCACCGCAAATTCGAGCGCGGCGGACACGCCGTGGTAGCCGGGCGAGGTCTCGAACGGCGGCACCAGCGCCGCGACATTGCGCACCACGAACATCTCGCCCGGATCGGTATCGAAGATCTGCGCCGGATCGACCCGGCTGTCCGAACAGGCAATCACCATGACCGGCGGCTCCTGTCCTTCGCGCAGCTGATGCCAGCGTTCGACGCGCGGGTTCCACCCGTTCTGCCGGAAGCGGCGATAGCCTTCGACGAGGTGGTCGAGCTCGGGAGAGAATGGTCTGGTCATGCCCAACCTGTTGGCGCCTACGAATGCATCTTTCAAGTCATGCTTCTTGCGCCTATCTCGCATAGCATGAACGATCAGTCCCCGATTGCCGCGCAGGATCGCCCTGCGCGTGCCCGCAAGCCAGATTGGATTCGAGTAAAGGCCCCCACCAGCAAGGGTTACGAGGAAACCCGGGGCCTCATGCGCAGCCTCGGCCTCAACACCGTTTGCGAGGAAGCTGCCTGCCCGAACATCGGCGAGTGCTGGACGAAGAAGCACGCCACGGTGATGATCCTTGGCGATGTGTGCACCCGCGCCTGCGCGTTCTGCAACGTCAAGACGGGCATGCCGCGCAAGGTCGATTCGAGCGAGCCGGGCCATGTTGCCGAAGCCGCCGCCAAGCTTGGCCTTGAACATATCGTCGTCACCTCGGTGGACCGCGACGACCTGCCCGATGGCGGTGCCAGCCAGTTCGTCAAGGTCATCGAGGCGCTGCGTGCAGCCACCCCGAAGACTACCATCGAGATCCTCACTCCGGATTTCCGCGGCAAGATGCGCGCGGCGGTGGAGGCGATCATGGCCGCTGGCCCCGACGTCTATAACCACAACCTCGAAACCGTGCCCCGGCTCTATCCCACGATCCGCCCCGGCGCGCGCTACTATGCCTCGTTGCGCCTGCTCGAAGAGGTAAAGAACCACGATCCGCGCGTCTTCACCAAGTCCGGGATCATGCTCGGCCTTGGCGAGCAGCGGCTCGAAGTTCATCAGGTTATGGACGACATGCGCTCAGCCGGGATCGATTTCCTCACGATGGGCCAGTATCTCCAGCCCACGCCCAAGCATGCGCCGGTGATCGATTTCGTTCACCCCGATGGCTTCGCCGTCTATGGCGCGATTGCACGGGCCAAGGGCTTCCTTCAGGTCGCAGCCAGCCCGCTTACCCGCTCCAGCTATCACGCGGGCGAGGACTTCGCCGAAATGCGCGCCACCCGCGAAGCTCAGCTCGCGAAAGCTGCCGCGAGGGGGTGATCCCATGCCTGTGATCAACCAGCAGCGGCGCATGGCGTGGTCGGCAGAGGAGATGTTCGACCTCGTCGCCGATGTGAAGCGCTACCCGGAGTTCCTGCCCTGGGTGGTGGCCACGCGCATCAAGTCCGATAGCGAGACCGAGATGGTGGCCGACATGATGGTGGGTTTCAGTGCGCTGCGCGAGAAGTTCACTTCGCGCGTCGTGAAGGACCGCCCGAACCGCATCGCGGTCGAATATCTCGACGGGCCGCTGAAGCGGCTCTCGAACACCTGGGAGTTCCGGGCGGACGAAGCTGGCGGCTGCGTGATCGATTTCAACGTCGATTTCACCTTCCGCAGCGCCATTTTCGAGGCGCTTGCCGGCCAATACCTTGACCGCGCCTTCCGCAAGATGGTCGCCGCGTTCGAAACGCGCGCTGAAAAGCTTTACGGCAGCAGAAGCTCGAGCGCGACCAGCGCGGCCTGAAGCCGCACTTCGGCGCGGGTCTTGGCCGTCTCGAACACCTTGAGTTCGGCGTTCGCCGCCTCGGGATTGTCCCCGCGTTCGGCCTTGGCGAAAACCACGGTGCCCACCGGCTTCTGCTCGGTCCCGCCATCCGGCCCCGCCACACCCGTGATCGCCACAGCCACATCGGCGCGCGAATGCTTCAGTGCGCCTTGCGCCATCGACCACGCGACAGCGACCGAAACCGCGCCGAACGTATCGATGAGGTCGGTCGAGACCCCCAGCATCTCGTGCTTGGCCTCGTTCGAATAGGTCACAAAACCCCGGTCCACCACGGCCGAGGAGCCGGCGATTTCCGTCAGCGCTGCGGCGACAAGGCCGCCCGTGCAGCTTTCGGCCACGCAAACCATGCGCCCCGCAGCCTTGTTTTCGGCAATCACCCGCGCGGCCAGCGCGGTAAGTTCAGGCGGGAGCAGCGTTTCCATGGCTCAGGCCGGGCAGATCGGCAGGTCGGACTGCTTCGAGGCGCCGACAGCGCCGCGCACTTTGGGCTTGTCGGCCAGCACGAGGATGAAGGTGACCAGCTCTGCCGTGTTCTCCGGCGGCAAGGGCGAAAGCAGCCGCACCCCGCGCTCGATGGCCTTGCACTGGCCGGGCTTGATGCCCTTGGTCACCATCGCGGCGACAAGGCCCTCGGCAAAGGGCTGCAGCGCTTCGTCCGAAAGACTGGTGACAACGTCCTTCATCTTGACGTCATTTCCGCCAAGTTTGAACAAGGCTGACTTGGCTTCAGGCCAAGCCGCGCTCTTGCGCGCGGCGTAGCGCTGGACGAGCGAGGGGCCTTGCACCGCGAAATAACCATCCGGCGAAAGCTGCGGCCGGCAAGTCTTCATCGTCGAATCCATCACCACCGGAAGCGCATAGGTAACGAGGCTCGTCACCTCACGTTCGCTGAGGCAGGTGGAGTCCTGCGCCGCGGCCACTTCGGCCATAGTCAGCGAGGCCAACGCCGCGCCCACGACAAGTTTGCGAATCAGCGACATGCATCACGCTCCTTCAAGCCTTGGACACCACGGTTGCCACCGCCTGCGCGGCAATACCCTCGCCGCGACCGGTAAAGCCGAGCCGCTCGGTCGTCGTGGCCTTGACGCTCACCGCCGCGATGTCAATCGCGAGAATCGCCGCGAGCCGGGCGCGCATGGCCGCCTTGTGCGGGCCGATGCGCGGGGCTTCGCAGATGATGGTGACGTCAACGTTGCCGATGGCATAACCTGCCGCATCCACAAGCGTTCCAGCGTGCGCGAGAAAACGATCGGATGAAGCCCCGCGCCACTGCGGATCGGACGGCGGAAAGTGATCGCCGATATCCCCCGCTGCCACGGCGCCAAGCAGCGCGTCTACCAGCGCGTGAATTGCGACATCGGCGTCAGAATGCCCTGCAAGTCCTTTGGAATGCTCAATTTTAACACCGCAAAGCCACAGCTCTTCACCGTCTGCCAGCCGGTGAACGTCATAGCCCATCCCGGTGCGCACCATACCCGCGCTCATCGTTCCATCCTCAAGGTCTTCTGCAAAGGTCACTTTCTTGAGCCGTTCGTCGCCTGACACCAGCGCCACGGCAAGCCCTGCCGCTTCGGCCACGGCGGCATCGTCGCCCGCATCGGCGGTGGCGCTCCACCCACGGTGCGCGCCTAGAATGGCATCAAAGCGGAAAGCTTGCGGAGTCTGCACGCGGAACAGCCCGTCGCGCTCGACGAACGCCCCGCGCAGGCCGTCGGCACCGCGAACCACGCTATCCACCACCGGCAGCACGGGGATCGAACCGGGTGCTTCATCCAGCGCCCCGATCAGCGACGCGATCACCGCGCCGGGCAGATTGGGCCGCGCCGCATCATGGATCAGCACATGCGCCGGCGGCGCATCCTCTGCTTTCAGCGCTTCGAGCCCAGCGCGCACCGATCCCTGCCGGCTCGCAGCGCCAGGAACGAAGCGCAAGCCCGGCAGGCCAGTTAGCGCCTCTCTCGCGGTCGGTTCCCAGTTTGGCGGGATCACCACCACAATCGGCGTCACCCCGGCCTGCACCAGAGCTTCGACCGAATGGCGCACCAGCGGCTTTCCGCGCCACAAGGCGAACTGCTTCGGCACCGTTCCGCCCGCGCGCAGCCCTTGGCCGGCGGCAACGACAACCGCAGCAGTGCGGGAAGGAGAAAGCGCGCTCATCTCCAGCCCCTTACAGTCCTTGCCGCAAACCGCGCAATCGACTAAGCGCATGCCTCTTTTTTAGGCAGCATTCGATGAGCGAACTTCCCGCACCGCCGCAACTCTCGCCGATCATGGTCGGCCCCGTGCGCATCGCGCAGCCCGTTGTGCTTGCGCCTATGACCGGCGTCTCGGATCTCCCGTTCCGCACCATTGTCCGCCGCTTCGGTTCGGGGCTCAATGTCACCGAAATGATCGCCAGTCCCGCCGCGATCCGCGAAACGCGCCAGTCGATCCAGAAGGCGGCGTGGCATCCCACCGAAGAGCCTGTCTCAATGCAGCTCATGGGCAACGAACCGTCGCAGATGGCCGAAGCAGCGCGTATTTCCGAAGCCAAGGGCGCGGCGATCATCGATATCAATATGGGCTGCCCGGTGCGCAAGATCGTCAGCGGCGATTGCGGCTCGGCGCTGATGCGCGACATCCCGCTCGCAACCGCGCTGATCGAGGCAACCGTCAAGGCCGTGAAAGTGCCGGTCACGGTCAAGATGCGCATGGGCTGGTGTCATGACAGCCTGAATGCGCCTGAACTGGCGCGGATTGCCGAAGACCTTGGCGCACAGCTGATCACCGTCCACGGCCGCACCCGCAACCAGATGTACAAGGGCACGGCCGACTGGCGCTTCGTTCGCCGAGTGAAGGACGCGGTGCGCATTCCCGTCATCGTCAACGGCGATATCTGCGGGATCGAGGACGCCGCCGCGGCCATCGAGCAAAGCGGTGCGGACGGCCTGATGATCGGGCGCGGTGCCTATGGCAGACCTTGGCTGCTTGGGCAGGTGATGCACTGGCTGGATACCGGAGAGGGCCGCGCGGATCCGTCGATAGCCGAACAATACGCCCTTATCACAGAGCATTACCACGCAATGCTTGAGCATTATGGAACGGTGACCGGCGTCAATATGGCCCGTAAGCACCTTGGCTGGTATACCAAGGGCCTGGCTGGTTCGGCCGAGTTCCGCAACCGCGTGAACTTCATCGACGATCCCAAGGCCGTCCTTGCCGCGCTTGCCGAATTCTACGCGCGGGCGATGGCCGCGCCCGCGAGCCGCGTCGCGGCATGAAGCCGGGCGCATGAGCGGTCCGGGAGACTGGCGCAAAGGCGGTGAGAACGCGCGCCCAGATCCCAAGCGCGTGATTGCCAGCCTGCCGCTTGCCGTGATCACGCTCGCCCCCGATCTTGCCATCGCCGCGGTCAATCCCGCAGCCGAGCAACTTGCAGGGCAGGGGGCACGCCGCCTGATCGGC
>CANGJB010000073.1 GCA_947453945.1 Sphingomonadaceae bacterium
CTGTGGATGTTGGTCCAGTCAGCTTCGGTGAAATGGTGCTGGCCCTTGCCGTGCCCATAGGCGATGGCCGCGACCGACGAGGTCTGGACGAAGCGCTGTACGCCGGCATCCCGCGCAATGCGCAGCGTACGCACCGTGCCTTCGCGCGCGGGGATGATGAGATCATCGGGGTTGCGCGGTGGTTTGCTGCTGAACGGTGAAGCGACATGTAGGACATGCGTGCAGCCCGCCATCGCCTCTGCCCAACCGGCATCGGCGGTGAGATCGGCGGCGAAGAACCGCAAGGTTTCAGGCGTGCCGCCAAGCAGCGGACGCAGCTCGGCCTCTCGTTTCAGATTGCGCACCGTAGTGTGGACCGTCCAGCCTTCAGCCAGAAGCTGCTGGATGATGAACCCGGCGATATAGCCGCTGCCGCCGGAAACGAGGACCGTTCTATCCATGGTCAATTCCTTCAGAAACGGAGCATAACGTAACGGGCGAGCGCGGGCGAGAGCGAGTAGACGGCCTGCAGCACTTTGACCATGCCGACATTGGCCTCATCCTTGCCGCGCTCCATCGCAGTCAGGATCTGGCGGGCGCATTCCTCAGGCGCCAACTTCGCGCCGCCGCGCGCAGACGTCATTTGCGTATCGACCACTGGGGGAAGCGCCTCGAGAACGTGGATGCCAGTGCCCTTGAGCTGTGCGCGCAGGGCCTGGGTGTAGCTGCGCAGCGCGGCCTTGGTCGCGCAGTAGACCGGTGCGCCGGCATTCGGCGCTATGGCGAGGCCCGAGGTGACGTTAACGATCATCGCTTCGCGCGCCGCCTCTGCCCGGGCCCGCAAGGTGGGCATCAGCGCCGTGATCAGGCGGATTGGCGCGTGGACATTGAGCCAGAGCGTCCGCTCGTCATCTTCGGAGACAGGCGGCGCGACGCGGAAATCGTGATCCGCCCCCATGCCGGCGTTGTTGACGAGAACATCGATGGGACGAGCGCCAAGCCCCGCCACGATGGCCTCGACCCCTTCGGGCCCGGTCAGATCGGCGGGGATCACCTCGAACCCTTCCGCTTCGGCCGCAGCAATCCGCGCCGGGGTCCGTCCCGTAACGATGACGACGGCACCCTTTTCGCGGAGCTGACGGGCGAGGCGCAGGCCGATCCCATCGGTTCCGCCGGTCAGTAGAATAGTTTTGCCCTGCAATTTCACGCGCTGCTCCCCGCTCTGTTTTGCGGGAGACTAGCGATCAAGTTGCAATATGCAACCTTCACTTCATGAGCACGAGTTCCTCGGCCATCGAGGGATGCAATGCCACGGTTGCATCGAAATCGGCCTTGGTCAGCCCGGCCTTCACGGCAATCGCGGCGGCCTGGAGGATCTCTGGCGCTTCGGGGCCAATCATGTGGAGCGCCAGCACGCGGTCGGTCGCGGCGTCGACGATCATCTTGTAGAGCCCGCGTTCGGGTCGGTGCGCGAAGATGTTCTTCATCGGGCGGAAATCCGAGGAGAAGACCTTGATCGCACCGTACTTGTTGCGCGCCTCGCCCTCCGTCGGGCCGACACCGGCGAGCGGCGGCTGCGAAAACACCGCGCTGGGGATGCAGCTGTAGTCGATCTCCACATGCTTGCCGCCGAACACGCGGTCGGCAAAAGCCTGGCCTTCGCGAATGGCAACGGGGGTTAGCTGGACACGGTCCGTTACGTCACCAACCGCGAAGATGCTGGGGCACGAAGTCTGCGCGCGGTTGTCGACCATGATCTCGCCGTTCACGCCGAGTTCGACGCCAGCGCTTTCAAGCCCGAGACCATCGGTCTTGGGGCGGCGACCGGTGGCGACGAGAACCTGATCGGCCAGCACCGGATCGGGCTGTCCCTTGAGCCAGACTTCAAGGCTGCCATCCTCGCGCTTCACGACTTTCTCGAACGGGCAGTTGAACCGATACTGGATGCCGCGCGCCATGGTGATCTGGAGCAACCGGTCACGCAGCGCCTGATCATAGCCGCGCAGCAAGGTCTCCGAGCGGTTCACCACCGTAACGTGACTGCCGAGCGCATTGAAGATCCCGGCAAATTCCATCGCGATGTAGCCTGCGCCCGAGATGACCACTCGGCGCGGCAACTGATCGAGGTGGAACACTTCGTTAGAGGTGATGCAGTGCTCGGCCCCTTCGAATTCGGGCATGACTGGCCATGCCCCGGTCGCCACCAGAATATGCTTCGCAGTGATTTCGCGGCCCGAAGCGAGGCGCACTGAATGCGGGCCAGTGATCTCCGCGCGTTCGAGAAAGCGCTCGACCTTGTGGGTTTCGAGCGTGGAGGTGTACGCGGCATTCAGCCGGTCGACATCGCGCAGCACGGCATCGCGGAGCGTTGGCCAGTCAAACGTCGTCTTCTCCACCGTCCAGCCATAGTTGGCCGCGTCCTGCAATTCTTCAGCAAAGTGCGAACCGTAAACGAGCAGCTTCTTGGGCACGCAGCCACGGATCACGCACGTGCCGCCGACGCGGTATTCCTCGGCCACGGCAACCCGCGCGCCGTGGCTGGAGGCCACGCGGCTGGCACGCACCCCGCCCGAACCTGCGCCGATGACAAAGAGATCATAATCATAGTGCGCGTCGGTCATGGTATGCTCCTGCTTCGTGGGGCCCATATGGGGGAGATAGGCACTGTGCGACAATGCCATTTCGCCATCGTTTTGCTGCCGGGCGCGCAGCGCCGTGGAACAAATGCCCGCACAAGCGGTTCAGGACATACGCGGCGGACTCCTGCCCGCGTCCGGAGCATCACCCATGGAACGCGAAGGCGATGAAGTGCACATCGACACCGAAGAAGTCAGCGGGGGCGACAAGGACCGCAGCCTTGGCAAGATGCTGGTGATCGGCACCTTGCTGGCGATCGCCCTGTTGTCTGCGGTCTGGATCAGCGGCGCGCTGCGGTTCAATCATATCAACCCGGCCCCGCCCGAGGCCGGCGCACCACCCGAACCAACCGTTACCTAACGACCAATCCCGGCGGCTTCCAGCAGGGCTTCGGTGGACGCATCGAAGCTTGCGCCGCCGGTCTCGATCGACTTGGCGATGGCCTTGCCAAGCTCGACCCCGAACTGGTCGAAGGGATTGATGCCCAGCATCATCGCCGAAACGAACGTACGGTGTTCGTGGAATGCAATGAGGCTGCCCAAAGTGGCGGCGCCCAATTCATCGCAAAGGATCGTGGCCGAGGGGCGATCACCCGGATAATCACGCGCCATGTCGTCCGGGCCCGGCTTGCCTGCCATCAGCGCGGCGCCTTGTGCAAAGCAATTGGCCAGCAGCGTGCGGTGATGCGCTGGATCGAAATCGTGGCCGGGCACGCTGACCGCGAGAAAATCAACCGGGATCAGGTGCGTGCCCTGATGCAGCAGCTGGAACACCGCGTGCTGCGCATCGGTGCCGACCCCGCCCCAGGTGACCGGCGCGCTGGGCCGGGGGAGCGGCGCGCCTTGTGCCGTAACGCGCTTGCCGTTGGATTCCATCTCGAGCTGCTGGAGGTAGCTCGGGAGCAGCGCCAGCCGCTCATCGTAGGCGAAGACCGCGCGGCTCGCGCAGCGGCGGGCCTGCGTATAGTAGAGATCGGCAAAGGCGGCGCGGATGACGACGTTTTCGGCCGCAGGTGCTTCGAGGAAATGATGGTCGATCGCGGCGGCTCCCGCGAGGAAGGCGGCAAATCCATCCCAGCCCAACGCAAGAGCGATGGGAAAGCCGATCGACGACCACAGCGAATAGCGCCCCCCGACGGTCTCGGCAAAAGGCAGCACCCTGGTTTCATCGACGCCCCATGCCACGGCCTTTTCCGGTGCTGCGGTCAGCGCAACGACGCGGCCATAGGGGTCTTCCACCCCTCCCTCACGCAGCCAATCGAGCGCACTGGTCGCGTTCATCAGCGTTTCGGTGGTGGTGAAAGTCTTGGAAGCGACCGCGATCATCGTTGTGGCCGGGTCGCATTTCGCCGTGGCGGCGGCGAGCGCGGCAGCATCGACATTGGAGACGACATGCACCGCGACTTTAGCATCTTCGCGCGCCAAAGCATCGATGGCGAGCGCGGGGCCAAGAGCGGAACCGCCAATGCCGATATGGATGAGGCTCTTCACCTCACCCAGCAGGCCTTCGTGGATCACTTCGACCAGGGCTTGCATACGCTCGTGGAAACGCTCGGCTTCCTCGGCAGCGGCAGGATTGCCCACACCGCGTTCAGCCATGTGGGTTGCCGCGCGGCCTTCGGTGTTGTTGATCAGGGCACCGGCAAACAGCGCCTCGCGGCTGGCGTCAAGATCGACGGCGGCGCCGATATCACCCAGCACGCCCTCGACTTCGGGCGAGAGATGCGTCTTCGACCAGTCAAAGCGAATCGGGCCGCCCGGCAGATCAAGCACCGTTACGTAACGATCAAGGCGCGCGGCATCCCCGAACAGTTGAGCCAGCGTGGGGCGCGGCAAGGCTTCAAGCGCGGTCCAGAGCGGGGCGGTATCGGGTGCGGCCATGATGTGTCATCTCCTGGGGATGATGCGGGCGTACCCCGGCCATTCGACCAAGCGCAAGGGATGGCCGACCGGCGCACCTGCAAAATTCGTCTGCATAGCGCTAACCGTGCAGTCTGCGCTTGACGGATGCGAGGCCCCTCCACATGACCGCGACGATGACTGACATGCCCGAAAACACTCCGGAGAGCACGGCGACGGCGCCGGATACCGCGCAGGCTGCGCCGCCAGCCCCCGCCAAGAAGAAGGAACGCAAGGAAGACAGCTTCCCGGTGTTCGTGATCAAGTTGGTGCTGATCGTGGCGTTCTTCCGCAGCTTCGTGTTCTCGCCGTTCAATATTCCTTCGGAATCGATGCTGCCGAGGCTGGAGAACGGGGACTACCTGCTCGCGGCGAAATGGCCCTTCGGCTACTCATCGTATTCGCTGCCGTTCAGCCTGCCGCTGCTGCCCAAGCGCATTCTTGCCGGTCAGCCGGCTCGCGGTGACGTGGTGATCTTCAAGGCACCGCCGGGCAACGATGTGGACTACATCAAGCGCGTGATCGGCCTGCCGGGCGACACGGTGCAGATGATCGGCGGCCAGCTCCACCTTAACGGCGTCGCCGTGCCCAAGGCCAAGGTGCCAGACTTCGTGATCCCGGTTTCCGCTAATACCAGCTGCATCGCGCCCGAGTTCGAGGCGGTGGAGAAGGACGGTTCGCCCAGCTGCCACTACCCGCAGTTTCGTGAAACGCTGCCCGAGGGCAAGCAGTACAACGTGCTCGATCTCGGCTACCGGCCGCAGGATGATACGCCGCCGGTCGTCGTGCCGGCTGGCCATGTGTTCCTGATGGGCGATAACCGTGACAACTCGATGGACAGCCGTTTTCCTGCTGTCGAAGGCGGCGGCATCGGGCTGGTCCCGCAGGACAACCTGGTCGGCCGCGCGACAATCGTGATGTGGTCGACTGATGGCAGCGCCAACTGGTTCCTGCCGTGGACCTGGTTCACGGCGCTGCGCGCAGACCGGATCGGGGGCACGTTCTGAGCGGGCTTCTGACGGACGAGACCGCCGGCTTCCTTGCCGCGCTGACCGGAGCACCGCCGGCCCGGCCCGAACTTTGGCATGAAGCGCTGACCCATGGGTCGATGGGCGAGGCACGCGATTACCAGCGGCTCGAATTTCTAGGCGACCGCGTGCTGGGCCTTGCCATCGCCGAATGGCTCCATGCGCAGAGCGAGGCTGCGGAAGGCAAGCTTTCCCAGCGCTTGAACGTGCTGGTAAGCCGCGAGACTTGCGCCGGCGTAGCCCGCGCGTTGGGGGTTGCCCCGCATATCCGGCTCGGCAAGCAGGCCCGCGGCGATGGCGCAGGGCAGAGCGACAATGTGCTGGGCGATGTGATGGAAGCGCTGATCGGGGCGCTGTTCCTCGAACGTGGGTTCGATGCCGCGCGCGATTTCGTGCGGCGCGCGTGGGAGCCGGCGATGGCGGGCGGCGCAGGGCAGCGCAAGCACCCCAAGGCCGCGCTGCAGGAATGGGCGGCAGGCAATCGCCGCAAGCCGCCGGTCTATACGCTGGTGGAGCGAAACGGCCCCGATCATGCGGCGGTGTTTACCGTGCAGGTCGAAGTGGCCGGCATCGGCACGGCCGAGGCAACAGGTTCAAGCAAGCAGGAGGCCGAGCGCGGCGCTGCCGAAGCTTTCATGGCGCGCTATGGGTGATACAGAAATGACGGAACATTGCGGACTGGTAGCGGTGATCGGGGCACCCAATGCGGGCAAATCGACACTGGTCAACGCGCTGGTCGGGCAGAAGGTGGCAATTGTCTCGGCAAAGGCCCAGACGACGCGCGCAAGGCTGATGGGGATCGCGCTGCAGGACCTCGCCGAAGGGGCGCGGGTGCAGATCATTCTGGCTGATACGCCCGGCCTGTTCGAACCCAAGCGCCGGCTTGACCGGGCAATGGTCCACGCAGCGTGGGAAGGCGCAGACAGCGCCGATGCGATCCTGCTGGTGGTCGATGGGCGCAAGAAGAAGCGGGACTATCTGGAGCCGATCCTCGAAAGCCTGAGGGACCGGCCCGAGCGCAAGATCCTTGTGCTCAATAAAGTCGATGCCATTGCCAAGGAACCGCTGCTGGAAATGGCATCCGAACTGGCGCCGCTGGGCGGGTTTGACGAGGTATTCTTCGTCTCGGCGCTGACCGGCGACGGCGTGGCCGAACTCAAGCTAAAACTTGCCGAGCGGATGCCCGAAAGCGCTTGGCACTATCCCGAAGATCAGGTTTCGGATGCGAGCGAGCGGCTGTTGGCGGCGGAAATCACGCGCGAGCAACTCTATCGCCAACTCCATGACGAACTGCCCTATGACAGCGCGGTGCGGCCTGAAAGCTATGCCACGCGGCGCGATGGCTCGATCGAAATCCACCAGCAGATCGTGATCGCACGCGACAGCCAGAAGCCGATCGTGCTTGGCAAGGGCGGATCGAAGCTGAAATCCATCGGCGAGGCGGCGCGCAAGGAGCTAGCCGAGCTGCTGGGGGTGAAAGTCCACTTGTTCCTCCATGTGAAGGTCGAAGAAAACTGGGCTGAGGCCGCGGAAATCTACGAAGAGATCGGGCTGGACTGGGTGAAGTAAGGGAGCGGCGATGGCGCACTATGGTGCCAATACGGCCGCCATTGGCCGGAACGCGGCCCACTGCGCATGGCAGGTGGCGCCCGATAAGCTGGATATAGTGGCGCAAAGCCGACACTGATGGCTCTATCGGGGCCGATGAACCACTCTGCAAGGACGTTACCATGATCAAGCGCGAACTGCTCGGCACGGCCGAAGTGCCGGGCGGCACCGATCTGCGGCTCTTCCGCCATGACCGCGATTTCATGATCGTGATGGGGCAAAACGAGCTGATGAGCAGCCGCATGAGCGGCTCAGAAATTGCGCTGGCCACCGAGACAATCAAGCGCCTGAAGGGCCGGCCTGCCCCGTGCCTGCTGATCGGCGGCTATGGCATGGGCTTTACTTTGCGCGCGGCGCTGGAGGTTGTGGACGCGAAGGCGCAGCTGGTGGTGGTCGAACTCGTGCCCGAGGTCATCGAATGGGCGCGCGGGCCGATGGCGGAGATCGCAGCCGGGTGCCTTGATGATCCGCGCGTGCGGCTGCTGATGGGCGATGTTGGCAGCGAAATCGACGGCGCGCAGGGTGACTACGATGCGATCCTGCTAGATGTCGACAACGGGCCGGACGGCGTGGTGCGCGATGGCAACGGCGCACTCTACAGTTCCTCGGGCCTGCGTGCGGCGCGCCGGGCGCTGACCCCGGGCGGGGTGCTGGCGGTATGGTCTGCCGGTCCCGATCCCGCCTTCACCCGGCGGCTGGAGAAGAACGGGTTTGCCGTGGATCAGATCCGCGTTCCCGCACGCAGCAACGGCAAAGGGCCGAAGCACACGATCTGGTTTGCCACGCCGAACTGACGGGGCCCATACCCCTCCCCCGTAAAAGGGAGAGGGGCAAAGCAACTCAGTCTGCGGTTTTCTTCGCTGGAGCCTTCTTGGGCGCAGCCTTTTTCGCAGCAGCCTTCTTGGGTGCTGCCTTCTTGGCCGGGGCCTTGGCAGCTGCCTTTTTGGGTGCGGCTTTCTTCTTCTTGCCCTTGGCCGGCGCGGCGGCGGCCCGCGCGTCGATAAGCGCGATGGCCTGTTCGAGCGTCAGGTCCTCAGGCTTGCTGTCCTTGGGCAGGGTCGCATTGGTCGTGCCGTCGGTGACATAGGCTCCGTAGCGGCCCGCCAGCAGCTTCATTTCACCGCCCGAGACGGGATGCGGGCCGAACGTGTTGAGCGGTTCGGCTGCGGCGCGATTGCCCCGTGCGCCAGCCCCTGCAGCCGCTTCGGCCAGCTTGACCACTGCGGCGTTCATACCGGTTTCAAAAACCTCGGCGGTCGAACGCAGACGTCCATACTTGCCATCATGTGCAAGGTATGGGCCATAACGCCCTATACTTGCTGTGATAACTTTGCCGGTCTCAGGGTGCATACCGATCTCACGTGGAAGCGAGAGAAGCTTCAACGCCCATTCGAGGTCGAGCTCGGGAATGTCCTTGGGGATCGAAGCGCGCTTGGCCTCCTTGCCATCGCCAAGCTGGATGTAGGGGCCAAAGCGCCCGGTGCGCCGGGTGACGTCCAAGCCCGTCACCGGGTCCTTGCCGAGCCCGGCATCATCGCCATCGCCGCCCTCGCCCTCGCTGCCGCCTTGCGCAAACTTGCGGGTGAACTTGCATTCAGGGTAGTTCGAGCAGGCCACGAACGCGCCATAGCGCCCGCCGCGCAGCGCGAGGCGGCCTTCCTGGCACTTGGGGCACAGGCGCGGATCGCTGCCGTCGGCGCGCGGGGGGAAAAGGAAGTCCTGCAGGAATATGTCGAGCTCAGCGGTAACCTCGCTCGGCTTCTTTTCCATCACTTCGTCGGACTTGGGTTTGAAATCGCGCCAGAAGGCTTCGAGCACGGCCTTCCATGCAGCGCGTCCGCCCGAGACGTTGTCGAGCTCGTCTTCCATTCCGGCAGTGAACTGATACGCCACGTAGCGCTCGAAAAAGCGCTCGAGGAACGCGGTCAGCAGCCGCCCGCTCTCCTCGGCGAAGAAGCGGTTCTTCTCGGTGCGGACGTAGTTGCGGTCCTTGAGCACTTGCAGGGTGGAGGCATACGTCGAAGGGCGGCCGATGCCGAGTTCTTCGAGGCGCTTGACCAACGATGCTTCGGAAAAGCGCGGCAGCGGCTGGGTGAAGTGCTGATCGGCATCGACGGCGCGCTTGGCGGGTGTGTCGCCAGAATTGAGCACCGGGAGCAGGCCGGTTTCATCCTCGGCGTCGTCGCTGGCGGGGCTATCCGCTTTGTGATCGCGGCCTTCCTCGTAAACCGCGAGGAAGCCGGGGAACTTGATGACCTGGCCATTGGCGCGCAGCTCGTGCTTGCCGGTGCCCTCACGCAAAGTGACAGTGGTGCGCTCGATCAGCGCCGAGGCCATCTGGCTGGCCATCGCGCGCTTGTAGATGAGGTCGTAGAGCCGGGCTTCGTCGTTCGATCCGTACCGGTCGGCGCTGAAATCGGTCGGGCGAATGGCCTCGTGCGCTTCCTGCGCGTTCTTGGCCTTGGTTTCGTAGTGACGCGGTTTTTCGGGCAAGTAGTGGCCGGAATAGCGCGTGCTGATTGCGGCGCGCGCGGCGCTGATCGCGCTCGAATCCATCTGCACACCGTCGGTACGCATGTAGGTGATCGCGCCGGCCTCATAGAGCGTTTGCGCCACGCGCATGGTGTGGCTGGCGGCAAAGCCCAGCTTGCGGGCGGCTTCCTGCTGCAATGTGGAGGTGGTGAACGGCGGATAGGGATTGCGGCGGGTGGGCTTGGTTTCCACTTCCTCCACCCGGAAGGTTGCTGCCTCGACCAAGGCCTTGGCGCGCATCGCGATGCCTTCGTCGCCCATCGAGAGGCGCTCCAGCTTTTCGCCCTCGAAACGCACGAGCCGGGCCTTGAACGCGGTGCCGCCTTGCTCCAGCGTGGCGATGACCGACCAGTATTCCTGGGACTTGAACGCCTCGATCTCGCGTTCGCGCTCCACGATAAGGCGCAGCGCGACCGACTGGACACGTCCGGCCGACTTGGCGCCGGGCAGCTTGCGCCACAGCACGGGCGAAAGCGTAAAGCCGAACAGGTAATCCAGCGCGCGGCGGGCGAGATAGGCGTCGATCAGATCCTGATCGAGCTCGCGCGGATGCTTCATCGCCTCGGTCACCGTCGCCTTGGTGATGGCGTTGAAGGTCACGCGCTCTACCTCCTTGGGCAGCGCCTTGCGCTTGGCCAGAAGCTCGCGCACGTGCCATGAAATCGCTTCGCCCTCGCGGTCAGGGTCGGTGGCGAGGATCAGACGGTCGGCGGCCTTGGAGGCATCGACGATGGCCTTAACCCGCGCGGCCTTGTCGCCGTAGAGCTCCCAGTCCATCGCGAAGTCTTCGTCCGGACGGACGGAGCCGTCCTTCACGGGCAAGTCGCGGACGTGGCCGTAGGAGGCGAGGACCTTGAAGCCGGGACCGAGATACTTCTCGATGGTCTTGGCCTTGGCCGGAGATTCGACGATGACAAGTTGCATGGGGCGGGACGAACTTTCCTGTGCGTATGCGTACGCGCGAGGGTGGGGACCGATCCCGCCCTTCGTCAAGCGCCGCCTTCTGGGCAGCTTTTCAGGAAAGTCCAGCCCGCAAAGCACACGGGGTGCCAGGAAGTCCCCTCACTTGAGCGCGTTGATCTGCCCGATCAGCACACCATTTGAAATGTCGGCGGCCCTCAGCCTTGCGAGAGAGAGACGCGGCCCCCAGCGTGGCGGATTAGACGGCCCGCGAGTTCAAGCTCGATCAGCGCCATCTGCACGGCCCCCGCATTTACCCCGCTTTGGCGGATCAATTCATCCGTCGCGACAGGCGCCGTGCCAAGCAGGTGGACGATATCAGCGGGGCTGTCGTCTGCCGCAAAGGTCGGAGCGAAGTCGGCCTCGTCCTCGTCCGCGGCAGTCCACACCGGTTCACGCAGTTTGAGCCGCGCGGGGCCATCGAACCGTTCGAGCAGCTCGGCGATATCGTCCGCCGATTGCACCAAAACTGCGCCATCGCGGATCAGCTCGTTGCACCCGCGCGAGCGGCTGTCGAGCGGGGAGCCGGGGACTGCCATGACCTCGCGCCCCGCTTCGCCGGCAAGACGCGCAGTGATCAGCGAGCCGGAGCGCGGCGCGGCCTCTACCACCACAGTGCCTGCGGCGAGCCCCGCGATGATGCGGTTGCGGAACGGGAAGTGGCGCGCGAGCGGTTCGGTGCCGGGGGGCATTTCGGCAAGCAGCAGCCCGCGCGCCGCGACCTGTTCCTGCAATTCGGCGTGCTCGGGCGGGTAGGTCACGTCGATCCCGCTCGCGATCACGCCAATCGTACCGCCGCCCTCACCCATCGCCGCCAGCGCCCCGCGGTGGGCAGCAGCGTCAATCCCGCGTGCAAGGCCCGAAACGACGGCATAGCCCCGCGCAGCCAGCGCAGCCCCATATTCGCGCGCCAGCCGGCATGCCCCAGCGGACGCATTGCGGGCCCCCACCAGCGCGACCGCGCCCTGCCCCAAGAGCGCGAGATCGCCGCGCCAGGTGAACACCGGCGGCGGAGTTTCCAGCGCCGCGAGGAGGCGGGGGTACGCAGGAGAATCGTGAAACAGGTATTGCGCCCCGGCGGCGTGGAGGCGCGCGATTTCAGCCTCGATGCGATCAGCCGGCACCGGACGATAGCGCGATCCGCCCCTTGCCGCGAGTTCGGGCAGCGCATCGAGCGCGGCGGCGGCAGAGCCGAAGCGGCGCAGGAGCTGGAAATAGCTGACAGGGCCGATCCCGGGCGAGCGCAACAGGCGAATGCGGGCGAAGACATCCGCAGGCGGCAGCACAGACCCGGGCGGGCTCATCCCTTCTGGCCGATGCGCGGTTCGGTCCCGGCGCGCAGGCGAGCGATGTTGGCGCGGTGGAGCCAGAGCACGAGCAGCGCCAAGAGCGCGAGCACCACGGCATAGGCGCCATGACCCGTAAGCAGCGCAGCAACCGGCGCCGCAACCACCGCACTCATCCCGCCAAGCGAGGAAATCCGCGTTGCAGCGAGCATGCCAAGCCAAACCACCGCATAGACAACGCCAATGGGCCAGGCGAGGCCGAGCGCAACGCCCATCGTAGTGGCAACACCCTTACCGCCATTGAATCGCAGCCAAACCGGGAAGCAATGGCCGATCACTGCGGCGAAGGCCGCAAGCGCCTCGGTTCCGGGGAAGAGAGCGCGCGCGAGCAGCACAGCCGCAGCGCCCTTGGCAAGATCCAGCAGCAGTGTGGCCGCCGCAAGGCCTTTCCGCCCGGTGCGCAGAACATTGGTCGCGCCGATGTTGCCCGAACCGATGGCGCGAAGATCACCAGCACCTGACGCGCGGGTGAGCAGGAGGCCGAAGGGGACCGAACCGAGCAGATAGGCCGCGACAAACACGGCGGCCATGGAGGCAAAGGGGATACTCATGCAACTGTCTTAACCGCCACCGGGCACAAAGGGGAGAGGCCTGCTTTTCTTTTTGCCGCCGTTCCCGATAGAAGGGCCGTGATGACCGCCTACGATGCATCCGCCAATCCGGCCGCTCCGCTACTGCTTTTCGATTCCGGTGTAGGCGGGCTTTCGGTGCTGGGCAAAGTGCGCGAACTGCTGCCCGATGCGCCGGTGATGTACGTTTCGGACAATGCCGGCCTGCCTTATGGCACCAAAACCGAGGCGCAGATCGCGGCGCGGGTTTCGGGGCTTCTGGGGCGCCTGACGGAGCGATATCGCCCCCGCCTCGTGTGTATCGCCTGCAACACCGCCAGCACGATCGCGCTAGCATCAGTGCGCGAAGTCCTAGAAGTGCCGATTGTCGGCACCGTGCCCGCGATCAAGCCTGCCGCCGCGATGACCCAAACCGGGGTAATCGGCCTGCTCGGCACCGAGGCGACGATCCGGCAGGGCTATGTCGACCGGCTGGAAGCCGAGTTCGCCGCAGACAAGCGCCTGCTGCGCCACGCAGCGCCCGAACTGGTCGCAGCAGCGGAGGCCAAGCTGCGCGGTGCGCCGATTGATCCTGCCGTGTTCACGCGCGCGGCGGCGGCGCTCAGGGCCATGCCGGATGGTGACCGGATCGATACCGTGGTGCTTGCCTGCACGCATTTCCCGCTGCTGGAGGAAGAGCTTGCTGCCGCATTCGGCCCGGGTGTGCGGTTCATCGATGGATCGGACGGAATAGCGCGGCAGATCGCGTTCCTGACCCAGGGCCAGGCATGGGCGCGCGGTGCGGCCGGCGATATTGCATTGTTCACGCGTGACGAGCCGGGTGACAAGGCACTCGGCCCTGCGCTTCACCGTTACGGCATCGACCGTCGGCTGGTCTTCTGACCGTACAGAGGCTATCGGAACCGGACATGTTCAACCGCATTGCCCTTCTTCTGATCCTGATCATCGCGCTGCCCTATTACTGGCTGCTGATGGACACCGGCCCCACTTCGGTGCCTGCGCGCGACATCGATATTGCCCGCCTCAGGATGCTGGCAGACAGCCAGAGCGGCCCGCGGCCAATCGCGATCGAATATGCGGCGGTACAGACAGAGACAGTCCCGGGAACCGTGCTTGTGGCTGGCGGCGGGCTGCGGAGCGTGGACACGGCGGTGCTTGTGTGGCGGCTCGTCACGCCCGGCGGCGATACGGTAATCAATTCCGGCCTGACAGCCGATCAGGCCCTTGCCAGCGGTTACACCCACTTCGATCCCGCGATGCAGGCCACGGCTGACGGATGGCTTCACGCTGCACGACTGATCCTGTTCACCAGCGAGGAGATCGATCATGCCGGCGGCCTCGTTTCGCTGCTGACGGCGGACCGTGACATTGCCGGCAAGGTGATCGGCAATCGCGAGCAAACCACCGCCATTCATGCCTTGGCGCCGGGGCTGACGAAATCCCTGAAGCCGCCGCTTGCCGCGCTTTCGACCCCAGCAGGCTACGCAGCGATCGCGCCCGGCATTGCCGCGGTGCATACCCCAGGGCACTTGCCCGGCACCCAGATGATCTATGCCCGCCTGCAGAATGGCCGCGAGTATCTGTTCGCTGGCGATTCCGCACCGATGCGGCGGAATGTCGATTGGCAGCGACCGCGTTCTCGCCTCTCGGCCGAGTGGTATGGCACGGAAGACCGCGCCGCTACTCTTGGCTGGATCAAGGGCCTCGCACGGCTCAAGGCCCGCGAACCCGGGCTGACGATCGTCTACGCCCACGACTTTGGCTGGCTGAAGGATCCGGATATCGGCCCCCGCTTTGCAGCAGCACCGCCACACTCACGGACTGCGGGCGCGCAGCAAGCCGCCCAATAGGGTGTCTTCGTGCGGTCTGATATGACCCAAATGCCGCTGGCAATGCCGCAACAAGCGGCGTAAAGCGCGCATCGCCGATCAGAGGCAGGCGCACCAGGTGCACAAGGAGCCGCAGGTGAATTACGATCAGGTTTTTGATTCCGCGATCGAACGTCTGCACACCGAAGGTCGTTACCGCGTCTTTATCGACATCCTGCGCAACAAGGGCGCCTATCCCAACGCGCGCTGCTTTGCCGGGCACAACGGCCCCAAGCCGATCACGGTTTGGTGCTCGAACGACTACCTCGCGATGGGCCAGCATCCCAAGGTCATCGGCGCCATGGAAGAAGCGCTGCACGATGTCGGCGCCGGCTCGGGCGGCACGCGCAACATCGGCGGCAACACGCATTACCACGTCGATCTCGAAGCCGAACTTGCTGATCTCCACGGCAAGGATGCGGCGCTGCTGTTCACCAGCGGCTATGTCTCGAACGACGCGACGCTCTCGACACTCGCCAAGATCCTGCCTGGTTGCGTTATCTTTTCCGACGAACTCAACCACGCCAGCATGATCGCCGGCATCCGCAATTCGGGCGCGGAGAAGAAGGTCTTCCGCCACAACGATGTCGAGCATCTGGAAGAACTTCTGGCCGAAACCGATCCTGCGCTGCCCAAGCTGATCGCGTTCGAAAGCGTCTATTCGATGGACGGCGATATCGCCCCGATCCACGCGATCTGCGACCTGGCCGACAAGTACAATGCGCTGACGTACATTGATGAAGTAC